>JAZDES010000251.1:0-3571 GCA_043808585.1 Pseudomonadota bacterium | reverse complement strand
AGTTTCTGCCAGGCAGGGGAGAGGGCTCTTCATAGGGACATCCTCTTATGGGGCTGTTCCGTAACGAGGTTCAAGACCTCACTGCCGTTCTTTGAAATGATGCCGTCCTTTACGTCCTTTTGAAAAAAGACCCTCGCGGTCTGTTATCTTACTCCTCAGTGTTTTCAAAGCGCTAAACTATTACGAACCCAACAACTCGGCTGGGCGTAATTGAATTGGCGAAAAGGGTGTCCCAATCGATCTCCTAGGAATAAACAATCACCCCCCTGGCGTTCCTCCCGGTTTCCAAATCCCTAAAACCGGCATTGATCTCCTCCAGGGAGTATCGATTGGTCACCAGTTGTTTTAGATTAATCCGCCCGGATTTGTAAAGATCGAGTAAGGTTATCAGGTCAAAGCGCATATCCCCAGACCCGTAATTGCAGCCCAATATGCTCTTCTCCATCACAGGGACTTCGACAAGGGGAACCGTCAACTTTGCATCCAGATCCGGAACCCCAACAATCACCGCACAGCCCCCCCTCCGAATCAGCTTGAAGGCCGTCAGGCTTGCCTCCGGGCTACCGACGACCTCAAAGGCATAATCCGCCCCTATCCCCCTGGTTATTTCCATCACCTTCTCAAAGGGGTCATCCTTGGAGGCGTTGATTACATGCGTGGCCCCGAACACCTTGGCGAGTTCAAGTTTGTTATCCAGAATATCAATGGCCAAAATCCTCGTTGCATTGGCCAGAACCGCCCCTTGAATCACATTGAGCCCCACGCCGCCAACGCCTATCACGGCCACCGAGCTTCCCGGCTTCACTTTGGCCTTGTTGATGACCGCTCCGACACCCGTTATCACAGCGCAACCCACTACGGCCGCCATCTCGAAGGGAACACCCGGGTCAATGGGGAGGACGCTCTGCTCGCTGACCACATTGTATTCACTGAAACACCCCACTCCGAGCATGGAGTAAATATCCTGGGCTCCCTTTCTCAGACGGTGTGTCCCGTCCAACATGGTGCCGCTTCGGGTCTTATCCTTTTCCGCGCAAAGGTAAGGTTGGTCTCTCAAACAGTAGTAGCATTGACCGCAGACAGGTACCCACATCAAGAGCACAGGGTCCCCAGGTTTTACCTTGGTTACCCCTGGTCCCACCTCCTGAACGACCCCTGCCCCTTCGTGGCCAAGTATGCACGGAAGTGGGGGCATCCGTATGGCCCCCTTTATGATCGATAAATCCGTATGGCAGAGACCCGCCGCCTTATTCTTGACCAAAACTTCCTTCTCCTTTGGAGAGGCGAGCTCCAATTCATCAATTACGAGAGGCCTCCCGTACTCGTATAGGACCGCTGCTTTAGTCTTCATCGTCTTCTCCTTTGCAAAACAGTTGCTTGAAACGCAATGTCACCTAAGGCCTCCAGAGATTTTTACGTTACATAAAAAGTTGCCTTTTCTGGGGAGAGGGTATAGATATCATTTTTTGTGAGTCAAGGAAAAAGCAATCACATCATATGCCCTCGCCGGGTATCTCTAAAGGCCTGGGCAGTATAGCAAAAGCAAGTCGTTGGCATGGCACAACAAATGCCCCGTGTTTCCAGGAATACCACGAGAAATCGATCTTGTCACGGAAAGTCTCGGATCACAGCGTTCTATAACTGTTCGACTGTTCGGCCCAAGGCAACCTGTTTTGCTTGAAATCGATGAACCCCATACCCATATGTCTTCAAATAAGAACTCAATACCCATGACTTAACACGACAATCCTTAAGAAAGATTATAAATGAAAGAGATGGCTAAGCTTTTTGAATCAGGTAAAATCGGATCCCTGGAACTCAAAAACAGAATCATCATGGCCCCTATTGGCACCGGCTCCCATAGTCCTGAGGGCTTTATTCAGGATAGAACCATCGACTTCTATGTCGAAAGGGCCAAAGGGGGCGTAGGCCTAATCATTGCTCAGTCTGCACAAGCGATGCGGATCGGGCGATCGCCGGGGAGATCCGGCGCCTGGCACGACAAGTTTATTCCAGGCCTATCCAGGGTGGCCAAGGCCGTGCACGAAAATGGCGGCAAGATAGCCTGGCAAGTGATATATCACGGAAAAATATTGACCCAGTGGCTCGATCAAATCCCACGCCCTTGGGAAACCAGGGTCCTCGGGCCTTCCGTCATCCCGTGGCTGAGAACAGGGCAGGCGCCTGAGGAGGCCACTTTAGAAGATATCGAATACATGCTTGATGAGTGGTCGGAGGCGGCCAGAAGAATAAGGGACGCCGGCTTTGACGCCGTGGAGATCCACGGTGCCCACGGTTATGGTATAACCCAATGGCTTTCTCCACGAGACAATCGGAGGACTGATCGATATGGGGGCAGCCCTGAAAACAGGGCCAGATTTGCCTGTCAACTAATCTCGCGCGTCCGGCAAAAGGTGGGGCCGAATTTCCCGATCATCTTCCGTTTCAGCGGTTGCGACTATATGCCGGGCGGCATAACAGTTGAACAGTCTATCATCCAGGCCCCTCTTTTCGCAGAGGCAGGCGCTGATGCCTTGCACGTTTCCGTTGGTGAAGCAGAAACCACCCAGTGGCTGTTCCCCAGTTACCTTTTTCCCAATGGGCCTAACGTGAACGTTGCAGAAGCCATCAAGAATGTCGTCTCCGTGCCTGTCATCACAGTGGGAAAGATATCGGATATGGAATTCGCAGCCAAGATCATCGAGGAGGGAAAGGCTGATTTCATCGCAATGGGCCGGGCTTTGCTGGCTGACCCCCAGCTGCCGAACAAGGCAATGGAGGGGCGTGTCGAAGATATTCGTCGTTGCATCTATTGCAATAACTGTCTGAACCGCCCTGCCTGGCCGGAACATATGCAAAGGCTCGGACGGACCTGTACGGTAAACCCGGCAGTCCTCAGGGAGAAGGAATTCACTCTCGAGCCGAGTGCGTCTCCCAAGAAAATCATGGTTGTCGGAGGGGGCCCTTCCGGTATGGAGGCGGCCAGAGTTCTGGCAGAACGCGGTCATCGCGTTTCCCTCTATGAAAGGGAAGATAAACTCGGAGGACAATTGAATATTGCGGCCATGCAGCCTCATAAAGAAGACTATGGCAGCTTCATCGAGTACCACGTGAGAGCCCTTGAAAATGTGGGCGTAAGGGCTGTTCTCAATACTGAGGTCACAATCGAAATGGTTCACACGGTCAAACCGGACGTGGTTGTGGTCGCTACCGGTGCGAGACCCAGAATTCTCGATTCGCCAGGAGTAACCGGGAAGAATGTGGTTCAAGCCACTGATGTGATCAAGGGAGAGGTCCAAGTTGGCGAAAGGGTGTTGGTTGTTGGCGGACGGCTTATCGGCATGGAGGTTGCCCTCCAGCTCGCGGAGCAAGGAAAGCGGGTTACCCTTGCCACCCTTCATCTGCTCGGCGAAAACGGCGTCAAGCTCGAGAGCAACCTTTATCGGGAGCTCAGGAACAGGCTTTTTGATGCAGGCGTTCAGATCCTCGAAAATGCACCCGTAATAGAAATGAGGGAGGATGGCGCCTTTATCGACTTTCACAAAGATCTGGTGTTCCTGAGGGCAGACAC
>JAZDES010000250.1:0-4701 GCA_043808585.1 Pseudomonadota bacterium | reverse complement strand
TGGACAGCATCTTCAAGACAAGGCAACCTGAATTCCCGATGGCAAGGGGCATTGAATTAAATCAGGCACTTATCTATCCAAAAAGTCGGATTTGGATTTATTTTGGACAGTAGTGATATCAGATAAATAATACATAGGCATCATCCCCTTTAAAAAAATACTTAACAAATTCAAAATGAAAATGGGGTCAAGTCTACTCTTGACTCATCTACCTTTCGGGTTTTAGCTTCTCAGCATGTTTTATCAATAGACAATTATTTGAAATGCCTGTCTTAATCCGTTGTACGTTACTGCTCACAGCGGGAAAGGGAACGACGGATTTTTCATAAAGGTTTTTCTCCCAACAGGACAAAGAGTTCCTGTCAGGAGTTGGGTAGGCCCATTTTGAGGTGTTTATTCATGGGGAAACTCTGAAAAATAGGGTTTAGGCTTAAGGCTCAAGGCTTCCGGAGCAATTATAGTCAATCTTAGTGAAAATAAAGAGAAAGTCAAGAGAATTCGCTGTGGGAAGGGTATGGCGAGATGTTACAAAGCAGGACCCTCAGGCTGGTTGCCCCCATTACCGGGTCCATGGACTCATGGGAGTTATCGGTCAGCATATTGATGTTGGAGATATCCCAGCCATGATCCGGACTCGTGATTTCAGGGTACCACCACCCATGCTGTGCCACAATCACCCTGGGATCTATCCCGTCATTGAGCTTGGCCCGCAGTTTGGCTCGCCCTCGGGGTGATTCGATCCAGACCCAGTCTTTTTCTCGGATGCTGTGCCTTGTGGCCGTCTCCGGATGGATCTCCACAATGGGATCGGGCCTGATCTCCCTGAGCCAGGGGATATTACGGTTTGCAGAGTGAAAGAAGGTGGGGGTCCTCAATCCTGCGTTCAGGATGTAGGGGTACTTTTCGGCCATATCCGGTCTGGATATAGGGCTTTCCGGCATCTCTGTATACTTTGGCAGGGGATCAAAACCCCATTTCTCGAGAATCGTGGAGTAGAGTTCCACCTTCCTGGTGGGGGTGGAAAAGCCCTTTTCCCTGTGCTTGTAATATCTCATATCTCCCCTGAGATAGCCTTTTTTCTTGAATTTCTCCCATGTCAGACCGGCCGGTTCAAGCAGCCAGTTGAGGGCATCCTCCACGGTGTCCCACCACTCTTGGCCCATTTTCTTACCCAGTTCCATGAATATCTTGTGGTCCTGCCAGCACTCACCGATCTCTACGACCTTCTGTCTTGCCAGCACATATCCGTGTCGCTTCCAGTTTTCCGAGACGTGATCCTGTTCAAGCCAGGTGCCGGCAGGGAGGAAGATGTGCGCCAATTCAGCGGTGGGCGTGAGGAAGAAATCGGAGACTGCAAGGAAGTCTAATTTTTTCAAGGCCGCATAAACCTCTCCGGCATTGGCCCTTGAAACTACCGGGTTGGTGCCTACAAGGTATCCAGCCTTTACCGGATAGGGCTTTTCGGTCAGAATGGCATCCCAGGCACACTTCGGGGTTATAAGGGTCATCCTGGCAGCTAGCTTGTATTGATCTCCTCCCAGGCGCTTCTTTTGCTGCTCGGCAGATAATGACCTATGACTTGAAAACTCAGAGACCTTCCTGACCGGAGGAGGTACGTGGAAGACGTTTCCGCCGGGCGCATCCAGATTCCCTGTCGCGGCCATAAGGCCTGTTGCAATCCTGGTGAAGTCCGTACAGTTTACGGTCTGCTCGGTCGGCACGCCCCAATGGATTCCGGCTGGCTTCGTAGTGGCATATAACCTAGCCGCATTTCGTATGAGGTCCTGTTCTACCCAGGTGATCTCTTCTACCCGGTTGAGGGGGTAATCTTTCATTACCCTTTCTATAAAGGCCTCCCAACCGTGAATATGCTCCATCACAAAATCAGAGTCATATAGTTCTTCTTCAATAATTACGTTAAAGAATCCCATGGCCAGTGCCGCATCCGTGCCCGGCCGAACCTGAAGCCACAGGTCCGCCTTGTTGGCCAGGAAGCCCTTCCTCGGGTCAATGACGATCAGCTTTGCCCCCTTTTCATAGGCCCGCCAGAAACTCACTCCCTTGTATTCGTCCGGGTTGGTCCAGAGAGGGTTGCATGCCCACATGACAATGCACCTGGGATTATTCTCATAGTCACATGCCGGCAAATTCCCGCAGGTGATCAGGGTAGCTCCTGTGCGTGAGAGATAACACATATGTCCGGCCGTGAGGATGTTCGGGGTGCCTAAGAGATTGCCGAACCGGGAGAAATGGCTCTCGTAGTCCCGTCCTGTCCCCTGACCGACGATAATGGCCTCTGGGCCGTATTTCTTGATGACTTCATTGAGTTTTTGGGCTGTGGTGTCAAGGGCCTCGGTCCAGGAAATCCTCTCCCAGCCCTTTCCGGTTTTTTTCATCGGATAAAGGATCCTGTCCGGGTGATAGGCCAGCTGGGTGACAGCAAGCCCTTTGGTGCACATGGCCCCATGGCTTATGGGAGAGTCGGGATCACCTTCTACCTTGGTGACCCTGCCATGTTTCACATGGGCGATAACACCGCAACCACCGTGGCAGCTTCTGCAGACCGTCTTTACTTTCTTAATTTCTTCCATCCATTACTCCTAAAATCTCCTGTAAGCGTTCAATTTTTCCGATTGTGCCCTTCTGAATCAGATGCTTGTTATTTCCAGTATTTCGACCGGATCTCCTTTTTAAGGATTTTCCCCTGAGGGCTCTTGGGCAGCGATTTCACGAACTCAACTGATTTGGGCGCCTTGTAGGATGCTATGTGTTGCTTGCAAAAGGCAATGATCTCGTCCTCAGTGGAAGTAACCCCTTGTCTCAAGATGATTTCTGCATGTACGCGCTCCACCCACACTGAATCAGGTATCCCGATAACGGCTGCCTCAGCGATCGAAGGGTGCCCATATAAAATCTCCTCCACCTCGCGTGGATAGACATTTTCGCCTCCGGTTACAATCATGTCTTTCTTTCTGTCCACGATATAGATATATCCTCTTTCATCATAATACCCTATGTCGCCAGTGTGCAACCATCCATTAATGATCACGTCGGATGTCTCTTCAGGCTTCTTCCAGTATTGAACCATTATGGAATCGCTCTGGACGATGATCTCGCCGGGGATACCCGCTTCAACGTCACTGTTGTTCTCGTCTACTATCCGGACATGAACACCAATACTGGGCTGTCCGCAGGAACTCAGTACCCTTTGTTCTTCCAGAGGCTTGTCTAAAACCTCATGGGCCTTCCTGGGCAAAAATGAAACTTGAGGCCCTGATTCAGTCTGCCCGTAACCTTGAGCAAAAACAGGACCGAATATCTCCAGCCCCTTGCGTAAGAGTTCCACCGGCATCGGGGAGGCAGCATACCAGATCCTCTTCAAACTGCTTAGATCGTACTTGTCGAAGTTTGATCGGGCAAGCATTGCTACCAGCTGTGTCGGGACTATCTGAACATCTGTAAGTTTTTCATCTTGAATGACCTGGAGGGTAGCGTCAGGATCAAAAGATCTTTTCTCCATTATCACGTTACATGCCCCCACATAGAAAAAGGGCCACACATGACTGTCGCCGCCGATATGGAACATGGGCAAGATCAGGAGGTGCTTGTCGTCTGGTTCTGCCCCCAACTCAAGTGCCTTTATCCGGGTGTTATCCATCTTACGGCCATGGGTATAAAGTGCGCCCCTAGGTACGCCAGTCGTGCCGCTCGTGTAAAAGATCAAAAAAGGGTCGTCTTTTTCTATGCAAACATCCGGCTCTTCGGAGCTGTGGGTCGCAATCAAGTCACCGTGGGAGTACATTTCCGGTGCGATGCCCTCAAAGGAGATGTCTACGATGCATCTTCAGGGAAGCTGCGGCTCGAGCTCGCGCCCCGGGGTTTTGTCATCCTGGTTTCGGAGCAGTAGGTCCTTGGGCCCAAGCTTGCATAGGACCTTGGTCCCTGGCTACAATAGGCATTACGGCCTATGATCTAATGCCGTGACGAGCCCTAAGGAGAAACCGATGTCCAAGACTCTTCTGGCCCTTTTCCTATGCATGGCCGCCCTTCCCTCGATCGCGGCCGACAGCAATAATAAATCCCTTGAGCAGCTTAAGAAGGAGGCCAAGACCGAGGAACTCCCCTCAATCAAGGCTCCGGCAGGCTCTCCTGCGGCGCCGGTGGACCAGAGGTACTGGATCGTGGTTCATGCCGCGAGCCGCGAGCAGCGCACCCTTCTTTCCGAGGCAGGCATGGCCATCGAGGAGATACGGTCTGATGCGGTGGAAGGCATCGCCCACGCCAACACCATACGCAAACTCGAGGCCATGGGGTTCAAGGTCGAATACCGCGTCTCCATATCCCAATACCGCAAGCGCTTCCTCAGGGATTTTCCCCCGCAGGACAAGGCCTACAATAATTACGCGCGCATGCTGACGAAGCTCCAAGGACTTGCCCGGTCAAACCCTAGGCTCGTGTCGCTCTTTTCCATAGGCAAGGGCGCGCAGGGACGCTACGACATCTGGGCGGTCCGTTTCAACACCACGGAATCAGGGACCGCCCCCAGCAAAAAACCCGGGGCCGTGTTCGTGGGCACGCATCATGCCCGCGAACATCTGAGCACCGAGGTTCCCATCGCCCTGGCCGTGTACCTGGCGGCCAACAAGAACGATCCCGCGGTCAAGAAGATGCTGGAGACCCGCGACATCTACGTCGTCCCTC
>JAZDES010000249.1:0-2998 GCA_043808585.1 Pseudomonadota bacterium | reverse complement strand
TCTTCTCGAAATCCATAGGGTCTATTGACGGAGTCCACGTATATCACCCCCCTGACCTGAGACCTGCTGATAAGAGGGACACACATCACCGACCTGACCTTCATCAATTCCATACTCGCTGAAAGTACAGCCTGATCCTGGCCGAAGGTATCCAGCATGATGATCGGCTTTCCATCCTTTACGACCCTGTTGACGATACTCCGGCTGTAGATAACCTCCGCATCATCGTCTGTCTTTGGGGCCCTCAATATAACATCTGAAATCTCACCGGTCCTATAATCTAAAAGAATGATGACTCCCCTGTCGATTCTCCTGAGGAGGTCGAATATATGATCCAGGATCTTTTCCAGGGTCTCGTTAATATCCAGGGACTGCATCAAGACATTTGACACATTATAGATCAGCTCCAGGTTTTTCGGGGTCGTCATGGGTCTGTCTTTATAGGCGGTGAACAAGGCCGTTTCAGAAAATTCACCGGTGATATTACTCAATTGTTGAATGGAAAAGATATCCTCTGAGCACTCCTTTCCAAGCGCGATGACGATCCTGCCGATAGAAACAGGAAGCCCGGCCTCCACCTCAAATTCCTTCTCGGGCGTAATCAGCTTCCCGTTCACGAAGGTCCCGTTCTTGCTGTTTAAATCCTTTAAAACAAATCTATCTCCCCTCACCCGGATCTGAAGATGCCTGCGAGAGATCGATTTCTCCCTGATCCTTATATCGTTATTGCTCACCCGACCGACATGAACGGTTTCACCCGCCAGTTCATAGGACTTTCCCTTATCCGGACCGTTCATGATGTAGAGTCTCGGTTTGCTCACTCATCCACCCCCTTTGGAGCCAAGAGCGTCATGATATGATCTTTCAGGAGAGACATCTTGACGGGTTTGGCAAGCACGAGATCCGCTTTTTTTTCCATAGCCGCCGCCTCGGGTTCTTTGCCATAACCCGTGATGGCTATAACCGGGATATGGGGCCTCTTCTCTTTGAGGGCGGTCACCACGCCCACACCGCTCACAAAGGGCATGACAATATCCGTGATCACCATGTCAAAGTCGCCCGACTCCAGTCTCTTCAGTCCCTCCATGCCATCCGTGGCGATAATTACTTCAAAGCCTAAGAATTTTAGATGCTTAATGATCATCTGAAGGACATCGAGATCGTCTTCGATAACCAGGATGGTCTGCTTTTTTTTGTCTTCCATGACCTTTTCATCCTTGAAGTCAGTCTTTTGATTTATCTAAAGTTTTCAATATAGGAAAGATCCTGCTCCTGTGTATTTTTCGTACCGACTGCCACGATCTTTGTCTTGGGCTGGGAGTCCTTCTGGAAATATATCCTCCCTGAGTAGGAGAACTCCGTCTCCAGGACATTCGTTTTGCCCCCTTTGCCAAAGACCTTTCTCCGGACGACGACCTGAGATTCGTCCTCGTTGAGTTTGTGTATGATCTCTTCCGCCTTTAATTGAAACTCATCGGGAAGGGAAAGGAATCCCTCGATGGCTCGATCAGTAAAGAGCAATCTCTTATAAAGGACCTTGAACCTCTTGCTGGCCGTCTCCACCTTTTTCTTCTTCTGCTTGGGTTTCTCCAGCCTGGCTGCTAACCGGGCAATCTCCTCCCTGAGCCGAAGCACCTCCAATTCCGTCTCTTCCTTCAGGCGTCTGTGCCGTTCTAATCCATCCTCCAGCTTTCCCATTTCATCCAGCAGCCCGTCAATGTCCGTGGAAAGATCTTCCTTCTCTCTATCGAATTCCTGTATCCTTTTGTGGTACGCACCCTCCTTTGCCTCCACATCTTCGAGCTTCGACTCTGCCTGGGTCAGCTTATCGGACAAGCGCGCGATGGCATCTTTGTGCTCTGTCGCCTTGCTTGCCATCTCTTTGAATCCCTTTCTGACAAACCGCTGAAGGATCAAGAGAGATATGGAGAGATAAAGGATCAGGATAGAGTTAGAAAGCCAGCCATTGTGCCGAATCTGGACGCCGACCGATAGGGCGAGTCCTTTGTTCAGAGTACGATAATTATCGGAGGCTACCTCCATGTAATTAAGGGCCTCGTTGTCAATCTCCGTAAAATCCTCACTGGTGAATGTGTCATCGAGGGCCTTTCGGAATTGCGCTGGGTAGAGGATTTGATCTTCTCTTGTCTTGACCAGAATCTGGGTCCTGATGCCGAGCTTATATTTGAGGCTCTTGCTCAGGTATGCCCCTATATTCCGGTGAATCTCCTCCCTCACCGTGTATAGACCTTCGTAAAGCGCTTCATGGTTCTGTATCAAGGCATTATTCAGATTCGAATACTCACGTCTTTGAAAGTATCCCTCCAATAGTTGAATGGTCAGGATATAACAGATGGGAGGTAGAAAGATACAAAGCAACAATATCTTAAAAGGGAAATGTTTCATGTTCACGTAAGGCTTTTATAATAGCTCAGCCCTTTCAAATCCTCTATTTGGATCCACCCGGAGATTTGATATTTTGCAGGATCCGGCGCGCCTCATCGGCGCCCTCGAAGTCCGGTTTAATCTCCAATGCCTTTTCAAGGGATTCCCTTGCGGCATCGGGCTGCTCGTTCTTATAAAAGGCCAGGCCCAGATGGTAATTGATGACCGGATTATTCGGATCAAGCTCCAGACTGTCCTGTAATTCAGAGATGGCGTTCAGGTAACTTCCTTTCAGATAATAGATCCAGCCGAGCGTATCCATTACCGCGGCGTTCCTGGGAATCTGCTCCTTGGCGATCTGCGCAAAGCCCAGGGCCTCGTCTATATTGCCGCCGCTTTGGGCCAGATGCCAGGCCAGGTTGTTGGCAGCCGGTCCGAAGTCCGGCTTGATTTTCAAGGACTGCCTGTAATACCCCTCTGCCTTTTTCCCCTCGCCCTGCTGATCATAGATGGTCCCAAGGGCCATGTAGGCAGGGAGAAATTGCGGGTTTTGTTTTAAGATTGCCTGATATTGGGATATAGCCTCATCGAGGTTTTTTCCCTGCAAATATAT
>JAZDES010000248.1:0-2604 GCA_043808585.1 Pseudomonadota bacterium | reverse complement strand
CAAAAATATATCCATGCCTTCCGGGTACAACTCTTTCGGATTCGACTGTACAAGCAGGGCTCGATGCTCTGTTTGGATCTCATACTCAACTAGATTGCCATAATATTTCTGTTTTTTGACCCGACCGCTGAATGTATTTTTATCGTTGGCAAATTTTCCCCGCTTGAGTGAAATGGCTTCCGGACGGATAAAAGCCAGCGCTTTTTTATTCTTTTGCCTTTCTGGCCCTGCAGTGCTTCTATTGATGGCATAGATCTTTTCACCATGCTCGGTGGTCAGCACCAGCATGTTCTCTTCCTCGTCATCGTTATCAATAAAACCGTCCAGATGATTTCCGGTTCCGATAAAGTTGGCCACAAATTTACAATTCGGTTCCTGGTATAGATTCTGGGCAGAACCCACCTGGATAATCTTTCCCGACTGCATCAGGACGATACGGTCGGCGATGGCCATGGCTTCATTCTGGTCATGCGTGACATATACGAAAGTGATCCCCGATTTCTTTTGAATCTCCCTGATGTCATCCCGCATACGCACCCTGAGCTTGGCATCCAGATTGCTGAGCGGCTCATCAAGCAGCAGGATATCCGGTTTGACAACCAGAGCCCTTGCCAAGGCCACCCTCTGTTGCTGGCCGCCACTGAGTTCGGAAGGATAGCAGCATTCCCGGCCGGTCATTCCGACCAGCACCAATACCTCATCGACCATGGCCTTAATCTGATCGGGCTGTATTTTACGAAGCTTTAACCCGTAGGCAACATTTTCAAACATCGTCCGGTTTGGCCAAAGGGCATAGGATTGGAACACCATGGACATATTGCGCTTATTGGGGGGAATGAACCTGGTTGGGGAGGTAATCTCCACACCATCCATTAAGATACTCCCCTGGTCGGGTGCAAAAAAGCCTGCGATAATCCTCAGAAGGGTGGTCTTGCCGCACCCGCTTGGACCCAGGAGCGCAACGGCTTCCCCGTCCATGATATCCTGGCTGAACCCGTCAACTGCGTGGATATGATCAAATTGTTTGCTGATATTCAACAGCCGCAGCTTCACTTTCGACATACGCCCCCCTGCATTTTCAATCAATATTCTGCAATATTCGAACGACCCTGACTGGGCAACGATGTTTTCGCCTTCTCCACGAGCTTTCTGGAAATTAGGACCAAAATTAGGCTCATCATTAAGATGATGATGGCGCCTGCGGCCATCATGGTATACTCCCCTTTCTCCTGATACTGGTAGATCAAGACCGCGACCACTTCATTTCCTGAGGAATACAGAAACATAGACAAGGGCATGTCCCTGAACTTCAGAATAAAGATGATGATACCGGCCGACAGGAGGCTCCCACTCATCAGAGGTGCGGTCACATCCCGGATCGATCTGAACCAACTGGCCCCCAGTATCCGGGAAGCCAGTTCCAGATCTTCACCAAGCTGCTTCATCGCTGCCTGAGTGTACATAAAGGCCATCGGCAGACCCTTGATGAAATATCCCAGCATGAAGAGCCACAGGGTCCCGTACAACCTCAGCGGGTTATTGGTAAAGGCCAGCACCAGACTTACCCCCAGAACCACCCCTGGGAAAGACATTGAAAGCATGGTCATGAAGGAAAGAGACCCTCTGCCCGGTATTTTCGATCTCTGGACGATCCAACTGATCACAACACTCATGGCTAGACAGATCAGCGTGGCCGACAGGGCAAGGATGAAACTGTTTTTAAAGGCTCGAAACGACGTTTCATCCGAAAAGATGTACACGAAGTTCGCCAAGGTGAAATTTTCCAAGCTCAACGGATACCCGACTACCTTGGAGAGGGCGAAGTTCAATAGCGCCAGCGACGGGAGGAAGACGCTCAAGCTGATGAACAGGAAGCAATACCCGCATAGGGCATATTTCAACAGCCCCAGCTTGATCAACTGCGGCTGCGTCGCCTTTCCCATAATGACTGTATACTGCTTTCTCCCGATGAATTTTTTTTGGCAGATCAGGATCGTACAGGTGACCAGAAACAGAGGTATACTCAGGGATGCGGCCCTTTCAAAATTGGGTACGATTTCAAAGAAGAGTCGAAATACCTTCGTGCTCACCGTGTCAAACCCGATCGAGGATCCCAGGAATATGACGACCCCGAAGATCACCAGAGCCTCCAGGAAAATCAGAATAAACCCGGAGATGATGGCCGGCGCCACGGTGGGCAGGGTGGTGGACATCAAGACACGCCATTTGGAGGCCCCCAGAATTTGCGCGGCGTCTTCAAGAGAGGCATCCATATTCTCCAACGCGGCGCTCACGACGAAAAACAGGACAGGATAGGCATACAGAGAGGCACAGAAGACAATTCCTTCGAAGGAAAAAATGTTGAAAGGGGCCTTGTCCAGATCAAACAGATAAACAAGCAGGCGATTCAACTTGCCTGCTCTTGGACCCAGCAGGGTGATCCAGCCGATGGTTCCCAGGAAGCTGGGAATGGCAAACGTGAGGACCACCAGGCTTCGTATCGTTTTTTTCAGAGGCATGTTGGTGCGCGCAACAGCCCAGGCCATGGGGATCGCGAACAGCATCGAAAATAGAACGACCATGAAGGCCAGCTTGAATGTATTG
>JAZDES010000247.1:0-6212 GCA_043808585.1 Pseudomonadota bacterium | reverse complement strand
GATCTCATTGTCTGCATGGCAGGAAGACCTGTTGGACAGGGCCTTGCGGCTGCTGAGGTCTATAAGATGGGATACGCACCCAAGATCTTTATCCCGAGAGAGGAGCCGCCAGACGGAGATGAGGTCCTGAAGGCGAGGGGGGTCCATTACCCCCATGAAAGTGAACTCCTGATTGAGATGTTACAGGGCCTTGGGGTTCCACGGTCTGCCTGCATAACCAGCGACCATCCGGCCAGTTCATCCCTGGAAGAGGCAAAAATGGTCAGGGAATTGGCCGCTAGAAAGGGCTACCATTCCATTATCGTCGTAACATCTCCAGCCCAGACCCGGTGCACCCGGGTGATTTTCAAAAACGTCTTTGATAAAGATGACTTGAAGATCATAATGACTCCCTCCCGTTACACCAATTTCAAGGCCGGCGACTGGTGGAGGACGGATAAATACCTCAAGGAAGTCATCATCGAGTACCAGAAGCTAATCTATTACACGCTAAAGGGTCTTTGGTAATATGGGGGCACTTGGTTTTGGGAACGAATTATGCAAAGATCATAGACGAAAACCTATCAAAGCTCTTTTCCCGGCTACCAGCAGATCTTGAAGACATGCTTGGGGGAGAGAGACGGGGTGATCAATTTTATCTTCGTGCCTTTGGTCAGGACTGCTCCATCTACCCTGATAAGATCGCCTTGTCGGGTAAGCCAGTGGAGGACCCAAGGGGCCTTCTTGTATCTCTTTATGCCATAAATGCTACACCTGATCCGATTCAGATAGAGCCACTGAAGTCATTTAAAGACCTGCCCGGGAGCATGCCTTACCAGGGAGCCTTCAGGGCCAATAGCGAACAGGTGCTCGTTCCCCACACCCTCCTGATTCAAGAAAGGCAGGAGAGTATCAAGGAGGCCTTTGATGGTGAGAACAGCAGAGTGGGGCTCGGGGGCGACTTCGGGTTTATCCTTTCTCCCCTCCCTAAGATTGCCGTGTGCTACATCTTTTACCTCCCGGATGATGAGTTTCAGGCATCTGTTACTTGTCTTTTTTCGGCCAACGCCTTATCTTTCATGCCCCTTGACGGACTGGCGGATTTAGCCGAGTACACCTCAAAGGGGATACTTGAATTGATACATACCGATCTCCCTTTCAATCAATGATCGTATCTTCTTATCAACCCTATTTCGCCCCCTTTCCAGGCTTTTTTGAAAAGGCCCTCCGCGCAGATGCCCTTGTTCTTATGGACTCAGTCCAGTTCCCCCAGGGCACCACCTGGTTGACCAGAAATCGCTTCAAGAATGACCATGGTACGCTCTGGATGACTGTGCCGGTCTGGAAAAAGGGCCTCGGGCTTCAGAGAATCAACGAGGTGAGAATCTGCCACGAGGGACGCTGGGCAAAGAAACATCTGAGTAGCTTTAAGAGCGCCTATGCCAAGGCCCCCTTTTTTGAGGATCACCTGGTATTTGTTGAACAAATCTTCACCGAGGGGTTCGAAAGGCTAATAGATCTAAATATTCGGATTATCGGGTATCTCATGGAGCACCTGGGGATCTCCACCAGGATGTGCCTTCTCTCGGAACTGGACATTGATGAAAAGGAACCATGGCTATCTTTGGAGGTCTGCAAGAGACTTGGGGCTTCTGATTTTCTGGCACAGGCCGGCGCCAAGAAATATCTGGACCAAAAGGCGTTTCAGGAGGCAGGGATTGGGCTTCAATTTTTCAGCCCCAGGCCCCTGGTTTATCCCCAGTTGTGGGGCAATTTTGTTCCGAACCTTTCCGCATTGGATCTCCTCTTCAACTGCGGGCCCAAAGGGCAGAAGATTATCGAGATAGGCTGAAGGTTGTTTGTGGCAGGAGATATGGACGAGAGAAAAAGGCCCTTGTGGAAGAGGCTCATATCCCAAGGCATCACCACTCCCGGGGCCCTGCCGGAATCCTTTATGGCGGGCGGCTCAGGGCTTCAAGAGGTGGTCGCCAGGTATCCCATGCGGATCAACTCATACTATCTGGGACTAATTAGGACCAAGGGGGACCCCATTTACAGACAGTGTGTTCCCGACGTTCAGGAAATCATTGATCAGAGCGGGTTAGATGATCCTCTGAATGAAGAGGGACTTTCCCCGGTCCCCGGACTTACACACAGGTATCCGGATCGGGTCCTCTTCCTCGTCTCCTCCCGTTGCGCCGTATATTGCAGGTTCTGCAACAGGAAGAGGAAGGTTGGATGGCCCTCTATGGTGAGCAAAGAATCGATAAGGGAAGGGCTTTCATATATACGCAGTCACCGAGAGATAAGGGATGTTCTCCTTTCAGGCGGCGATCCCCTGCTGCTTGAGAACAAGGAACTACATTCCATCTTGACTGGAGTCCGCTCTGTGCCCCATGTGGAGATCATTCGAATAGGCACAAGGGTCCCCTGTACGCTGCCTCAAAGGGTGACCCCCCGGTTGGTAGCGATCCTGAGGAGATTCCATCCCCTTTACGTCTTTACCCACTTCAACCACCCTGATGAGATCACATATGATGCATCTATTGCCTGCGCAAGGCTTGCCGATGCCGGCATTCCGCTGGGCTGCCAGACAGTCCTTCTCAGGGGCGTAAATGATGATCCACTGATCATAAAGGGGCTGCTGCACAAGCTGTTATCAATCCGTGTGCGGCCCTACTACCTCTTCCAGTGTGACCTTGCAAAGGGGACCTCACATTTCTGGACCCCTCTGAGTGATGGTCTTGACATCATGGCCCGGTTGCAGGGCCATACTTCAGGGCTTTGCCTGCCCCACTTTATCATTGATCTCCCAGGTGGCGGGGGGAAGGTTCCCCTAATGAGACAATATCGCTGATGTTTATCTCCAACATCTTGATACTTGCCAGGATCCGGGCGGTATTTCTTGCCAGGGACGGAAAATCGTCTGACAGCTGATTCAATTCCTGAGCTGTCTTCTTCAGGGACCGGATTTTGACGTCGATCTCTTGGAGGTCTGCTTTCTTCGGCATCTCTTTCATCGTATCAGTACCTAGTGTTTTGTACTATAAACTCGTGATCCCCGATCATTTTCTTTGTATCCTCTTGAAAAGGCTGATTTTAGACACCCTCTTTTTTCCTTGAGCCATGTGCCTTCTGCCTTAAGCCATTTGAATACTTGCATAGCTTTGGCTGGGGAAACACACTTTATCAGTCCAGAAATTAATGATACGGAGTATTAGTGTGTCTTTCTTAAATCTCTGAATCGTCTCGCCTTGACATCATATCTCGGTAAGGTCCCATACTCATGAAACTCTATATTGTAACCCAGATTGGTCTTCAGCCTCAGCCGATCTCTTAGTCTGGCCTCTACGTCTTCCTTTTGGGTCTCAGCCCCTGGCAGGAGCTCCACATTGAGTGAAATCCGGTCAATATCTCCCACCTTGTCCACTACCACCTCATATTCGTGGGCCAGTTCTCTAACGTCTCTCACCACCTCCTCAATGGCAGAGGGGGCAAGGAGGACCCCTTTTACCTTGGTAATGTCATCAGCTCTCCCGATTACACCTCCTTTTATCAATCCAAATGTCCGTCCACAGGGGCATGGTTCCTCTGCCCACTCGATGATATCCTTTGAGTCAAACCTGATGCAAGGCTGGGCATAACGGTCCAGGGCAGTGATGATCATCTTACCTTTTTTTCCTGGCTCGGTGACGATATTACCGGTCTCCATGTCCTGGATTTCTACCAGGAAGAATGCCTCATTTACATGCATCCCCTTTGGCTGGAATTCGCACTCGTAGGACCAGGCCCCTATTTCAGTGGCCCCCGCGTGGTCGAAGACCTTCGCCCCCCATGCCTCTTCCATCCGTTTCTTGGTGCTGGGGATGCTGGCCCCGGGCTCTCCTGCACATGTGATCTTGTTTATGGTCATCCCCGATGGTTCCAGACCCATCTTGCTGGCCGTATCGGCCATCCCCAGGACATAGGTGGGGGTGGCCATCATGGCTGTCGCCTCCAGTTCCTGGATCTTGAGGATACGGGCCTTGGTATCCAAGACGCCTCCAGGTACGACCTCACATCCGATCTTCTCGGCTGCATAGTGGCCTGCCCAAAAGGCCACGAATACATTGTACCCAAAAGGGATGAAGACGCGGTCTCGAGGCCGGTAGCCTTGGGCCCAGAGGATGAAGGCCCACGATTCGGCCCACCATTCCCAGTCCGCCCAGGTATCGGGCTGGTATACCGGCTGACCGGTGGTGCCGCTGGTCTGGTGAAACTCCGTCACCTCTTCAATTGGGACACAGAGCGAGTCTCCATAAGGAAAGGGCTCCTTTCGTTGTATATCCCGCATCATGGCCTTTTCAATGGTCGGGACCTGTCTTATGTCCTCGAAGGAGCGGATGTCATCAGGCGTGATGCCGGCCCTTTCGTAAAGTGACCTGTGAAACCTGGAATTACCGTAGGCCCACTGAAATATCCTCTTGAATTTCTCCAACTGGAGTCTCCTGAGGGTCTCTTGATTCAGGGTCTCAAGCACAGGATTCCAGTATCTCGATTCCTGAAACATAATAATCGGTCCTTTTCGCATTTCATAGGTTCTGATAGAATAAATTACGGCATAATACAACAAAAACCGGTATTTCTCCACCTTGCCTCTTATCTTGGGACCATATCACCAGAGAGATGGAAGAGGTTTTTCTTGACAGGATATGTCTTATTTGAGAATTAGTGCGAATCAGTGCGCATTCTTGCAGGATTAAAACGCCAAAGGAACAAGGAGCCAAACCAAGTGGACATCTTCCTGCAGTTGATTGTAAGTGGTATAGCAGTAGGTGGGGTCTATGCCCTGGTGGCCCTTGGTTTTGTCTTGATTTACAAGGCCACTAGCGTCATCAACTTCGCAACCGGTGAACTGATGATGCTTGGTGCCTATGTATGCCTCTCTTTACTCACCTACCTCAATATTCCGTTTGCCTTTGTCTTTGTGCTCACCCTTATCTTTGCCTTCCTAATAGGGGTAATCATCGAGCGCCTGATTCTGAGACCCCTCATTGGGGAACCCGTGATCTCCATAATCATGGTGACCATCGGCCTTTCGAGCATCCTGAAGGGTCTTGCCCACATCATCTGGACAGCTGATTTTCGATCCTTCCCTGAGATCCTTCCTGCCGAGCCTTGGGACCTTGGTTTTGCCATTGTCCCGTCGGCACTCAAGTGGGGTTTCATTTTCGCGGTCATAGGGGTCGTTCTGTTTACGCTCATCTTCAAGTATTCCAGGGTGGGCATTGCTATGAGGGCCAATGCCTCGGACCAACAGGTAGCTCAGTCCATGGGAATCAGCACCAAGATAATTTTTGCCCTGTCCTGGAGCTTTGCCGCCTGTGCGGCGGCAATCGGTGGGATCGTCATCGGAAATATCAGCGGGATCCATCCAAATCTGGGCCATGTCGGCCTCATGGTCCTTCCTGTCGTCATCCTCGGTGGCCTGGACAGCATCGGAGGCGCGATCGTGGGTGGATTCATCATCGGTATTCTCGAGAACCTTGCAGGGGGTTATATCGATCCCATCCTTCCCGGATTCAAGGAGATCGCACCCTTTATCGTCTTGGTGTTTATCTTGATGATTCGGCCATTTGGGCTCTTCGGGAAGCAGATCATCGAGAGGGTCTGAAAGATTGCGGAATGCGGCCTCCGGCCCGTAGGGGCCTACGCCCCGGAGGGAATGCGGATTGCGGATTCCCGAATGAAATTACGGAGAAACCAATGACTAATGACCAAGGACAATAGAGCCGGATCTAGACTATGCGCTGTGGCGATTTCAAAGATACCTACGTGAGGGACGAGGCCATCTTCCAATCGGTCTTCGTGAAGGTCTGGCTCTGCCTTTTCCTTGTCTTTCTGCTCATCTTTCCCTTTTTGGCCAACGAATACGTCCTCTATATTGCAAATCTGATCGGTATCGCCATTATCGGCGCCCATGGCCTTAATCTGCTTACCGGGTTTACAGGGCAGATCTCTTTGGGCCATGCGGCCTTTATTGGAGTCGGTGCCTATACGTCGGCCATCCTGATAACGCGGGTTGGGATCCCCTTTTGGTGGACCGTGCCCAGGGCAGGGGCCATGTCGGCTGTGATGGGTGTGATCATCGGGATTCCATCGTTACGGATAAAAGGGCTTTATCTGGCTATCGCCACCATTGCCGCCCAATTCATCTTCCAGTACGTATTCATGACCTGGGACTACATGACCCA
>JAZDES010000246.1:0-2336 GCA_043808585.1 Pseudomonadota bacterium | reverse complement strand
CGCAGGCAGGCCGAGGAGGCGGCACACCGCGAGGCGTCAATCAGCGAGGCACTGGCTGAGCTATCTAATGTCATCATATCGAGCCCCCCTATTGAAGACCTTTCATTTGCCGTGCTCCAGCAGGCCAGGCGGCTTACAGGCAGCAGGTTCGGCTATGCGGGCTATATCGATCCAGAAACAGGGAATCTTGTCAGCCCTACCCTGACAAGAGAGATATGGGATATGTGTGAGGTCCAGGACAAGGACATCGTCTTCAGGGAATTTCGGGGTCTGTGGGGATGGGTGTTAAACAACAAAGAGCCCTTATTCACCAACAGGTCCCGGGAGGATCAGAGGTCCTCGGGAACGCCGCAGGGTCATATCCCCATTGAACGCTTCCTGTCTGTTCCGGCCCTCTTTGAGGAGAAACTGGTTGGGCAGATCGCACTGGCAAACCCTGACGGCGATTATACCGAGCAAGATGTGGTCCTGGCCGGGCGTCTCGCAGCCCTCTATGCCATCGGTATCCGGAGAAAGAGGGACGAAGAGGCACTCAGTGCCCTAGCGCTGGATCTCGAGCAAAGGGTAGAGATACGCACGGCCGAACTGACCCAGGCCATCAAACAATTGGGCCAGGAGATAGAGGATCGGAAGGAGGCCGAAAAGAAACTGAAGACCTCGGAAAAAAGGATGAGACGTCTTGTAGAGTCCTCTCCTGTGGGTATCTTCATAAATCGAGGGGGCAAATATGTATACATCAATCCTGCCTTTTTAAAGATGTTTGGCTATGAGCATCTGGATGAAATTGTGGGCCGGCCTGTAGAGTCATTGGTTGCCCCTGAGGACCGGGAACTGGTCATGAAGAGTCAGAGAGAGCGCCGAGAGGGGAAGAAAGTTTCCTTGTCTTACGAAATCAGGGGTCTGAAGAAGGACGGGAAGGGCTTTGATATGGTCCTTTGGGCGTCTGTCATCGACTATGATGGTAAACCTGCCATACTCGGGTTTGTGGTCGACATGAGCCTTGAAAAAGAACTGAGATCACAGCTCCTTCAATCCCAGAAGATGGAGGCCTTGGGGACCCTGGCAGGGGGCATTGCCCATGACTTTAACAACATCCTCGCGGCCATAATTGGATACGCCGAGCTTGCAAAGATGAAGGCCTCCAAAGAGAGGGCACTGATTCACGATCTGGATGAGGTCATTAAGGCGGGGAAGAGGGCGAAAAATCTGGTAAGACAGATACTGACGGTGAGCCGTCAGACCGAAGAGGAGCGAAAACCCACAGCGCCAATATACATTGTAAACGAGGCCCTGAAGCTCTTGAGGGCCTCTGTCCCCACCTCAATTAAGTTTGACCAGAGGATTGAGAAAGATACCGGAACTATCCTGGCGGACCCCACCCGGATCCACCAGGTATTGATGAACCTTTGCACAAATGCCCAGCATGCCATGCGCGAGGAGGGGGGCGTGCTGGGGGTGAGTCTTGGCAATGCGGAAGTTGATTCGAGGACAGCGCAGTATATGGGCATAGATCCCGGTGCATACGTTAAGCTAACGGTGAGCGATAACGGCCACGGCATAACCCCTGAGGTTAAAGAGCGCGTATTTGAGCCCTATTTTACCACCAAGGAAAAGGGAGAAGGTACCGGGCTGGGGCTATCGGTGGTGCATGAAATTATAGAGAGTTATGGTGGTAAGATCTTGGTTTACAGCGAGCCGGGAAAGGGGAGCACCTTTCATGTGTATTTCCCCAGGATCGACACCGTTTCCAAAGAGGCAGGCGAACCCGAGGAAGCGGCCCTACTCCCTACCGGCACGGAACGTATCCTCTTTGTCGATGATGAGGAGACCCTGGTTAAGATAGGCAAGCAGATGCTGGAGCAATTGGGGTATGAGGTGGCCGCTCTTACAGACAGCGTTGAAGCAATTAAGAGGTTTTCTGAGGACCCGGACAAGTTCGACCTGGTGATCACCGACCTGTCCATGCCTGATGTGACCGGGGAGAGGCTTGCCCAGGAGGTGATGAATATCCGTCCCGGTATACCGGTAATGATGTGTAGCGGATTCGATGAAAGGATCAGGAGAGAAAAGGCCAAAAAGATGGGTGTAAAGGCCTTTATCCAGAAGCCTTTAACATTTGAGGAACTTGCCAAGGCTGTCCGCGAGGCCCTGGATGATTGATACTCGTTGCTCGTTACTCGTTGGTCGTTACCCGATCAGTTCCTTGCGCCTTACGCCTTGTGCCTTACGCCTACAATACTGGAGGAGCTTCTGATGCCAAAAAAGCCGACCTATGAAAAATTGGAACAGAGGGTAAAGGAACTAGAGGACGAAGCTGCCGAGCACAAACTGTATCA
>JAZDES010000245.1:0-2562 GCA_043808585.1 Pseudomonadota bacterium | reverse complement strand
CTGTCTTTCAGGAGATATGCCCCCGCCCGGAGGTTATCGATTACAGTCATTTCACGAAATGGCCTTCTCCTTTCCGGGCAGTGAATCAGGCCCCTCTTGACTATTTCGTGGGCGGGTATCTGGTCGATCCTCTCCCCGTCAAAGGTCACGGTACCCTTGAGGGTTATGTCCTCCCCGCCCGATCGCCGCGTGATCTCCCTTTCCCAAGCCACCAATCCGGTAATGGCCTTCAACAGCGTGGACTTACCGGCCCCATTGGGACCCACCAGACTGACCAGTTCGCCTGTATCGACCCCCATACTCAGATCGTTTATGATCATGGCCTTGTCATAGCAGACCGTCAAATTGGAGACTTTCAGCAGCAAGCCTAGAGCCCTCCTTGACCGAGGTACGCCTCGATGACCTCGGGGTTTCTAACGACTTCCTCCGGGGCGCCGTCAGCAATGATGGTCCCGAAATTGAGAACGATGATTCGATCCACAATCTTCATCAACTGTTGAAGCTTATGCTCAACAATGATCATGGCAGGTCCTTCGCTGTGCAATCGACCGAAACGCCCTCCCTTGTGAAGCCTATTTACGGACTTGGCCATAAGCTCGGTTTCGGCCGGACTCAATCCCCCGAAAGGCTCGTCCAGCAACAGCAATTCCGGTTCGGTAGCTACGGCCCGGGCTACCTCCAGGCGCTTGAGATCCCCCTGGGAAAGGGTGGAGGCCTTTTCCAGGGCCATGTCCGAGATGCCCGCAAACTCCAGGGCATCCATGGCCTTGGCCTGAACCCTTTTGACCCACTCTCCCCTTTTCATGGCCCTGGGGGAAAGACAAGAGACCATTACATTGGCGATCATTGGTAATCTCCTGAATGGCCTCATGTTCTGGAAGGTGCAGGCGATACCAAGGTTCACTATATCCCATGTCTTGAGCCCGACAATGTCTTCACCTCTGAAACGGATGCGCCCTGAGTCGGGTTTCAAAATAGCTGTGATCAACCGCAAGATGGTCGTCTTGCCTGCGCCATTGGGACCAATCAGACCCAGTATTTCATCGCGACCCATTGTAAAAGACACTCTATTGACAGCCCTTAGCCCGCCGAAACTCTTGTTCAGCCCCTCTATTTCCAGGAAGGGGTGGCCCATATTATCCTTCCTCCGATTCTTCCCTCAGCTCCCTCCGAGAGACCTTTCCCACGTCAGTCTTTGGAAGTTCCCCACGGAATTCGATAATCTTTGGGACCTTGTAGTGGGCCAAATTTTGTCGGCAGAACTCCATAATCTCCTCCTCGGAGATCTTCCCTCTTGCCTCGCTCTGGAGAACAACATAGGCCTTTATTAGTTGTCCCACTTTTGGATCAGGAACCCCCACCACCCCTGCTGCCTTTATTTGAGGATGTTTGTAAAGAACCTCCTCCACATGTCTGGCAAAGACAGAGTAACCCTTGTACTTGATAAGGTCTCGTTTCCGATCAAAGAAGTGGAAGTAACCTTCTTCGTCCATCCTGACCAGGTCACCAGTCCTGAGCCACTTTTTCCCTTCCAGATCTATAATCGCCTCCTTGGTACCTTCAGGCCTACGCCAGTAGCCTTGCATGATGTTTGGACCGCTCAGGATCAGTTCACCAACGTCACCCACCGGCGTAAATTCCGTCCCTTCCACATCAATTATTGCGGCATCCATACTGGGCAGGGGGACGCCAAAGGAACCTGTCTTGGGTCTATCATAGGGAGTGGAATGGCTGACCGCAGTAGTTTCAGTCATGCCGTAACCCTCCATGATCTTTGTTCCAGTCCTTCTCTCCCATTCCTCAATGGTGGATTCGTGAAGGGTGTCGGCGCCGCATGCAATCAACTTCAAGCGCTTCCAGTTTACGCGGTCAGTCTTCTCATACTCCTTGAGATATTCAAATAGGGTGGGCACGCCGTAGAAGGCCGAGGCCTGGTATCGCTCCATTGCGGAGAGGATGTCATCAATATCAGGTGTAGTGAAAAGGACAAGGGTTGATCCCTGAACCAGGCCGTTGAACATCACCACGACCTGTCCGTAGATGTGAAAAAAGGGCAAGAATGCTATTATCACCTCCTTACCTTCCTCAAATATGGGCCAGAAAGATACGGTCTGGGTCTGGAGTGCCACCATATTGTGATGGGTCAGGATGGCCGCTTTAGGGAGTCCGGTTGTTCCCCCGGTGTAAGGGAGGGCGGCTATATCCTCCTTGGGGTTTATGGTGATTTTAGGGGGATTGGGGGGATATTTCTTGATCAGATCCTGGAATAGATGAAGTCCGGCCTCTTGTATATACTGGGCGGAGGGGACCTCCATACCGCTGTAAGCCTTGCTCAAGGCGCTCTTTCCGAACAGCTTCTTGAGTGACGGGAGATAGTCCCCGATATTTGTTAAGATCACATTATCTAGTTCCACTCCAGCCTTTTCCACATTGTCATAGAGGATATCCTCACATACGACTGTCTTGGCCTCGCTGTCCTCTATCTGATGCTTCACTTCCTTGCTGGTATAAACAGGGCTTATGGGTGTGACCTTTGCTCCAACCTTCAATGACCCAAAATAG
>JAZDES010000244.1:0-10000 GCA_043808585.1 Pseudomonadota bacterium | reverse complement strand
AGAGGAGCAATACATCCCTCGGGTTCATGATCGCCCAAGGGAGGCTACCCAGCTGGGCCGTCGGGATGTCCATACTGGGCACATTTGTCAGCAGCATAACCTTTCTCGCCTATCCCGGTCAGGCCTACAATTTCAACTGGGACGTATTCATGTTTTCTCTCACGCTCCCTGTGGCGGCCATAGTTGCCAGTCTCTACTTCATACCCTTATACCGAACAAAAATGAAGGTCTCTGCTTACGAATACCTGGAAGAACGCTTCGGCGGATGGGCCCGCATTTACGGCAGCATCAGCTTCATGCTGGGCTCCCTGGCTCGAATCGGTATGATATTGTTCCTCGTCTCCCTGGTCCTGCACCACCTGACCGGATGGTCCTATTCCACGATCATACTCATAACCGGCACGGGCGTCATATTCTATACCGTACTCGGTGGGATCGAGGCCGTGATCTGGACTGACGTTGTGCAGGTAATCATTCTTTTTGGAGGCGCAATTATTTCCATAACCATCCTGGTCCTCGGCATGCCAGAAGGTCTGGGACAGATATTTGCCATTGGCGCAGAACATCATAAGTTCTCCCTGGGCAGCTGGAGGCTTGATCTGGTGGCACCCACAGCCTGGGTGGTGGTCTTGTACGGGGTAATGGAAAACCTCAGGAATTTCGGGGTCGACCAGAACTATGTACAACGCTACCAGACCACACCATCTATGAAAGACGCCTCTCGCTCGGTGTGGACGGCAGCTCTCGCCTATATCCCCATATCCGCACTCTTCCTCTTTATTGGTACGGCCCTATACGCCTACTACTCGGTTCACCAGGGAGAACTCCCCGCCCATTTACAGGGACAGCTCACCGGGGACAAGATATTCCCTCTCTTTATCGCAACCCACTTACCTACCGGACTCCGCGGGTTGCTCGTTGCAGCAATATTTGCTGCTGCCATGAGCAGCATTGATTCATCTCTCAATTGCGTCTCTACCCTCACATTACTCGATTTCTACAAGAAGTATGTGAACAGGGACGCAGATGAAAGAAAGAGCATCAGGATGCTTAGAATATATACGGTGATCTGGGGCATCCTGGGCACCGTCACCGGTTTGGCAATGACCCGTGTCCAGACTGCCCTTGAAACAGGGTGGCAGCTTGCGGGCATAGCCGGTGGCGGAGTGATAGGTCTGTTTCTCCTGGGGATATCTTTCAGATGGGTAAGACGCTGGCAGGCGATCGTTGCGGTCATCGCCAGCGTGATTAGCATTACCTGGGCAACCTTCGCACGCCACCTTCCTGAAGGCTGGGGTTCGATTGAGTGTACCTGGCATACCCGAATGATCGGCGTGATCGGCACCATCACCCTTCTGGTTGTAGGCATCGGGCTGGGCCTTTTCGTGAAGCCCAAAAAGCGGCCAGGGAGTCAATAAGGGGTTTGCTGGTCACGTTTAGTCATGCCCTTCTGGTTCCATCTATCTATTCACATTTTGCTATCCACCGAGAGACGGCCTTTTCTGACGGTCCTGTAAGTGACCTGAATAGGCAACGAAAAAGTTTTACTGGACATCGGGCTACCAGGTATATAGATTCCGCAAAACCCAACGGGTTTGAATAGCGCAGGGATTGGAGGATTAATGGATGAATCGACCTTTGGAAGGTATCAGGGTATTGGATTGCGGGATATATCACGCAGGGCCCGGAGGTCTTGCTATCCTCGGGGACCTCGGGGCCGAAGTGATAAAGATAGAGGAGCCTGGGACCGGCGACCCGATAAGGATGGTGACCAGAATCGGGAGAATTCCCCTTGAGATCCCTGGGGGCAGGAGCATTTTCTGTGAGGGCGCCAACCGGAACAAAAAAAGTGTTACTGTAAACCTAAAGACCAGGAAGGGGCAGGAGATCGTCCACCGTCTGGTAAGTCATTCAGATGTATTTATGACAAACATGCGGCAGGAGGCGGTGGAGGCCATGAATATTGCCTATCCTGTTCTGCGAGAGATCAACCCGAGGCTGATCTACGCATCGGTCTCCGCCTTTGGGCCGAAAGGCCCGGACAGGGATCGCGGGGGCTTCGATTATCAAGGGCAGGCCAGGTCCGGACTCATGTATTCAATGGGCGAAGTCGATACACCGCCTATGGTGTGCCAATTCGGAATCATTGACCAGGCCACGGCCATAATGGTCAGTCACCACATCATCACCGCCCTTTTTATGAGAGAGCGTACCGGCCTTGGCCAGGAGGTCCACGTGTCCATACTGGGTTCTGCCACCTTCTTGCTCTACTTCAATATACTCATCGCTTATATGGCCGGCTTCGAGGTCCCGCGGCACAGGCGCTCCACGGAGCATCCCATGAGAAACTATTATCAGTGCGGGGACGGACGTTGGCTTATGATGACCCTTACCCCTCCTGATCGCCACTGGGGCCCCCTCTGCCAGGCACTCGGGCATCCTGAACTCGAAAATGATCCCCGTTTTGATACCGACGACAAGAGGCTTGAAAATGCAGAGTCGCTGGTGAGTATTTTTGACAGGATATTTGCTACCCGCCCCAGGGACGAATGGCTCAAGGCCTTCGCAAAATACGACCTCTTTTGCTGCGGTGTAAACTCAGTAACAGAGCTTGCCAATGACCCGCAGGTCACTGAAAACGATTATCTGGTTGACTTTGAACACCCCACCCTCGGAAAGGTCAAGATACCGGGCTATCCCGTTCACTTCAGCGAAACCTTTGCAAAGACAACCCGTGCCGCACCAGAGCTTGGAGAGCATACAGAGGAGGTTCTTACTGAACTGGGTGGGTATACAAGAGAAGAACTCACCGTATTCAGAGACGAGGGGGTGTTATAAGAAAGGGGCCTCAAGTCCTATCTTTTGGTTGACCAATTGGCTTGGATGATTTATGGCATGAGGCATGGGTTCCGCTAAAGACATAGGCACCTCGTCTTCAGGAGGAAAGGCCAATAACCTGAAAAAAGGTAACACTTTAGCGTTTTGACAGAAAGGCAGAGGACCGCGAGGGAGAGGAAAAAAGACCCTCACGGTCTGTCATCTTACTCCTCAGTGTTTTCAAAGCGCTAAAGTATTACGAAAAACGAAACAGGGGCAAAGAAGATGGCAAAGACAGGAATAGTTAAAGACGGGAGATTCATGAATCACCGGCCAGGTCCATATCACCCCGAAAGCCACAGACGCCTTGAAGTGATATATGCCATGCTGGAAGAGCCGGAGATGGCCGGTCTCTTTCATGAAATCCCGGTAAGACGGGCTGAAAAAGAAGAGCTTTGCTGGGTCCATTCTCCCGAGTATGTGGACAGGGTTGCCTCTACAGAGGGAAAAGATCACGTCTCTCTTGACCCGGATACCAGCACCTCTCCAGGCTCCTATGAGGCAGCGCTCCTGGCAGCAGGGGGACTGTGTGAGGCGATTTCGATGGTTATAGCCGGGGAGTTTGACAACGCCTTTGCACTTGTCAGGCCTCCTGGGCACCACGCTGAGAAGAGCCGGGCCATGGGTTTCTGTCTTTTCAATAATGTGGCCATTGGCGCCAGATACGCACAAGAGCGGGGCCATCTGGCACGTATCCTTGTGATTGACTGGGACCTCCATCATGGCAACGGCACTCAACATTCCTTTGAGGAAGACCCTTCAATCCTTTACTTTTCAACCCACCAGTACCCTTACTACCCGGGTAGCGGCGCCTTTCAGGAGATGGGAAGGGGGGAAGGCCAAGGCTTTACGGTCAACGTCCCTTTGTCTATCGGGCACGGCGACGGTGAGTACGTGGGGATTTTCCAAAGGATCTTAAGGCCGATTGCCATGCAATTTGATCCTGATCTGATCCTCCTATCCGCCGGGTTCGATATCTATGAGGGGGACCCGCTAGGCGGGATGCGGGTAACACCCGCCGGATTTGCCGCTATGATGCGCTCCATTATGGATATTGCCGGTAATTGTTGTAACGGAAAGGTGGTTGTGACCCTTGAGGGAGGCTATGACCTGAAAGGCCTCAGGGACTCTGTAAGGGCGGTCCTCAAAGAGATGGTCGGGGTTTCCAATACGCCGGCGGCTGATATTGTATCGCAGGCAGACCGGAATAAGTTGGACAATGTGGTCATGAAGGTCTCTGAATATCACAAGAGGTTCTGGAAAATTTAGAGGCCTGAGCATCAGCCCTGGCCGATGGTTCACCTTGAATTAGGAAAAAGGTAACACTTTAGCGTTTTGACAGAAAGGCAGGGGACCGCGAGGGTCTTTTTTCCTCTCCCCTGCCTGGCAGAAACTGTATTGAAAGGTAAGGGGGCGTGCTCCCGATTACATCGGGATGAAGAATTTGGGTTACGTCCTTTGGAAAAAAGACCCTCACGGTCTGTCATCTTACTCCTCAGTGTTTTCAAAGCGCTAAAGTATTACAAAAAAAATTAATACGGAAAAAGAAATGAAACAGATTGCAGATGGCGTCTATTTCATCCCGGGCCAGGATGAATTGATACCCGATTCCCATGCGTATGTGCTGGGTAAAGCATCTACTAGCGACCTCAGCCTCATAGATGCGGGTCTAATGGGAAAGGGATCCTATAAGGTCCGGTCGATCAAGAATCTCGGGATCAACCTCTCCGATATAAAGAGGGTGATCATGACCCATACCCATCTGGATCATATCGGTTGCCTCCCCGAGATCCGGAAAGAGATCCCACAGGCCGAACTCTGGGTACACGCCAACGAGGCCAAACCCCTTGAACAGGGAGATGAAAGGTGCGTTTATGGGATGGAGATGTTCAAGGGCATGTGCCAGGTCCAGTACGGGCTCGAGCCTGGGGCTTTTTCTCTCAGGGTGGATCGCAAATTGGAGGGAGGGGAGAACCTGCAGATTGGGGGAATGACATGGGAGGTGCTCTACATCCCGGGGCACTCTCCGGGGAGTGTAGGTCTCTATGACAGAGAGAGAAAAATCCTTATACCCGGCGATGTGATTTACGCGGATTATGCCATCGGACGCTTTGACCTCCATGGTGCAAGCGGGTCTCAACACAGGGATTCTCTCATGAGCTTGGCCGCGCTGGAGGTGGATATCTTGCTTCCGGGTCACAACCGGGTTGTGGAAGGCCTTCCACGGGATTATATTCTGAAGACGGCAAGGCAATGGGAGCCTTATCTCAGTTGACGTGACCTTATCGAAGCAGTTGAAAAGGAGGTGCCGCTATGTCAGATAAGACCGACAAGAATCTGGCCTATGCCTTTGCAGCCGAGTCAAAGGCCTCGGCCCGAAACATGGCCTTTGCCCAGAAGGCCGATCTTGACGGCTATCCCCAGATAGGGCGTCTTTTGAGGAAAACCTTGAAACCGCCTTCCAAAACGAGGTCAAGGCCAATGTGGAGGAATACCCCAGACTCATAAGGGAGGCATCAGAGGAGGCAGTAAGCCCAGCGGAAAAGGCCGCGGCACAATCCTCCAGCAATACTGCCTTGAAATCGTAGCAGATGGCATCCAGGGCAGTGGTCAAGACACAAAAATTAGTGGCAATCCCTGCGACTGCACAGAGGGTCACCCGCCTCTCCTTCAACCATTGATCCAGTCCAGTCGCAAAAAAGGCCGAGAATCTGGGCTTTGGAAGCCAAAGATCCTCTCTCTTGCGATCAAGTTCATCAATTACCTCTGAACCTGTGGTTCCTGCCAGTGAGTGGGGCTTCATCCGGCCGCCTCTTTCATCTGATCCCTGGTATTGCTCCTTCCCAGGCCCAGACTGATTACAGACTTGCTCAAATTTTGCATGAATTTGTAAAAACCCTAAGTTTTTCTTTTTTAGTCATTCCCGTGAAGCTTGTCCTCGCGAAGGCGGGGAACGAGAATCCAGGAATCCAGCCTTTGGGGGGACTGGACTCCCGCTTTCGCGGGAGTGACGGTCTAGGAGGTTTTTTACAAGTCCATCAAGGTTTGAACGGATTTGTAGAACAGATTTTGCCAATTGACAACAAATTAGATTGATGGTAGACCTACGCACACAAATCTTGCGGTCTTAAAGGAACTCCAGTGAAATATGGGCCTGCCCCAACAGGCTGTAATTACTCTAAAGAAGGAGCTAACCCATGCCAAAGACAAGTGATAGCAAATTCATTCTTTGGTTCAATGAAATCGGAATAGGTGACGTTCCCTTAGTGGGGGGCAAAAATGCCTCGCTGGGAGAGATGTATCAGAATTTGGAGAGTAAGGGGATCAAGGTCCCCAACGGATTTGCCATCACTGCCGAGGCCTACCGATACTTCTTGGACTACGCCGGGATCAGTAATGAAATAGAGCAAATCCTGGGTGACCTGGATACCCGTGATCTGGGCAATCTTATGGGAAAGGGGAGAAAGATCCGCGAAATCATTAAAGATGCGGCGTTCCCGCCCGATCTCACCGATGCCATCTGCAAGGCCTACGATCAGCTAGCGGCCGAGTTCGGTCAGCAGGGGCTTGACAACCTTGATGTGGCAATCAGATCATCTGCCACCGCAGAGGATCTGCCTGATGCGTCCTTTGCCGGCCAACAGGACACCTTCTTGAACATTCAGGGGCAAAGAAGCGTCCTTGGCGCCTGCCACAGGTGTTTTGCCAGCCTATTTACAAACCGTGCCATTTCATATCGTCACGACAAGGGCTTCGGCCAGTTTGACGTAGCCCTCTCCATAGCAGTTCAGAAGATGGTCCGTAGCGACCACGCTTACTCCGGCGTAATCTTCTCCATTGATACGGAAACGGGCTTCAAGGACGTAGTATTTATTACAGCCGCCTATGGACTAGGTGAAAATGTGGTTCAGGGCGCGGTCAATCCAGACGAATACTATGTCTTTAAGCCGACCCTTAAGATGGGGAAACGGGCCATCATCGGTCACAAGGTGGGGGATAGGGACATAAAGATGGTCTATTCCGTTGAAGACAACGCAACAGTAAGAAATGTCTCTACCACCCTTGAAGAAAGACATCGGTATGTGTTGGAAGACGATGAAATCCTGAAGCTGGCCCAATGGTCATGCATCATTGAAGATCACTATGGAAAGCCAATGGATATAGAATGGGCCAAAGACGGGGACGGAGTTAATGCAGGGACCGGAGAGCTTTTTGTTGTACAGGCAAGGCCCGAGACGATTCATTCACAAAAAGACACAAATACATATGAAAACTATAGGCTTCTCGAGAAGGGAAAGATACTGACTACCGGGACGGCTGTTGGAACAAAGGTGGGTCAGGGGTTGGCCAATGTGATTCATTCGGCGCGCGACATGCAGAAGTTCCATCCGGATCAGGTCCTGGTTACGAACATGACCGACCCTGACTGGGAACCGATCATGAAGATTGCCTCGGCCATTGTAACCAACAAGGGCGGACGTACCTGTCACGCAGCAATCGTGTCAAGAGAACTTGGTATCCCATGCGTCATCGGTACAGGAAACGGCGAGGAGATGATAAAGGCAGGGCAGGAGGTCACGGTCTCTTGCTGCGAAGGAGAAACAGGGTATGTCTATAACGGACTATTGAAGGTGGAGGTTGACAGGATCGACATCAAGGAGATACCCAAGACTAGAACCAAGATCATGATGAACGTGGGCATACCTGAAAAGGCATTCGGCCAGGGCATGATACCCAATGATGGGGTTGGACTGGCCAGGCAGGAGTTCATTATCAATTCTCACATCGGCATTCATCCTCTTGCACTGATCGAATACGATAAGCTGAGGGAGCGGGCAAAGGAAGATCAGAAGATAGCGGGCGTAGTCTATAAGATCGATCACCTCACGGCTGTCTACCGTGACAAGAGACAGTTTTTCATTGACAAGCTCGCCGAAGGGGCAGGGCGGATCGCGGCAGGATTCTACCCCAATGATGTCATTGTACGCCTGTCCGATTTCAAGACCAATGAATACGAAAACCTCCTGGGCGGGTACCTGTATGAACCCGTTGAGAGTAATCCCATGTTAGGCTGGAGGGGGGCCTCCCGCTATTATGACAAAAGGTTTATGCCTGCCTTTGAGATGGAGTGCATTGCCCTTCACAAGGCCCGTAGTGAGATGGGACTCTCGAACATTAAGGTGATGGTGCCTTTTTGCAGGACGCCCGAAGAGGGGAAAAAGGTGATTGATCTCATGGCCAAGTTGGGCCTGGTTCAGGGAGAAGATGGGCTGGAGATCTATGTTATGTGCGAAATCCCGAGCAACGTGATCTGTGCGGATCAGTTTGCAGAGATCTTCGATGGCTTTTCCATAGGCTCCAATGACCTCACCCAGCTCGTCCTTGGGCTTGATCGTGACTCGGCCCTGGTCTCCCATATCTATGACGAGAGAAATGATGCAGTAAAGCGGCTGGTGGCCCAGGTGATTGAGGTGGCCAAGAAAAGGGGAAAGAAAATAGGGATTTGTGGACAGGCCCCCAGCGATTTTCCGGACTTTGCCGAGTTCCTGGTCGAGTGCGGTATCGATTCTATTAGTCTGATTCCGGATACGGTTATAAAGACTCGGCTTGCTATTGCCCAGAAGGAAAAAGAGCTGGGTATTTCAGTGGAGAAATAGAGGCACATGGATACAGTGAGAATCTTGGGGACGGGTTCCTATGTCCCTGCAAAGGTCCTGACAAATTTTGATCTTCAGAAGATGGGATTGGACACCACCCATGAATGGATTGTCCAGCGCACCGGAGTGAGCGAGAGACGGATGGCCGACCCAGGCGTCAATACATCCGACCTAGGGTATGAAGCCTCTGTAAAGGCTCTCGAAGCGGCTGGTTTGACGGCCAAAGACCTTGACCTTATGATGGTGGCGACCATCACGCCGGACACATGCTGTCCGGCGGCCGCCAACTGGCTTCAGGCCAAACTGGATGCCCCGCAGGCCGTGACATTCGATGTTACTGCTGCCTGCTCCGGCTTCATATTTGCGCTAAATGTGGCAGAGCAGTACTTGAAGACCGGGGCCTCAAGGTATGTGCTGGTGGTAGCATCTGAGGTAATGACCCGCACACTCAACTGGAAGGATCGAACCACTTGCATCCTCTGGGGGGATGGCGCCGGCGCGGCGATCCTGGCCATGGGCCGGGAGGGCCCGGAACTCCTCTCTACCCACCTCCACACAGATGGAGCCAGCGGTCAGGACCTGTTGCTGCCAGGGGGCGGCTCCAGAACGACCCCAATATCTCATGAAAGCGTGAATAAGGGCCTCCATACCCTAAACATGATCGAGGCCAATTCCAGCTTCAGGGTAGCGGTCAGGCATTTTATCGAATCCATCAAAGAGGCCGCTGAATCGAACGATGTCGCCGTAGAGGATATCAGTCTCTTTATCCCCCACCAGGCCAATCTCCGGATGTTCCAATCCATAGCCAAGACCCTAAAGATCCCCATGGAGAGATTTTACGTGACTTTACACAAGTATGGAAATATCTCTTCAGCCTCCTGTGCTATCGCCCTGGATGAAGCCGTCCGGGACGGGAGCATCAAGAAGGACGATTTGATCTGTCTGCCGGTATTTGGGGGCGGCCTCACCTGGGGAAGTGCCCTGATAAGATGGTAGTCTGATGGGCCAGACGGTCACCTCTGCCTCATAATCTGCGGGGATGAAGACAAATTGACCCCTGTATCCCTCTCTGAGTCACTCAACGGAGCCATCAAGGGGAGCAGACTGCAGATCCTTCCATCTTCGGGACACATGGTAATGATAGAGAAATATGAGGTCTTAAACCGATACGTGCTGGATTTTATTGAATCGATCGAGAAAGCCTCTTCTTTTCTCATACCGTAAGAAAGAACCCAATTACTTCTCCAATTTCCCCATCCCAAGGCAGCTGTTCCACTGGCAAGAAACCGTTGTCAGAGGGGCTTTCTGGCTTTGACAACCTTTTCTTTTGGTTATATATTTCTCAAAATAGAGCCCCTTACCAAACAGTTAACCCCCAACGTCGGAAAGGAGTGAGCTATGGCTGAAGATACCTCAAAGATTCCGGTTATCCGGAGTATGGCGATCAAAGACTTGGATCTGTTACA
>JAZDES010000243.1:0-50511 GCA_043808585.1 Pseudomonadota bacterium | reverse complement strand
GATGTAATCGGGACACAGGCAGGGGAGAGGGCTCTTCATAGGGACATCCTCTTATGGGGCTGTTCCGTAACGAGGTTCAAGACCTCACTGCCGTTCTTTGAAATGATGCCGTCCTTTACGTCCTTTGGAAAAAAGACCCTCACGGTCCTCTGCCTTTCTTTAAAAACGCTAAAGTGTTACAAAGAATCGTGTTTCTTTCAGTCTGTCTGCGGGATCAGTATTTACCCCCATGCTCCTTCTTTATCTGATCGCGGTCGATCTCTCCGTCTTCTTTCTTCGGGAGGGATTCCACAAACACCACATGCTTTGGCTTCTTGTACCGGGCAATCCTGGATGCCACAAAATCGATCAGTTCCTGGGGCTCCAAAGACGCCCCCTCATTCAGGACACAGACGGCCTTGATCGCCTCTCCCCACTGCTTATCAGGAACGCCGATCACACTGACCTCCGCAACAGCCCCGTGCTCAAGGATCGCCTTTTCAACCTCGGCAGGATACACGTTCTCTCCGCCAGGCTTTATCAGCTCCTTTTCTGCCTTCCGTTTCACGTACCAGAGGTAGCCATCTTCGTCAAAGCGGCCGATATCGCCGGTATGGTGCCAGCCGTTTCTGAAGGTATAGGCGGTGTCTTCATCCCTCCCCCAGTATCCCAGGAACACCACCGGAGAACGGACGCAGATTTCACCGGGCGTTTCCACCGGGACTTCGTTATCATAGTCGTCAAAAAGGGCAACCCGTGACAGAGGCGTGGGCATGCCGGCGCTTCCCGGCCTCTCTTCCATGACCCCCCGCGTAACCGGAAGGGCCTCGGTCTGAGCAAAGCCGGTCCCTAACACAGCATTTGGGGCGATCTCCTTGAGCCGCATGACGTTCTCCGGGCTATCCAGCCCTCCCACGTGTCTCAGGCTGGAGAGGTCGTACTTCCCCCCGGCCTCATCGTATTTCTCCAGGATCATCTGAAGTATCGGTGGGAAGTAAAAAAAGCCGGTGCCCCTTTCATCTTGTATGAGCTTGAGCGTAAGTTCCGGATCAAAACGCTCCACAATAACGTTTTTCCCACCGGCGTGCATCACGGCCATTGCCATGGATAGCGCTGCGATGTGAAACAGCGGCAGGATACAAATGTGACAATCATCAGGGCCGAGTCCGTTGCCGACCATTGCCTGAAGGTTGGAATGGATAATATTTGACTGACTCAGCAAGGCCCCCCGTGGCTCTCCGGCCACCGCCGCCGTGTGGATAATAACGAATCCAGAGTCCATGGGGAGGTCGAATTGTGCATCAGCGCCCTCGTCCGAATAGAGCGCCTCAAAAGAGGTAAACCCTTCGGGCACCTCGCCCCCCCCCATGGCAAATAACTGTTCGATCGAGTCAATCTTACCGGCGGCCTCTTTAACGCCCTTTCGGTACTCCGGGCCGGCAAAGACAAATTTCGGGGTACAGTCCTTGAAGACGAATTCCACTTCATTCTGCTGAAACCGCCAGTTTACCGGAAGCAATATGGCTCCCATCTTTGCCGCAGCCCCGTATAAGACCATGAATTCATCGCAGTTATGGGCCACGACCCCAAGCCTGTCCCCTTTCTCAACACCCAATTTCACGAGGCCTGCAGCCAGCTTATCGCACTTCTCCTTAAACCGGCGATGGGTCAAACGGATGTCATTGAAGACAACCGAATCGCGGTTAGGATAGATCTGAGCATTGCGGCAGATAACATCATATACTGTAAAGTCATAAATACCCATAACGCTTTACCTCCAGGAGTTGGTCAAATGGTTAAATGGTCTATTCGTCAAACGGAAAACATCAACACTTCCCGAGATTACTAGGTTTCTTTGGTCCGGCATTTCTGGAATTTTGTTCGCCAGCCTTGGAGGAAGGGATGGCCTATTCTGAGATATACGGAAGGGGCCAGATCCTGAAGTAATCCCTAATCCTTATCCATATCCCCACGAGGCCTTCTGGCTCAAAGATGATGAAAAGGATAATGAGGCCGCCGAAAACAAACTCCTTCATCGGCCCAAGGTACATGGTGAAGTTGGGATCATACACCTGCGCAATGTAGCTCACAAGAAGATCCAACAATACGGGCATAAGGGTAACAAAGATGACGCCAAAGACGGTCCCCACCAATCTCCCCAGCCCTCCCACGAGTACCATGGCCAAAAAGATGATGGAGTGGAGGAATGTGTAGTCTTCTGGGATTGCGCTTCGAAGCAGTCCGGCGAAGAGGGCTCCGGATACGCCAGCATAGAAGGCGCTTATGGCAAAGGAAAGGAGTTTATATCGAAAGATCGATATGCCAATAATCTCTGCCGAGACGTCGTTGTCGCGGATGGCAATAAAGGCCCTGCCTATCTTTGAACGTGTTATGTTCTTGGCTCCCCACATGACAATGACTGTAATGACAAAGAGAAAAAGAAAGTAGGCCTGGTTTTTCTCCAAGGAAACACCAAAAAGCCCTGGTGTAGGAAGCTCGATTCCTCTTATGCCTCGGGTGACCTTGTCCCAGTGTATGATGACGTATTCGATCACGAACTGGAAGGCCAGGGTCGCTACCATAAGATAAAAACCCTTGATTCTAAGAGAGGGGATGCCAACGATAATCCCGAAGACAGCGGCGATAAGACCAGCCAGGATTAAGGAAAGAAGAAAGGGGAATCCAAATTCTGTGATCAAAAGGGCTGAGGTATATGCACCCACACCCATAAAAGCTGAGTGACCGAGGGAGAGAAGTCCGGTAAACCCGATAAGGACTTGGAGTCCGATGGCAGCTATGAGGTTTACCAGGATCAGATTCATGATAAAGTAGTGGTACTCATTTGCACCGATGTCTAAGAGGGATGCCAGATTTGTGAGGCCCACGATGCCAAGAAAGACAACAAACCACGCCCTTTTGAAACGGGTTCGAAAGATCCGCTCATCTTCTCTGTAGTTGAAAAGAGCGGTAGAAGAGAAATAGTCGCTATAGATCTCGGAAAACGATCTCACTCCGTTACCTCCTCTATGGCCACCTTCCCCTTGAATGTGGAGACTCTGCCATCTTCATAGCGGATCTCAATGTCCAGATCGTGCTGTGATTTTGCCTGGTACAGGTCTTCAATCAGGCCTTTGTATCTCTCATTGACGAAGGCCCGCCTCACCTTTCTGGTCCTTGTCAATTCCCCGTCGTCCGCATGAAGCTCTTTGAGCAAGATGGTGAAGCGCTTGATCCGAATATTTTCGGGAAAGCGCTTACAGATCTTTACAATTTCATTTCGCACCAGTTCATAGACCTCTCGTCTCTGTGAAAGGTCCTGGATGGTGGTATAGGATATCCCTCTTTTCTTGGCCCAGTTTCCTACATTCTCAAGGTCAATGCTTACGATGGCCGTAACATATGCCCGTTCACCTCCGCACACCATTGCCTCGAGGATGTAAGGGCTGAATTTCAGGCGGGTCTCAATGTCTTGAGGTGCAAACCTCGTCCCATCCTCAAGGGTCATGATGTCTTTCGCTCGATCGAAGACATAAAGGTGACCGTCTTCTCCGAAATACCCTGCATCCCCGGTTCTAAGAAAACCATCCTCAGTAAGGCCCGCTTTTGTTGCCTCTTCATTCTTGTAATATCCTAGATGGGTATTTTTCCCGCGCACAAGTATCTCGCCGTCCTCAGAGAGTTTGACCTCCACATCTGGGATTGCGACTCCCACGGTCTCGGGTCTGACGTCATCTTCCCTGTGTGTGGTGGCAATGCCGGCGCATTCGGACTGGCCGAAGACCTGACGAAGATCCAGCCCCAGGGCCTTGAAATACTTAAAGACCTCAGGTGAAATGGCTCCCCCACCTGTTATGGCCATCCGGACTCGTCCAAGCCCCACCTTGTTCTTGAGGGGCCTGAGAACAAGGAAATTAAGTAGTCTATATAGGAAGCGGTTCCACTGTCCCGGGTTTTGGCCGGCCAGATCCGCTTCCGTACACTTTATGGCGGTCCTGACGCCCAGGTTATAACAGTACCGCTTAAAGAAATCGGCGTTATCCATTGCGGCCTGGATAATAGATATTATGAATTCCCAGACCACAGGGGTCCCGCCAAAATAATATGGCTGAAGTTCAAGGAGATCCTTGCGGAGCGTCTCGGTCTCTTCAGGGAAATTGTAATGGGCCCCCACCGTGAGAAACCGGGTTACGTTATAAAGCTGCTCACCGATCCAGGCCAGGGGTGCGGCTGAGAGGAGCTCGTCCCCTCTCTTCATCTTTACCACCCTGCCGTAGCTGTTGGATGCAAATATGAGGTTCTCATGGCTGAGGACCGAGAGTTTTGGTTTTGCGGTGGTCCCTGAAGTGGTCAGCATCGTGGCCGGTTTGGATGGGTCTATCTCTTCTGCCCTCCTCACGATGAAATCTTCCCGGCCCTTTTCCTCTTTGGCACCTATTTCAAGGACATTTTCAAAACGTTCCAGAAAAGGGTATTCTTCGTAGTAGTGACTCATGCCCCGTGAGTCCCATACAATTACCTTCTGGACGTGGTCCTTGATTCCCTCCCAGATGATAAGGATCTTGTCTACCTGCTCCTGGTCCCGAACCACCAGAAAGGTGGCATCTGAGTAAGAGATCAGATACTCCACCTCTTCGGCCAGGCTGTCAGGATAGGCACCCGTGGGGATTCCGCCTGCAGCCATACACCCAAACTCGGCAATGATCCATTGGGGTTTATTGTCTCCGATAATCGCAAGGGTCTCCTGGGGCCTAAACCCCAAAGCCAGAAGGCCTAAGGCAAACCGCTGGACGTTTTCCTGGAACTCGCGCCATGTCATGGGACTCCAGACACCGTACCGCTTCTCCCGCATGGCCACTTGGTTGGGCATCTCTCGGGCGTTCTTCACGATGAGACCAATCAGATTGTCCTCGAGCATGACGACCCTTATCCCCCCTTCTGCCTGCCCAGATAGGCCTCAATGACCTTTTGATCTTTCTGCACCTCCTCGGGAGACCCCTCTGCGATCTTTGTGCCGAAATTCAGGACGCAGACACGATCAGAGAGGTCCATGACGGGAGCCAGATCGTGTTCGATCCAGATTATGGTCACCCCCAGGTCCCGCTGGACATCCAGGATATAACTGGCGATGTCTTCTTTCTCCTCGACTGCCATCCCTGACATGATCTCATCCAGGAGAAGCAGCCTTGGCCGCATGGCGAGTGCGCGGGCCATATCGACCCTCTTGCGGACCCCGAGGGGAAGGATTCCGACCGGTGAGTAACGAAAGCTCGAAAGGCCCATGAAATCGATGATCTGCTCCTCGATCTCTTTCCTATGCATTGTTTCGTCCCGAATAATGTTGGGGAGTCGGAAAAAGCTGCCCAGCAAGGAGGATTTCATCAGAAAATGACGACCGAGCTTGATGTTGTCGAGCACAGTCATCCCCTGGAAGAGCTCCACCTTCTGAAAGGTCCTGGCTATTCCCAGGGTGGCCACAATGTGTGGCTTCAGGCTATTCAATTGTCTTCCCTCGAATTCGATCTCTCCACGTTGCGGTCGATAATGCATGTTGATACAGTTGAGGAGGCTTGTCTTCCCCGCCCCATTGGGCCCGATAATGGAAAATATCTCCCCCCCTTTAACAGACAAACTTATGCCTGCCAGCACCTGCACTCCCCCAAAAGAGAGGTGGAGATCTTTTATCTTCAAGAGGATATCTTCACCTGCCAGTGTCATAGCCATCGCTTTCTTCTCTTATACCGCTTGGCATCTTTGTAGCTTTTTCGCTCTTTTTTTCCAGAGCCCAGGTAGAACTCCCGCACATCTTCATTGGCAAGAAGCTCCTGTGCGGTTCCATCAAGGACGATTCGCCCCATCTCCACCACATATCCTCGCATGCCGATGTTCAGGGCGGCATGGGCATTTTGCTCTACAAGCACTATTGTGATTCCTGCCTCGTTCAGCCTCTGGATGATCCCGAAAAGCTCTTCCGTGATAAGGGGGGCCAGGCCCAGGGAAGGTTCATCCAACAACAGCATCTTGGGCTTAGTCATAAGGGCCATGCCAATTGCCAACATCTGCTGCTCTCCGCCCGAGGCATAACCGGCCCTCTTGGTCTTCATGGGGCGGAGCACAGGGAAATAGTCAAAGACCTCTTCCATATCCGCCTTTACCCGTTTGTCCCACCGGGCGAATGAGGCAGCCCCTAAGTTCTCTTCTATGGTCAGGTACCAGAAGACCGGTCGATCCTCCATTACATAGGTAACGCCGTATCGCTTCATTATATCTGTGGCATCGAGCCCTTTTATGGAGACACCGCCCATCTTGATGTCCCCCTCAATAATATCACCATCGTAGAAGTCTATCATGCCGGAGACAGAGCGCAGCAGCGTGGTCTTTCCAGCACCATTGGCGCCGATGATGATCAGGACCTCTCCATCCTTAACATTCAGGGAGATTCCGTTCAGGACAGAGATTACGTCGTGATACACAACCCTGAGGTTTTCAATTGCAAGCATTCTCAGACCCTTTCAATCCGGACGGTCCCGAAAAGGCCGTACGGCCGGATGAACAGGACTATCAGGAGGAGAATATAAGGTGCCACATCTTTGAAGCCTATAAGCCCCATGGGCTCGATATAGGCCCCTGCCATGGCCTCACATACGCCGACAATAATACCCCCAATCAGGGCCCCGCCAATACTGTCCATCCCCCCAATAAGGACCACGGGTATGGCACGAAGGCCAACGATCCCCGACAAGGCAGCAAGTGCCCCAAAATTCGAGATCATGATACCGGCAACAGCAATGCAAAGCGCGCTGATAGCCCAGACAATGAGGAGTATGAGGCGGGCATTGATGCCAAAGGCCATGGCCTTGGCCTGATTTTCGGATGTAGCCCGGATGGCCACCCCCCAGCGGGTCCGGAAGAGAACAAGGATGACCAGGCCGAATGTGCAAAGCGATAGGATGGCTGCCCAGATTGGATCGGAAAGAAACAGGAGATTTCCCATCTCCACCGTAATATCAGGGAGATTGAGATTGAAGGAATAGCTGTGGGAGCCGAATACAAACTGGACAGACGACCTCAAGAAAAAGCCCAGTCCCAGGGTGACGATCGTCATTGAGATGGGAGATCTCCCCAGCAAGGGCTTGATAGTGAATCGCTCAACCAGGGCACCCATGATTGCTGCGGCCAACAGACCCAAAGGAAGGGCAAGAAGAAAGGGAATGTTGAGGTCAAAGAACAAGACGTAGAATAGAAAGGAACCGATGACCAGAAACTCTCCTATGGCAAAGTTAAAGGCCTCTGAGGCCTTGAAGATGATGACAATGCACAAACCCAAGAGGGCATAAATCAAGCCCACCAGGGTTCCCGAACCCAGGGCCTGAATGAAATCGGTCATTATTACCTCCGGGAAGACCTGTTTCTATGAGTCATGGGGCCTCTGGATCCCGGGTGATCTCCACCACCCGGGATCCACGCATCCTACCACTTGATCTCGTCTGAATTAATCCACTCGCTGATGGGATAAACCCCTCCCGTGGGGAGTTCCTTATCACCTACCTTGGCCATCTTGACCTTCGCCTTGTAAATCCTCATCATTGGTATGGTGTGGGATTTGTAGGCGAACGTCTTTCCGCCGAACATACCTTTAAAGTCCCAGACCATGTTGTCAAGGGCCTTCTTGACCCCTTCCCGGGTGAGTTCGCCAGCTTTGTCGGCATCGGCGAGGGCCTTCTGGAGCATAAGGGCGTAAGTCAACCCTTCCATGTAAAGAAACATGTCTTTGATTCCCTTCCCCCTGGGGCTCTCATCCTTATACTCATCGGGCCGATACTTCTTGGCAAAATCGTGTGCGAGCTTGACCATGGCATTGTCCATGGGCGTCTTGGCCCTGGGAACGGCATCGCAGAAAGGCCGGGTAGCGACCCCTACGTAGCCGTCAAATGCCTCCTGGCATACCAGGATCGGAAACCTCCCGGTGGTGTAATGCGTTCCCATGAGCTGGGCCTTGGGGATGATCTTCTTTGCAGTCTTGAAAAAGATGGCCGTGTAAGGGGCTGCCCCTGAAAAACCGTGATATATGACATACTGGGCCTTGGCCTTACGGAGCTGCGTGCACTCATTGGTTGCACTGGTGGCAGTGTAAGGGTATTCGATCTCGGCGACCACGTCAATGCCCAGCTCTTTGGCATAGGCGATCCCTTCTGGGGGCCCATCCCTCCCCCAGGCCGTGGGGCTGTAAACAAAGGCGACCCTCGGTTTGCCTTTGCCCTTGTGGTTCTCTTTTATCCATTTCAAGAGGGCCTTTATCTGATCGCCATAGGTGGCGCCCAGGGAATAGTAATAGGGATACTTGGATGGCCCTCCCTCTTTTCCGAATATCTCTGTGGAATATGAGCCGTCCAGCCACGGGATCTTTTGTTCCACGTTTACCTTTTCAATCAGCGGCTTGAGGCCTCCGGTGATGTACCCGGTGGCCATGAGGAATTCGTCCGGTTTGTATTCTGCCGTATACTTGTTGAAATTGGCCACCTCAACAGTGGGGTTATAGCGAAAATCTTCCAGGAACCACTTGATCTTCTTGCCGTTGACACCGCCCCCCTCACCGTTTACCCAGTTCATCCCATCAATAAACCCCCACCCAAATTCCGGCAGGGATCCCACAGGACCGCTCATGGGAAATTGTGAAAGGGTGATGATCTCTTTGGCTGAAACAGGACCGACAAAAAGGAAAACCAGGGCCAGTAAAAATGAAAAACCGACTACTGCTTTTTTCTTCATGACTGCTCCTCCTCTATAAGGAAAGGCCCGGCACTGCGAACCTCCCCCTCGGTAAAAGATGGACAACTGCCTTTTTGACTCTTTCTTTTCACCTCCTTTTAAGACGTTTTATTGGCTGATGAAGCGTAACTATGGAAAGGATCTCATGGAGACCCGAACTAAGGAATGACAATCCCAGAGATCCTGATCCAGCTCTTGGACTACTTTGGTGGAAATTATTCGGGACTAAAAAAAGGGAACATAACAAAGCAGAATATGCGTGAGGGCGGATGTACGGTAATCTCAACGCGTCTACCTCTTCGACATCATGGTTGAGGATCTCGCAAGAAGTCGAAAATCCCCTTATCTTGTCATTCCCGCGAAAGGGGGAATCCAGTAAATTCAGCCGGTTCCGGACTCCTGACCCTGTTCAAATAAGGGGCAGGCTTTTCGCGCGAGTAACGGCTTTGGGGAGTTCTTACGAAGCCGTAATGGTTGGTTAAATAGAAAACAAACCGAACTTTAGAGAAACGGCCCTGCTTTGTCAAGACACTATTTAATACCTGGAATTCCGACCCGAGCGTGTTGAGGGAGGAACTCACAGGCCGTTTCTTCTCGTCATCTCATCTCTCCTCATCCTATGTGGGTGGGGTCCCGTGACGTTTGGCCCTTTGCGGCAGCTTTTCCTGCTTGTTCCGGGTAATCTTGAGGGCCTCGATGATCCGCTTCCGGGTGTCCTTTGGTTCAATGATTTCGTCCACTACCTGCGCAGTCCAGCTCCTGGCTGCCTCAAAGACATCCACCTTTTCCCTGGAGCGGTCCAGGTAACCTTGGTAAGCGTCTTCTTCCACACCCCTGCCGTAGGCTTCGCGGTAATCCAGCCCCGAGGCCTCAACCGCAAATCCGGCGATGGGCCAGGCGTAACAGATATCGACCCCCATCGCCTTCCCCACTCCCATAATCATGCCGCCGGCATCACTATATGCCTCTCTCAATACAACGGTGATCTTTGGTATGGTCGCGTTTGCATAGGTATCCAGGATCTTTCCAAAGTGCCTCAGCAGCCCCAGGGCCTCCTGCTCCTCTCCGGGGACAACGGGTGGCGTATCAACCAGATTGACGAGGGGAATACTGTAGGCGTCGAGCACCTGCAAGAACCGATAGTACTTATCACATGAATTGATCTCCAGGATGCTGCCCGGTTCCTTGGGATTATTCGCTACTAGGCCTACCACTTCCCCGTCAAAACGGCAGAGGCAGGCTATCAAATTGGTGGCGTATTCGTTCTTGATTTCAAAGTATTTGCCGTCATCCACCAGTACTTTGATTATCTCATGCATGTCATAGGTGGTTTCAAATTCATCCGGCACAATCCGCTCTAGTTCCTCAATCTCTCTATCCGGAGGATCGGATGTCTCTTTAATGGGCGGCCTTTCGCGGTAATTGGATGGCAGGTAACCCAGGAGTTCGCGTGTCTTGCTGATGGTTTCTTCGTCATTGTCGCCTACCACATCGCAGGTGCCTGTATAGATCATATGGTAATCGGCTCCGCCCACATCCTTCCCGATCTCCTCCGACGTAGCCGCCTGGGTCATCCTGGGACCGCCCAGCCACAGGTTGGCTGACCCCCTGCTCATCAGGAGAAAATCGCAGAGGGTCGGGGCATAGGCCTGGCCGGCGATGCACGGCCCCATCAAGGCGTTGATCTGGGGGATCAGGCCGGAGTATCGGGATTCCAAGGCAAAGTACCAGTCAATGCCTGCCGGCGGGACATCAATATAGCCGAGCCTTCCCCCGGAAGAATCCAGCAACCAGACCATGGGGATACCCCAGGCCGCGGCAGAGTCCAGCAGCTTGGCGCATTTTTGCAGATGTTGAGACCCTATGGAGCCCCCCAGCACCGTGAAATCACTGGCATACACAGCCACCTTTCTGCCTTCCACCAACCCGGTGCCGATGATGGCGCCGTCACAGGGGGCGTGGGATTCCCGGCCGTCTATTCGGGCGCCTGTGGTATTCACGCACGAACCCAGCTCATAGAAGCTTTCAGGATCCACGAGGCGCTCAATCCTCTCACGGGCCGTAAGCTTGCCCCTGCTGTGCTGTCTTTCTATATGCTGTTTTCCCCCGCCCTCGAGGTTCTGTTCCTGAATCTCTCGAAGCCTCTTAATAGCCTGTTCCATTCTTTCGCCCATATCCTTACCCCTCATAACGATTACGCAGGTTTTATGTATCCTTTTTTTTCCGGCAATTCCTCTTGCTTATTGGCCGTAGCCTCTATGGCCCTTATGATCCGGGGTCGCGTGTCACGCGGATCAATCGCCTCATGTATGGTATAATAGGTTGTAAAGGCCTTTCCCATGGTCAGAACTGAAAACTGCTCTTTCAGGATGCTCAGGAAGAAGTTGAAGACCTCATCATAGTTTCCCTCCTCCTTTGCCTTGGCCAGTTCCTTATGAAAGACGGCATGGACTACCGTCTCGGGTCCTGTTGGGGCGAACTCCCCGGTCGGCCAGGCATACACGAAGTCAGGAAACATCTTTGAACAGCCAAGCACAATGTTGGCTCCGCCGTAAGAACGCCGCAATACCATTGTCACCTTGGGGCAGGTAAGATGAGAATAGGCATGCAGCAGTTTGGCCCCGTGCCTAATCACCCCTTTCCTCTCCCACCTGTCCCCGGGTGGAAATGCGGTGGTATCCACCAGGGTGACAAGCGGGATATTGAAGGCGTCCAGGAACATCATAAAGCGGTCGTATTTGTCCGAAGAATCGGGTTCGAGTATGCCGCTTAATTCGTCCGGATTGTTGGCCACAATGCCCGCCACGTGCCCGCCAAAGCGGCAGAACCCCACAACCAAATGGGGGGCGAAGTCCTCCTTCAGCTCGAAGAACTCTCCGTTATCCACAACCCTTTCGATAATCTCATGGATATCATAGGTGAACTTGGGGTCATCGGGCATGATATCCAACAAATCCTCTTCTCTTCTCTCCGGGTCATCACCGGTTTCTATAAAGGGGGGCCTCTCCCAGCAATTCAAGGGAAGGTATCTGAGCAGGGCCTTGGCCTTGTCAATTGCGTCCTTATCGCTCTCTGCAATGATGTCACACTGCCCGCTCTTTTCCATGTGGAATTCGGCCGAACCCGCATCATTCGATTCCTTCTTTCCGCCTAACCAGAGAAAACCGGTGTCCCGGTTTATGATCAAAAAGTCAGACAGTACAGGGATCACAGACACAGTTCCTGTACAGGGCCCCAGAAGCAGGGTGATGCGGGGGACAACGCCGGAGTACAGACAATAGTTTCTAAGGAACTGGCTCAGGCCGTTAAGCCCCACGTCCCCTCCCTTGAAACTGAGCCTCTCCCCTGCCGAGTCGATCATTCCTATGATGGGGACCCGCATCTGTCCGGCCATTTTTGTCAGGTCAGCCAGCTTCCAGGCAGCCTGGTCCCCCAAGGACCCTGACATGACACTGAAATCAACGGAAAACACGGTCACCGGTCTGGAATCCACCTTCGCAAGACCCATAACGACACCATCGGACGGACTGGGCCTGGCCTTGCCATCATATGGCTTACGTGTATCTCTTACCACAGACCCGATCTCCTCCCATGTGCCGGGATCAACCAATCGCTCGATCCTCTCCCTTGCGGTAAGCTTGCCCAACTGGTTCTGGACCTGGAAGCGGGCCTCTCCTCCCCCTTCTAGATTCTCCTTCCGGATCTTGGCAAGCTTAGCTAAATATCCATCCATCCATTTGCCCATATTCTTCTCCCCTTGAGCCAACGCATTTGGCCTGGCGACAAACCACCCGGATCCAATCCTGCCTGATGATCCCCGGTCGGCATTACTCTACCCCGATCTTGGACCAAAAGCCCCCAAATTCTCCGAAAATGCTCTCAGGCAAGTTCGGGACCTGGCGATTGATGCCACCTCAGGGCTCCATGAAATGTTAATTGCCTGAGCGCCATCAGTTTATCGTTTCACTATCAGATAGTAGCCCGTTCTTTGACAAAGCCCTGCAAATTCTTGCAACATCGTGGTCTATACTACAGCAAAACGAAGAAGTGAAGAGAAGTTTGATGCCGCACATCCCAAGGATGATATCATCGACCAAAAGATGGCACTTTTCGTGTCGGTCTTTCCGAGAAAGATCAGCATCTAAGAGGAGGAAGATTACCCTTACAACTCCAATTGTCCAAAATGAGGAAAACTGTGAGTTGGACTTCAGTTGCATGTCACTTTGTGCTACAATTCATGCTGTGACTCCACCCAAGGAAAGGCCGTTCTTTATGAACAATATTTCAGAGTCAGATTTTCCTGAAGGCCTTTGGTTTCCGTCTATACCGTGATTGCTTGTAATCGTTCACAGGTGCCAGGGATCAGGCCTCCGAGATTTTTAAGGGAAGGCCATTGTTTAGATCTGAGATGCGCTGAGCAAGAGAGCGAGAAAGGGAATTGGAGAGATGAGAAACAAGGTAAACTGTTGGGAACTATTCAGATGTAAGGAAACACAATGCCCTGTCTACAAGTTGAAGGAATTGACGTGCTGGTTGGTCTCCGAAACCCATTGTCGGAGCGAGATCCAGGGCAAGTTTTTGGAAAAGATAGAGGTATGCGTTGAATGCGAGGCCTTCAAGGCGAACATCGATTTAGACAACATGGAAGATACGCTTCAGGCTGTAAATAGACAGTTCACAGAATACAGAAGGATGGTGGAAGAGAGAGACAGGGAGCTTGAGAGTATCAGCATGGAGTTGGCTCTGGGCCTTTCAGAGGTTTTTGAGGCCCTAAAGGAGATCTCCTCAGGTGACCCTTCTGTGAGAATACATGAATTCTCTGAACTGGAGCTAATCGGTAAGTTAAAGCACATGGTTAACCTGACTGCTGAAAACCTTGCAGAAATAGTTGATTTATCTCATGAATTCGCTATAGGCCTTGCTGAGCACTTCGATGTTCTGCATAGGGTTTCAAGAGGTGATTTAACCGCCAGGGTGACCGGTGCCTCTAAATTGGAACTGTTACAGTCGCTTAAGAAAGTAACAAACCACATGATTGAGAGCGTATTCAGGGAAATAACAGAGCGTGAGGAGGCCCAAAAGGCGCTGAGGGCCTCAGAGGCCGAACTAAGAGATTCCGAGGAGAAGTACCGTTTTCTTTTCAACTACGACCCAAATTCTATTTTTGTCCTGGATGCTGACACCCTGAAGATAATAGATGTGAATGCAAAGGCCCTGGAGATGTATGGATATGAAAAAGACGAACTGGTTGGAAAATCCTTCCTGCAATTGGGTACTGTCGAATATTCCGGTGGGGTCTTATCAAAGAGAAGTACCGTACCCTCAAGGTTGACCAGTGTTTATTCCAATGTCCAGCATCGCAGGAAAGACGGCGAACTTTTTTATGTCAACGTATATGCCTCTCAGAGGAGAAAAAGCGGAAAATACGGCGTTATCGTGACCACTGTGGACATTACAGAGATGCTGGAAAAGGAGTCACAGCTCGTTCAGGCAAGTAAGATGACCACCCTTGGAGAAATGGCCACAGGCATAGCTCACGAATTGAATCAACCTCTCTCTGTCATAAAGACAGCAAGCATCTTCTTGGCTAAAAAGGTGAAGAAAAAGGAACCCATCAGTGAAGAGATTCTGCAAACAATGGCCGAGGAAATTGATCGCCATGTGGATCGCGCCTCAAGAATTATCAATCACATGCGGGAGTTTGGACGCAAATCAGAGGTGAGGAAAGAACCGGTCCAGGTAAATCAGGCACTCACCAGGGCCCTGGAGATCTTCAGCCAGCAACTAAGGCTAAGGGAGATAAAGGTGGTGAAAGAACTGGAAGAAAATCTTCCACCCATCTGGGCTGATTCAAATAGATTGGAACAAGTCTTCGTAAATCTCCTTCTCAATGCCAGAGACGCCATTGAAAATAAGTGGAAGGAGCATCCCACTAACAGTGAGACAAGAGAAATTCGACTTAAGAGCAGTTACAAAGACCGAATTGTCACAATTAAAGTAGCGGATACCGGGGCAGGCATTCCAAAATCAATAATTGATAAGGTCTTCGAGCCATTTTTTACAACCAAGAAGGTAGGGGAAGGCACAGGATTGGGTCTTTCCATAAGTTACGGGATTGTAAGGGATTACCATGGGAGCATTCAGGTGGAATCAAAGGAGGGTGAAGGCTCTGAATTCATCATCACATTTCCTATCCCATCAAAGGCCTGATGTCAGGATGGAGATGTCAGGTACCGAAGGGATCTGCTCTAGGCTGTCCAGGCATGCATCATAATAAGCCTTTTTGGTTGGGGCGCATTCAGAAGGAATAGCTCAGTCCTATGGTCAGGGCGGAGCGGCTCACGAAGGTGCCCTGGACATTGGCCTTGAAATTTTTGCCCAGGTCCACGTCAACCCCAACCAGGGCACTGAACCTGTTCTCGTTACTGAACGAGGCCTCATAATCTACCCAGCCGTACCAGTCAACTTCATGGTCCCACCTGCCCTTATAATCGACGTTGTAGTAGCTATACCCTGCCCCCACATAGGGAGTGAATCTCCCCAGGGTCCAGTAGACGTTGGCAATGGCGTCCACCTGCCAGTAGTCGATTTGATCATCAGTGACCCAGCCGATTTCCCTGGCCGTCTGGCCCGTCTTGAGGGATCTCCAATTTTTGACCGTTCGGTTGTCGTATCGAAGATACTGGGCAGCCGCGGCAAAACCGATCCCATTGGCAAATTCATAGACCTTTCCCTTGGCACCGATGGCCCAGACAAAACCGCTCCCCAGATCGGCCTTCCAGTAATCACCAGGCTCTGTATCAGTCCACTTTCCTCCATCCACTATTCCTAGCTTACAAAAGAGGTTTATGCGGTCAATGAGGCCATAGGTTATTGTGGCCATATAGTATTGATCCCCTTCAAAATCACTGCCTTGACGATCCGGGGGGGGCTTGTAACCGTCAGAGTATGTCTTCTTCAGATCATAGTCCTCAAATGCCTGTTTGAACACCCAGTTCCCCTGGATTCCCACAGCGAATTGCCCCTGTGGAATGAGCTTTGCGGGATTTCCCAGCTCCTGGGCGAATGCAACGCCCCCCGAAAACACGAAAAGAACTATCAGCAAAATGATCTTTTTCATACTCGCCCCCCTTTTCGTGAAAAGAACTTACTGGCCAAACTTTCGCCAATATATACCAGTATTCGTTCAAACCTTCAATACAATCGCCGTATGCCACATTTGGGATAAAAACTCCCCTACTTGTAACACTTTAGCCCTTTGAAACCAGGGCAATGGGGGTTCCCCTGTCCAAGTGCCGATTTTGAAAAGAGCTAAATTGATACCCCTCCTTCAATTTGCCCCTTGCTTAGCGGTGGGGGGGGTATGGTTGGTACGGTGGTTGCACCCATGAGGCCCTATTCGTAATGGGATCTGCGTTAACCGATATGGGCACCGGCAATGCGTGAGACTGATACTCTCCCAACTGACCGCCCCATATTTTTACTGTGATCTTGCCTTTTGATACAATAGAAGGAAAACCGGCCTTCATAGTACCAGTAGGTCCTCCCAGTATCATAGGAGAAATGTTCTTTGGCCAGACCTGATCAAAATCATACTCGGTCGGCTTATTCTGATAGGCAAAGGTATTGCCCCCAACTGGCGAGATAGGATACTGCTCCCACCTATCGCCCGTACCATCTCCGTTGAAATCATAGATTATGTTGATTACGAAGCAATTGCTCGGCACCGGAGGTGTCCCCTGCGTCTCCGGATCAAACTGCCATCCGGGGAAGAGACTCTGATTGGAATAGATGGCGAAACGCGTGAACGCGTCGGTGACCAGTTTGCCGCTAAAGGTGCCTTTCCAGGTCCGGACATACTTATCGTCAGGCTGATATGTCGGTGGTTGTTGTTGGGGTCGAGCTGGTACGCACACTATCGAATCGCTGAGACCACTGTTCTCCTCGGGGAATGGGCTGGTCCCGGCCGAAGGTTTCCAGGTGCCTGGCTCAGAGGTCAGAGTCAGATCTTGAGGACTCAGGGCGTCGCAAGACGCGGGGTATGAAGTTGGTTTACTCAGATACAATCGGTTCTGATTTCCTGTAGGTGCGCTCAACTTATCGATTGTCTGTGTCCCGCTCTTCCCGTTCTTGTACGCCATAGAATAAGCTGGTATGTCTGTTAGCGTTGCTCCATCGCTAAAGGTCACTGTGAGCTTGGTGCTGCCCGGGTTATACGCCACATAGCTTCGGGTCCCGTCGCTCTTCCTGAACACACCATAGCTCGCCGTGTCAGAAGTGACTGTGGTGTCTACCTGGCCAAGCAGATGGTTGGTATAGGCCCAGTGCTTGCCCATGGCGTTGGTGGCTGCCTGATAAAATAGATGCGTCTGGTTGATCCGAGTCAAGGCCGCGATAGGGCCGGGATCATTGATCTTTGTCCCTGTCCCGGGCAGGCGTGCCTGCAGACCTGCCAGCAGGACCTCATAGGGGCTGCCAGTGGTAGCAGTTTCAGTAAAACTATCACGCTCGAACTGCTCCCAGGCCTTTGCAAGCCATTCCTGATTGCGGCCCACGTGGAGCTGGGACGAGCTCAGGGGAACGTAGTGGATAACGTAATCGGAGTACGGCTTGTTGCCCCAAAAGCATTCCCGCTTCACCGCCCGTTGTTGCAAGACACCGACAATAGGGTTGATCCAGGCATTATTGTTGTAATGGACAAAGCTATCCGGCCAGTTACCGTTGTAGAATTGACCGGAACTATTTTCCAGGTCAGCATCCTGATTGAACCAGTACTGCTGGGTACCGAGAATCTCCTCCTCGTACAGATACATGCCGATATCGCGCCAATCCTTATTGCCGAGGATCTGTCCCAGCTCGATCATGCCGATCACAAAATTGATGGCCTCACTGGTGGATTCCTGATTGTTTCCCGGTCCGCCATTGGCAAGCCCGTCGGCCCAGCTGTGACCGTAGAAGGGGCTGAAGTTGCGCAGGAAGGGGTACTCGTTGCCACGATCAAAGGAGGCCACATCGGCCACCAGCTTTTCGAAGAGTGGCATATGGTTTTGAAGCCACCCCTTGTCATAGCGCCCGATTGCCGCAGCGGAGCGCAGGAAATAGCCCCAGTGGAAATGCTTGTCGCACAGGTTCTGTACCGAAAGATACCCTTCTGGAAACCCATAAATAGTGTAGTATTTCGGGTTATACTGGAACCACTGGCTTGTGTAGATGTCGGCCCATTGTCCTACCATCTCCTTGAGGGACTGCAGGATGAAGTCACGCATCTCGGCTGCCACGGCATTCTTGGATTTGTTGAGGTTCTCATCGCTCATCGTCAGTTGGGAGGACTGGGCCAACTGATCGGCGAGCACGAGGCCTTCAAAGAGGGTAGCCGTGCCATATATGTAGGTGTTGGCGCTATAGCCGAGGTAGTAGCCCTGATCGCGGCAAAAGGGATTGATGGTGGCTGTTGCCGGCTCTCCCTCAAAAAACCATGTCTTCATTGCATTGTAGATGTCATCGGCCGGGAGCTTACCGTTGACCCGGGATGCGGAATTGACCGCCACGCTTGAGAGGAAAGGCAGGACACCGTATGTCTGCAATTCGCGCACATAGGAATTGCCTTCATACCCCTGAAGTTCACCAACCAGCGACCTCCAGGTGTATTTGGGTTTTCTGTCCTGGCCCTTTAGGATGTTGACCAGATCCTCCGCAATCATTGCCTTGCGGTGGTGCGGGAAGACGATCTGCAATGCCCTCTCTCCTGTCCCCCCATGCCTGAAATCCTCTGTCGTAACTTCCATCATCATCCGCACCACATGCTTTGTTTCATCATACCCCAGAGGTTTTCCACTGAGCGTGTCGAGGTCTTTGACCCCTTTATGGGAGGATAATGGATCCGTGTATCCGTGATCCTCTGCCATGCGTGGTTTTCAAGATCCTTAAGGGCGGCAGTGAGGGCCACGGTATCGCTCGTATCTATGTTGTGCGGCATGGCGAGGACTACCAGCTTGGTGGCGTCTTCGTTCTTGAACAGAGACATGTGTGCATCGGTCTTCGTTGACTTCTGTTCAGTCCAGGTGCCGGCATCGGAATAGACCACATAGGCGGCGGTGGATGGATAATAGCTCGCATCCCCTGCATCCGAGTTGTAGGATGTGGTCACGGTTAGCCCGAGTGTTGTGCCGTCATTGTACCACAGTGTGAAACTGTCAGTCGGGCTGGAGTCATCCGCACCGGCCCAGACCCTGAAGGGCGCGTGGCCGGCCGTTCGCTCAAACCAGGCAAACGGGCTCCCATTGGCCATGGTGACTGTCAGTTCGCTCGTAAGGTCGTGGCCGCTCTTATTCTTGTAGGCCATCGCCACTCCCCAATCAGAGTAATTCTTGACCGTGATATTTGTCCATGGTGCGGACTCTGGTGCCTCACCTTCAGTGTTAGAATTGATCGGGTGAACACCCTCGAGCCCCACTGTAACGATGGGGGACTCCGGACCGGTGACGGGCCCACGACAGAACACGTTTGTCCCGGGTTTGTCGGGGTATGTTTTTACGTCAATATGGTATTGATTCCACAACCGCAGCCCCTGCACGGGCAGGTCCAGGCCGGCCATTTGCCGCCCGGCGTTCATCAGCAATCCTTCGTTACCGGTGATACGGCATCTGATAAATGGCCCAGGACTTGGGCGGGACCTGAAGCCCCTGTCTGGGTCCGTCGGGGTCCACGTTCCCTGTGGCGACCTGGTAGAACTTGACAGTAACTGTGTTGGAATGATGGGGGTTAAAGGCCATAAAATTTTGTTCTCCGTCTTTGACAAATACCGCAGAAAATACGATATCGTCGCCTGCATTTCCGTAAACAGAGAAGTCTGGAATTCCATATTCAGATGCCGACTTCATTGTGTGAACAATACCTCCAGGCCAACCATAACCCTTTAGGGGTGTGAGGTTGAAGTCGTTCGTCTCTCCGGTCCCCATTGTATCGATCCATGCCTGCAAAGGCGTCTTACCGGGGTCCAGGCTGGAGCTTGTTTGTCCGACAATCGAATTCAGCATATCCAGTCCCATGGCATATGGAGCAAAATTGCCGTTGAATTGCTCGGGAATTCCCTTCATTGTCGTCGCCAGGGTGCTCCACTCCGTTGTGGTGAAGGCGTTGGTCCAAACGTTTTTCATGTAATCGGTACTGCGGCCCTGTGAGGTCAGCCAGGGCACGTTGGGAAAGGCTATGATGTTCAGGGACGCACATGGATTGGAGGAGTACATGGACATGGGTGAAATCGCGTTTGGGTACTGGGTGCAGGAGCCCCGAAGGCCCTTCTGTACCGAGTAATAATCGACCGTGCCATCCTGCGGCTTGTATTCATTTCCCTCAAAAAGCGTCACTGTTTCGGTGGCCGTTGCCTGCGGCATCCATGTGGTTATGGTGCCGCCTCCTCCTCCTACTTCGATTTGCTGTCCATTCTTGTAATTTTGATTCTTGTCGAGATAGTAGATGTCCGCCACGTGTGCGTTTGTCGCATAGAGGTAGATCCCCAGGTCCACCATATCGGGACGCTGGGTCGCTGCCCCCCACAGGATGATTCCGGCCCAGGCCTGAATCCCTTCATAGCACGAGTTCTCGTTGCTCATGGTGTTCCCCAGGATCAGGCTCGGCTGCAATCCCGTGGCCCACCCGTGCCCACAGTACTGATCAAAAAAGGAGAATTTCGGGTAGCTCTTTGAGATATCAATCGATCCGTATTTCCAGTAGCCCGTGTTCTCGTTGACCATCTTGGCATTGTCTGGATCGTAGCCAAGGGTCAGGATCATCTGATCAATGGCCGGTCCATGCCCGGTCTTGCTGGCCCAGGTGCTGCCAGAATACGTATCATCCCATGTGGTGTCGTAGATGCCGGCAAGGCCCGCTGCGACCAGGAAATAACCATACTGATAATGCATGTCCTGGAACTGGGTCGCTTCGGCAAAGCCGTCGTAAACGCTCATGCCAGTGTCATGCGTCTTCGTGGCGTTGGCAGTAACCGGTGTTGTACCGGTGGGATAGCAGATCACCCGGTGGGCGTCGCTGTCGTGGACCACCATCATATGGAGGTCATCCCCTTGCGGAGTCGTGAAGGTCTCCGGAGTCTCATTAAAAAAGATCGAGAGGCCGTTCTGCAGGCTTTTCACCCACAGCTCCAGGGTCTTTTTGACTGACGTCGCCTGAGCACAGGCAAGGCTCCACTGAGGCACGTCGGGATAGATCACATACAGGGGCGTTCCCATTTCTGCAGTCGCCGTGGCACCGGTGCCCGAGCCCAAGTTGTCCGTAATCGTAATCTGTGGCGCCGAAGTATAGCCGCTTCCAGGGGTCAGGATCGGAATATTCACCACCCCGCCGCTCTGGTCCATACCAATATGGGTGTAATCAGCGGCAACGGCCTGAATTCCACCTGCAGGGGGCGGAGTAATGGTGACTTTTGGCTGCTTATAACCAGAGCCCTTATTCGTGATATTGATCTTGACAACAGAGTCCGTTCCAGTACTCATCCCAACCACCTTCTGCGCGTTAAGCGCGTCGTCCGTCAGGGGAAAACTGGCAGCGCCCGAAACCCGCAGTGAACCGGGCTTGTCACCATAGACATTGAGAAACTGGCGCAGCACGCCGGCCTGCCAGCCCAGTTTTGCAGCGTAGCTGGCAAGGGCGTACCAGTCGTTTTTTCCCTGGAGGTATGCCATTCCGAAGGGCTGGACCTCCTTTCCCACATCCACACTGTATTCCTTTGTCAGCGAGTTGAGCACGTACTGGCCCAAGCTGATGGCAGTGGAGGAGTTTATTTGGCCTTTCCATGTCGCCTCTGGGGGTGGTGGCATCTCTGGGACGAAATTGCTAAACAGATACCGGGTGGTGAAGCTGCTCCCTATATAGGGCAGGATGGTCCCCATGGTGGTCCAATAATGAAACTTGGAATTCTGATCCGCTTCAGGTCGGGAGGAACTGGTGTTTTGCGTCAGGGGGTCCCATTTGACGCCGGATGCGATCGTCAACTTCTGGTAATGATGGGGCATCAGGCCGAATACGGTCTCCCCGTATTCCTGACCGGTGACATCTCCCATGGTTGTGAGGGTAGGTTCAAAGGTGGTTGTGACGATGCTCTTGTCTTTGACAGAGTATGTAATCTTGGATTCTGTGGCGTAATTAAAGGTATACTTGGCATATAGATCTGCATAACTCTTGGCGCTCTCAAGATCGAAGCTGATCCTGTCGCCGGTATAGGAGCGCTGTGTGGGAAGGGAGGCGATCACAAAATAATTGGCATCATTCGGGCCTGTAAAGGTGAGATAATTGTCCTGACCCTTTAGCGTATCTCCGGTAAATTCCGCCTTGCCGTCAATCCAGTAGACCGCCCACGAGACAAAATTATCCTGGGAAATGGTAAAGGTATATTCCTTTTTGGCGCTATCGTAACTCACAAGGGGTACTGGAGTCAGATTTTGCCCCGGCTCCGGGGCCGTCGGACCACTGTCAGTGTATCCCTGGTTAGGGTCGGTATTGTTGCCGCTGATGATTGCGTATCGGACGTTGCTACCGGAAAGCGAATAAGGGCCATCAACCCGGAGGTGATTGGTCTGTGTGTTCCTGAAAGGGCCGAGGGCAGCGCCATCTTTCTTGATGTTAGGATAACTGCATAGGGCGTTATAAAGCAGGGCATACTTGGCGCCCCTCTGTTCGAACCACATCAGGGGCGAACCCTGCATGGCGGTCATCTTGAGGTACTCGGTTGTCGGATGCTGCGGGTTTTGGAGGTACAATTCGGCGTGAAAATCGCCGATTTTATCCACCAGGAGGTTTTGGGCGGTCTGGGGCCTCATATGTACCGAGACATCCGTATCAACAGGTTGACCGGTTATCCCCTCCCTGTCCCACATGGGAAATATGTAGGGATAGGCAGCCGGCGGTTGGTTGCCATCCGAGTCCATGCTTGTGGGCGAGGAGCTGGGGGTGAACTCCGGCATCTCCGAGACCAGGCCGTTGCTAGGAACCACCACCAGATTCATAGACGGCTCCGCCCTCATGATGAGAGGCGCATTATTCCAGGGAGCGGGTAACTTGTATGTATTCTCGAGTGTTGTCTTGAACTGTCCTGGATAGAAAAAGGGGCATTGGGCAAAGAGGTTTACACCCCTGGCTATTAGCGCGCCCCACTGTTTGAAAGGAGGATAGGCATCCGATGATGCGCTGCCAGCCCAGCCTTGGGTGTCAAAGACCTTATAGTCGTAACCCCAGATCATCGGAGGGTAGCTGTAATAGAATCCGAAAGGGTGCGGGTAGGCAGCCTGCTGGGCCAGCTGAGTCGCCTGCACCGACCCCCGAAAGGTGGTGTAATAGTCGTTCTTGGCCGATATCTGATTCGTGCCCCAAAACATGCCCTGCAGCCATCCGCGAAGCGGCGGGGCCTTGTCTTTATAGGTTGTGTTCAGGAGATTTTCCGTGCCAGACAGCATAGACGGTCCCGGACAAAGCGGAGCCGTCTTGTCCTGACCCAGATTCGATTCCTGAATAGTAGGCTGATCGTCCGCTTTTACGTAATAGCTGGCGGTCTCCCCCTGAAATTCAGAATAATTTTTCCCATCTTGACCCCAGCGTTGGGCATTGCCCCATCCTGTAATACCAAAAGACACCAAAATGAACGAAAAAATGGTGACCACTGCGATTAGACTTCTCTTGAAAAGAAGTCCTTTCTTGTCTATGGTGGAGAGCATAACTTACCTCCTTCACAGCAAATTAATCACCCCAGAGAAGAGAGAGACACCCCTTTTAACCATTCGGCACATAACCCTTGACGGATTATACACCCCTTGACAGAAAAAGGTCACAAATCCTATACCCAGCTTTTTCTTGACTCGCAAGGATAATCTCGTTATAGTGGTACTTGAAAAAAAAGGATCTTATCACCTTACAATCAGGGAGGAGTTCCAATATAATTCATAGAGAAAATTCAAAATCAAAAAAGAGGAGGAAACTAAGATGAAAGGATTATCCAAGATGTCTTTTGCCCTAGTGACGGTATTGTTGGCGGGTATATTCGTTCTGGTCAGAGTTGCGCCCGCCCTGGCCGATGATGCGACTGAGGCAAAGCAACTTGTTGAAAAGGCCAAAATGAGTTTTGCCAGCTTCCAAACCGCTAAAGAGATGGAGGGATTTCGTGACCTGGTAAAGAAGGCTAAAGGGGTGTTCATCGCACCGCAGGTGCTAAAAGGCGCCTTCATCGTGGGAGTATCCGGCGGGAGCGGGGTGCTTTTGGCACGGGATACGAAGACCAATAAGTGGTATGGCCCTGCCTTTTACACAATGGGTGGGGCAAGCTTTGGCCTTCAAATCGGCGGGGCTGCTTCTGAAGTGATCTTACTTGCAATGACCGATCGAGGCGTCACGGCCTTTTTGTCGAACAGTATTAAACTCGGCGGCGACGTAGGACTAGCAGTAGGTCCATTTGGAGCAGGCGCTGCGGCTTCGACCGCCAACCTTAGTGCAGATATCTTAAGCTTTTCCCGCTCGAAAGGGCTCTATGGCGGTGTCTCTCTTGATGGTGCGGTGGTTGCAACTCGCGACGGTTTGAACGACGCCTACTATGGCAAGAAGGTGAACTCCACGGATATCTTGGTGCGTCACAGTGTTGAGAATCAAGAATCCGCCGGCCTGATCAATGAGGTCGACAAGGCTACCGCAGCCAAGTAGCTGTCTGAATCAAAAAAGGGTCCCTTACCAAACCGCCTCTGCCGTATACTCCACCGCCGTATCCTCAGCCGGAGTTATGGGGGGACCCCTTAGTGCAAAGGGGACGTACGGAATCGTGGACGTTGTTACCCTTTGAACTTATTTCCTCTGTCATCAATTGGTCATCAGGCATTGGGCATTGCCCGCCAGCTCGCCCGCCTGTTCGTACCTTCCATATCTTTTAGAGTTCGCTAATTCACTATACAGTCCAAAGTTCTGTCATTCCTGCGAAGGCAGGAATCCATAACCCATTGATTTTTCTGGATTCCCGCTTTCGCGGGAATGACGGGTGGTTAAGGCAACATTTCGTTTAAAATCAATGCGTTATAGAGAACTTTGGACTTTCAAGCCAATTCATAATTCAGATAATATTGAGCTGGAGAGCTCCTGGTGCGTCAATACGGGCTTGACGAAGACACCTAATATGTTATTTTCCGCTGACCAAGGATGCCTCGGCTGATGAGACGAGTGGTTGATCCGGTTCTCGATTGGAAAAAGGGGGCAGGATAGTGTTTTCAAAGATACTTGTGGCCAATAGAGGTGAGATTGCGCTCCGGGTGATACGGGCGTGTAAGGAACTGGGAATCAAGAGCGTTGCAGTCTATTCTGAAGCGGATGCCACCTCTTTGCATCTTGATCTGGCCGATGCGCGGGTCTGTATCGGCCCTCCTGTCAGTGCCAAGAGCTATCTAAACATGGAACGTATCATACAGGCCGCCCACGAAACCGGAGCTGAGGCCATCCATCCCGGCTACGGATACCTTGCAGAAAGCGAGCAGTTTGCCAAGGCCTGCCAAGATAACGGGCTTGCCTTTATCGGTCCTACACCTCAGAATTTGAGACTAGCGGGGGACAAGATCACTGCCAAGAGGATCATGAAGGATGCTGGAGTCCCGATCATCCCCAGCAGCCCGGGCGGAGTTGAAACCAAGAAGGAGGCGGCGGCACTATCCTCTGAGATGGGATACCCTGTGATGATCAAGGCATCGGGCGGTGGAGGCGGCCGAGGGATGAGGATTTGCCCGAATGAGGATGTGCTCATGGAGGAGTTTTCTGTGGCAAGAATGGAGGCCCGCGCCGCCTTCGGGAATGACGAGGTATACATTGAAAAGTACATTACAGAGCCTAGACACATTGAATTCCAGATCCTTGCAGACCGGGTCGGTAATGTCATCCACCTCGGCGAACGAGAGTGCACCATACAGAGGCGATATCAGAAACTCATAGAGGAGTCGCCCTCACCGAGACTGACATCAGACCTGAGAAAGAAGATGGGGGACGCGGCCGTGGCAGCCGCCAGGGCTGTCAACTATTTCAATGCCGGGACAGTGGAATTTTTGGTGAACCGCGACGATGACTTCTATTTCATGGAGGTCAATGCCAGGATCCAGGTGGAGCACCCGGTCACCGAGCTGGTAACAGGGAAAGACCTCATAAAGGAACAGATCAGGCTTTCGTCCGGTGAGGAACTAGGATACACAACGGAAGACCTGAGACCCAGGGGGTGGGCCATTGAATGCCGGATCAACGCCGAGGACCCGGACAGGAATTTCTTGCCCTCCCCCGGGGTCGTAGAGGAATACCATCCGCCGGCGGGTTTCGGTGTTAGGCTGGACACCCATCTCTACCAGGGCTATGAATTGCCCATATTTTATGATTCTTTGATCGCCAAGCTCATTTCCTATGATCTCACAAGGGACGGGGCCATCCGGATCATGAAGAGGGCGCTCGAAGAATTCAGGATCTCCCCCATAAAGACCACCATTCCCTTGTATCTCAAGATCATGGATGATCCTCTTTTTCAAAAGGGAGACTTCAACACGGGATTTATTAAGAGGTTCGTTCCTGACCAGGATGAGGACGATTAAAACGGATAGAGACTAAGATAGATCTTGGGTTGTAAGGAAGTTCCTCTTGGGCTACTAAACCCACTAAACAAAATCCCATAACAGTCCACCGGTTTTTCCGTTCGTGAATACCCACTGTTCCCAGAGAAAGCGAACCAGTGGGTCCCGTTTTTCCTTGGATTTCTCCAAAAGCCGTTTCTCTCTCCTGAATTCCTCCATCCGCACATGAAAAGAGAAGGCTCCATTTCATAATTCACAATTCAAACGCGACCCCGTTTCATACTGATGTGGACCACGAGTACGTGGTGGACACGAGGGAAGGGAATTCCGGCGCCCCGGTGATTGTCTACGGGACCAGCACAACGATCGCCATCCATACCCATGGCGGGTGCAATCCGCTTGGTGAAGGGAACCATGGAACCAGCTTTGAAAACAACGACCTGGAGAATGCCATCCAGGCCTTCCCCGGGTCCAATGTGGTTTACGCGGACGTGAGGCACCCCATTTCCTCCTCGCTGGAGAATGGAACTGTCCTTCGACCCTACGATACAGTTAAAGAGGCGGTCGATGCCGTCCCCAACCATGGCATTGTCAGCATTGTCAGAGGGACCTATACGGCTGCAGCGGGCAATACCTTTACTCTCGGGGCTGACGGGAAAGCCATGGCTATTGTTGCGCCTGTAGGAACTGTGACCATCGGCGATTAGAACGATAGTTTGCCGACCGTTTTTTCAAGATTGCTCCGGGTTTTGCCTCTGATTGGCTCCAAATCCTGGAGGGCATGCCAGGTTTTCATGAGGTCATTCAACGGGGCAGAAAAGATGTTTGGGTGGCCAGGCGCGTCTTCCAGACGGCTCACTTTTTGAAAATCCTGAAGAGTTTGTCGAGGCTTGTCCTTTCCAGTTCGGAGACGGTGTCGAGCTCCCCCGCATCGAGCCAGACCCCATTGCATTCCGAGCACTTATCCACCTTGATCCCCTTGTAATCGATCTCTATGAGTTCCATCCCGCACTTCGGGCACCTCATGAAGTGGCGTTCCTTTAGCCTTTTCTTCTCCTCCCAGGAAAGCTTCTTGCGCTTTTCCTCATCAAGCTTTTTCTTTCTTTCGAACTCCAACCTTGCAAAGTACTCATCCTCCTTCTCGGTCGGTTTCATTGCATTTCCTCCTTTCTGCCTTTCTCGAAGGCAATTCCCCTTCAGGACCAAGAAGGATAATGGGAAAAGGATCTACCTGTCAAGCATGATTCGAAATACAGGACATCCTATTTTCGCCTTGTCAAGCGAAAATTTCCTCTCCAACAAAGAGGAAAGGAAAAGGGGGCGCATCTTATCATTATTCAGCCATCTGACTTAATAATGAACGGGCTTTTGCCCAAACGAAAATCCCTTACAGATAACATTAAGATATTTTTTGCTAATAAATCTTGGCGAAGCGAAAGATAAGCGACTTCGACTGCTTGATCCGCCGAATGGGCGGAGAGTTTCGGAATCGCCTGCAGCGAGCTTAGATTTATCAAAAATTGAGCTTATGGCCCTTTCTAAACCGCTGGATCTCATCAATCGTATCCTTCACCTTCCGTCCCCCCTTGCGCGCGACCGGCACCAGTTCCGCAACGGGGACGCCATGTCTGGTGATGACAAAGCGTTCTCCCCTGGAGGCGCGCTCCAGCAATTTCGGCAGATTCGTCTTGGCTTCATAAGAACCGATTTCAGTCATGCCGGTCTCCAAATTTTACACGAGTATATGTATATGGGGTCAGGCTTAACTAAACTAAGCTTGACCCCATCCTATGCCCTGGGGCCTTCTTTCCCTGCCGGACGACGACCTTAAAATACCTCTCTCTACCCATCTCTTTGAAATGACAGGTCTTGACATGTGTACTGACCTGCAGTACATATAGAAAAAACCATTAGGCTCAACTCGGATTAGCGAGGATTTTTTGCACCCATTATGTAGGCGGGCGTTTTTCCTGTCTGCCGCCTGCCTGTCGGCAGACAGGACAGTTAGACATTCCAGCCCGACTTTGTCGGGGTCGGTTATTCTGGGCGAACCATTATGACATTATAAGGGGAGGGCAATGCGTCAATTATCAGTGAACAAGTTCAGGGCAAACCTGAAGAAATCTATTGACCAGGCTATATCGGAGCATGAACCGTTAAGGGTGGTTCGTAGAGGAGGGGGCGATTTTGTTGTAATTGGGGCAGAAGATTGGGAGAGAGACCAGGAGACAATATACGTCTTACAGAATTCTTCGCTCATGGAGCAGATTGCTGAATCTCTGAGGACTCACATTGCAGGTACTGGCTATAGGCCCACGGAAAAGGAGTTGGATGAAATTTATCGTTTTTGAAGGCAATACCTGGGGCCGATACGAAGAATTACGGGAAAAGGACAGAATTCTTCACAAGAATTTACGTAAGATCTTGAAGGAAATACAAAGGGGTGATCCGGCCAAGGGTATTGGAAAACCCGAGGCTCTAAGGCATAGCCTTTCAGGAATGTGGTCGAGGAGACTGTCAAAGAAAGACAGGCTGATCTATAAATTCGATCCAGATGCAATCTATATTTTTGCCATTGGCGGCCACTATGAGATCTTTTAGATCTCAATCCGGCCTCCCTATCGGCTTGACACTTCTAAGTCCTTACAATCCGTTGCCTCTGATATGTTTCTGGGGTCCGTAAGTAGTGCTTGGCCAAACACCTTGTTTTCTGTCAAAAATTCGAAATCCCTAGCACGAAACAATGACCAAATTTTCTTGGGCAGCGATGCTGCACTTGGGCCCACCTTATTTAAGGTGGGTTTCCGGTTTATCCGAGTTAGGAGGGACAAAGGCATGGGAAAGTTACAAAAGACGGGTTGTGTACTGTGCGCCCAGAACTGTGGGCTTGAGGTGTCGATTGAAAACAATCGTATCGTCAAGGTACGGCCTGATAAGGACAACCCTCGCAGCCAGGGTTACGCCTGCCGCAAGGGCTTAAACATCGCATTTCATCAGCACCATGCGGATCGGCTTTCCTATCCCCTGAAGCGAGTGGGCGCCGACTTTGAACGAATCTCCTGGGACCAAGCCATTGATGAAATTGCAGAGAAACTCCAATCGATCCTGGATGCCCACGGCCCCCGGTCTTTTGCCTACATGGGAGGTGGGGGCCAGGGCTGCCATTTTGAGGCGGCCTTTGGCGTGCGCCTGCTCCGCGGCTTGGGGTCCTTCTATCATTACAGCGCCTTGGCGCAGGAACTCACCGGCCAGTTCTGGGCCTGGGGCCGGGCAACGGGACGGCAATACCTTTTCGGCATCCCCGATCATCATAACACCGAGGTGCTCCTGGCCGTTGGCTGGAACGGGATGATGAGTCACCAGATGCCACAGGCCCGCCGGTTCTTGACTGGATTTTCCAAAGATCCTGACAAGGTCCTGGTGGTTATTGATCCTAGGCCCTCTGAGACGGCCAAAATTGCTGACATCCACCTGCCCATCAGACCGGGAACCGATGCCCTCCTGACGCGGGCCATGATTGCCATGATTATACGGGAGGGGTTGCACGACACCGATTATATCGAACGCCATGTCAGTGGCTTTGAAAAGATCCTGCCGCTCTTTGAGGGCTTTGACGCCAGGGCGGCTGTGAAGGTCTGCGAACTGAACTATGAACAGGTCCGCGAGGTCTGCCGGCTGGTTGCCACCCGGAAATCATCCATGCACCCAGATCTAGGGGTCCTGATGAACCGTCACAGCACGGCCACCTCCTGGCTCGAGATCATATTGATGGCGGTCTGCGGAAGGATTGGCGTCCCCGGGGGCAATCTTATTCCCGGCCACCTGATGCCTATCGGTTCGCACTCTGACGAACGCGATCCCAGAACCTGGCGCACTGTGGCGACAGGTTATCCGGCCATCATGGGGGTTTTTCCGCCCAATGTCATGCCGGAAGAAATTATGAACGATCACCCGGACCGGTTGCGGGCCGTCCTTTGCTCCGGGTCAAATCCGCTCCGATCCTACGCTGACACAACCGCCTATGAAAGGGCCTTTGGCCAATTGGAGTTGCTGGTGACCTGCGAGCTGGCCATGACAGAGACGGCCCGGCTTTCCCACTTCATATTGCCCGCGCGATCGGCCTACGAGTCCTGGGACGGCACCTTCTTTGCCTGGACTTATCCGGAGGTCTTCTTTCAGATGCGCCGCCCCCTCATTGAGCCGGATGGAGAGCCCATGGAGGCAAGTCAAATCATGGTTCGCCTGGCCGATCGGCTGGAGTTGATTCCCCCTATCCCATCAAGCCTCTCTGAGGCCGCCAAAAAGGACCGGATGCAATTCGGTGCGGCACTGCTTGATTATATCCAATCAGAACCAAAGGCCCTAAAGAGTATGCCCTTCGTACTGGCAAAGACCCTGGGAGAGGAGATGGGCTCAGCCAACCTGGCCGCCCTCTGGGGTCTGTTGCAGGCATTGCCCAGGCGTTCTCAAGAAAACGCTGCCAGGGTCGGCTTTAGACCTGGACCGACCCTGGGGGAAGATATTTTTCAGGCAATCATGGATCATCCGGAAGGCATCTGGATTGGTCGCTGTGATACCGAGAATAACCTGGACATGCTCCAAACAGAGGACGGTCGAATCGACGTATGGTCTCCTGAGGTTATGGAGTGGATCCAGGGCATTGACGCCCAATCCGAAACCAGGCGCCTGGAAACAGAGAGCCAATGGCCCCTCGTCCTCATGGCCGGTCGACACATGGATACAAACGCCAACACCCTGATGCGCGATCCTGAGTGGAACAAAGGCCGCCGGGCCTGCACCCTCGCTATGAATCCCGAAGACGCAAAGGCAATGGGCCTTACAGACGGTCAGATGGTAAGAGTCACCACAGAAGCCGGGGAAGTGAAAATCGAGCTGGAAGTGACCGCCTCGACCCGGCATGGGCTCGTCGTCATACCCCACGGCTTTGGTCTCGAATACAACGGCCAGGTTTACGGGGCCAATGTGAATCGCCTGACCAAGAATACCTACCGTGACAGACTGGCAGGCACACCCCTCCACAGATACGTGCCTTGTAAGGTAGAGCCAATAGAGGTATAACCGTGAACGACACAGAGGGATTCCTTAAGGCATACCACGATTTTAGAGAGACGGTTGACCTTTCCAAGAGCGGATTTCTGCCCGACTCGGACAATCTGGTCTGGTGTTTGCTCATGGGCATTCCAAGGGTCCCTGCCGATGAAGATACCGAAGAAGATTCACCTATTGTTGCCATTGATCAAAGGGTGAATATCCTGAAGGCCGTATTTGTGGAGGTCAACAAGGACCAGCCCGAGGAATTCCTGGACCGGGGTCTCGCCATATACGATCAGGCCAGCAGGATTGCCAAGACCATGCTCAAGGCAGGGGATTAATCGGTCTTATATGTATTCCCTTTCCAACCGCATTGAGAAGATCATCTTGCAGCACGGTACCAGAGGTATGGACCGGCTTAGGGAGCATATGCAGCCCGGCTACTGTGAGCGAGCGGCACAGCTTATCTTGGACAACAAGGGGGTGGTCCTTATAGGCACCGGTTTCCCTGTCTCCGGGAGTTTTGAGAGTGATGGTCCCATTGGCGCCATTGCACTTTATCGTGTACTTGAGCACCTGGGCTATGAGCCTATGTTCGTATGTGCGCCTCCCATATCAAAGATACTTTCAAGGGACTTCGTCACTCATGAATTGCCCATTGCTGCCTGGGTTGAGAGCCGGCCGTTTGTCCGGCAGGCCATTTCGGAATTGAACCCTTCGTTGGTGGTATCTGTTGAACGACCTGGGGTCGCGGCAGATGGGCGCTATTACAATATGCGCAAAGAGGATATCACCCGATTTGCTGCAAAATACGATCTCTTTTTTGAATCCGGCTGTTGTCCCACTGTTGCCTTTGGAGATGGGGGGAACGAAATCGGAATGGGGAACCTCTACGATGCCCTGGCAGAGATGGACATTATCTTTTCGGTTACCTGTTGTGATGAACTGGTAATTGCCACCGTGTCAAACTGGGGGGTATATGGCGTCTTGGCAGTCCTCAGTGGAAGGCTCAAAGAGGACCTGTTTGACCTTATCGATCCTGAAGCCACCATTAAGTACCTGGTGGCCAACGGGTGCCTTGACGGGGTCACCATGCGTCTCGAACACAGCGAAGACGGATTTCCCATCACCGTGGGCGTGGGAATTATTAATGAACTGCGAAAGCTGGTTTTCTCTTGATTTGACTGGTTGACGGAAGAGGGCGTCAACCGGGCCAAAAAGCGAATTCAAATCGGCGTTTGCATCAGTTGCTGATTCTCGGAACCGGGTGACAGCATAGTTCATCCATTACGGTCACTGTTGATGCAACATCGGGGTTGACAATACGGCTGACCCATCTTTAGAATATGAAACCCTAATCCTTTTTTCCATTTAACAACCCAAATCGTGGTGATTTGGCAAATTCTCACAGGCGGTAAAGGATCATGGAAGATACCTCGAGGGGAAAAGGCAAAAAAAGGCGGGGGCTTGCGATCTGGGCCATTTTTATAGCCCTCGTTTTCTTCGTTGTCATCAACATGGCCATCAATTCAAGAAAGCCCGCGAGGCTTATCCTTGGTCCTGTGGATACAAACGTAAGAGGCGTGGCCTTTGTAAAGACCAATGAACTCCTTATCGAACAGATGTACCAGAACTGGCTGCCAAACGACATCTTTTGGCCGACGATCTTCCTGGATAATATGCCCAATTTCCAGATCGGAACCCTGGAGGTCGTGCGATATAATGTCCGTGTCCTGAGGGATAACCTCACCCGCATGAGGACCACAGACAAGCTTGACCCTTACGCGGAAGGAGCCTTTGTTGCCCTTTCTAATGACCCTTACAAGTGGTGGTTCCCTTCCGCAGAAAGCAAATGGAAGCTTGCCTATGAGAACTTGCAAGCCTTCTATAATGCCCTCCTGGCGGGGAAATCCCAGTTCTATCCAAGGGCCGACAACCTGGTCGAGCTTCTCAACCAGTACGCCTCACTGATGGGCGGGGTAAACACCCGGCTCATAAACGCCCCTCCCGATGTGAGTGCGGTCCTGACCGTAGACGAAGAGGCCGAGAAGGGGGCCGAGGGAGGCAAGATGGTGAAAGTCAATATCCCCTGGTATCGTATAGACGACAACTTCTATTATGCCCAGGGTGTTGCTTACGCCCTCTATGAGTCCTTTAAGGCCATACGAATCGACTTCATAAAGGTCCTTAAGGACAAGAATTCGGTCAAGCTGGTTGATAAGATCCTGGAAAACCTCTACAGATGCTACTTTGAGCCCCTCATAGTGTTTAACGGAGACCCCGGAAGTATCTTTGCCAACCATTCCTTAAACCTTTCAGGCGTCTTCAACGATGCCAGGCAAAAGGTAGACTCCTTGATTGTGGCCCTGACGCAGGGATAAGACAAGGCTAGAGGTCACTTGCTCCCGACCTGGCTCCCACATGACCCCCGCCTGGTGTAAAGGCTCAATGGGCTTGTTTCCATGATGCATCCCGTATTCCGGGAACTAAATTTCTAACCCCTCAAACATCAAGGTGTTTGAGTTTTCGTAAATAAGGCAGGGTGATTTAAGAAAGTTACGCGACAGGAATATCGTTTTCTGGAATACGGGATGCATGAGATGTCCATAGCACAGAGCTTGATCGAGATCCTGCGCGAAGAGATGATCAAGCACAACGTAACTACCCTGAGATCGGTACGGCTCCACATTGGACAGTTATCCGCAATCGTGCCAGATTCCCTCTCCTTTTGCTTTGAGGTGATGACCTCGGGTACTGAGTTCGAGGGGGCAAGGCTTCTTATGGAAACCATCTCCCTCAAGGGTATGTGCAGGGAATGCAGACACACCTTTGAGATCAAGGATTACACCTTCCTGTGTCCGGAGTGCAGCAGCACCGAGATCGACACCATTGCAGGACAAGACCTATCGATCGTTGAAATGGAGGTAGAGTGACAAAGGAGGAAAGTATGAAGATAGCTGTGGTAAAGGACATACTTGAAGCCAATGAACGAATAGCCCGGGAGAACAGGGCGATCTTTGATGAAAAGGGGCTGTTGGTATTTAACCTCATGAGCTCACCAGGGGCAGGAAAGACCAGCCTCTTGGAGAAGACCATAGACGCCCTCAAGGATAATCTGCGCATGGGCGTCATAGAAGGAGACATCCAGTCCTCGCAGGATGCCGAAAGGATCGCCCAGAAAGGAATCCCCGTGGTCCAGATCAACACGGGAGGGGCATGCCACCTGGACGGAAACATGATACGGGATACCTTCAAGGAATTCAATTTCGATGACCTTGACCTACTGGTAGTTGAAAATGTCGGCAACCTGGTATGCCCCGCTGAATTCCAGCTTGGCGAAGACTTCAAGGTGATGATCCTCAGCGTAACCGAAGGAGACGACAAGCCGTCAAAATATCCCCTTATGTTTCATGAATCAAAGGTATTGCTTATAAATAAGACCGATCTCCTCCCGTATGTGGATTGCAACATTGAAACCATCAAAAGGGAGGCATTAAAGGTCAACCCCCACCTGATCATTTTCGAAATCTCCTGCAGGACTGGAGAGGGTCTTGATGCCTGGTGCAAGTGGCTGAAAGAGACCGTAAGGGGCCGGGGGCCTGTTTGAAAGAAAAATGAACAAGCGGGCCAGAGGCGCCATTAAGGGAATCGTCCAGGGGGTCGGTTTTCGCCCCTTCCTATACCAGCTTGCCTCCCGTCATAATCTTGCCGGATATGCCACCAACACTCCTCAGGGCGTTGAAGTGGAGGTTGAAGGGGATGTAAAAGACATCCAGCGCTTCTTTGACGTCCTGGCGGCTGAAAGGCCTCCCCTCGCCCATATTGCCTCGATTGAGTGGACCGAGGTGCCCCTGAAAAATGATAAGGAATTTGAAATCAGGGTCAGCAGGCCCGGAGAAGGGCGCTCCACCCTGATTTCCCCTGATGTATGCATCTGCCACAATTGTCTTTCGGAAATGAGGAATCCGAGGGATCGCCGATTTGGCTATCCATTTATCAATTGCACCAACTGTGGCCCCAGATACACCATTATAATGGATATCCCCTACGACAGGTCCAGCACCACCATGAAGAAATTCGAGATGTGCCCCTCATGCAAGGCGGAATATCACAACCCCAAAGACCGGCGATTTCATGCACAGCCCAATGCATGCTGGGAGTGTGGGCCGTTGATTTCTCTGCACAGGTCCGATGGAGAGGAGATCCTTTGCGATGATCCCATCGAGGAGGGCATATCCCTCTTGAAGAGGGGGCAAATCCTGGCCGTCAAGGGCCTAGGCGGGTTTCATCTGGCAGTGGATGCGGCCAACCACAGGGCGGTCGTGAGGCTTAGAAAAAGAAAACACCGGGAAGAAAAACCCCTCGCCATCATGGTAAAGGACCTGGAAACAGCCCTTGACCTTGTCCACATGAACGAGGCGGAGGCTGAGACACTGGCCTCCCATCAGCGCCCCATACTAATCCTCAAAAAGCGTCGCTCTCACGGTCTATCGCCACAGGTTGCCCCCAGAAACAGATACCTCGGGATAATGCTCCCCTACACCCCGCTTCACTACCTGCTCATGGAAGGCCCTTTCAAGGCCCTGGTCATGACAAGCGGCAATATGACAGAAGAACCGATTAATATCGATAACAGGGAGGCCTTCAAACACCTGGGCCATATTGCAGACTATTTCCTGGTGCATAACCGGGATATCTATCTCAGGAGTGACGATTCTGTACTCAGGATCGTGGATGGAATTCCAAGGCAGATAAGACGCTCCAGGGGGTATGTACCTGTCCCGATCTTCCTTTCCGAAGGGATGGCTCATCTTCCGCCCGTCCTCGCTGTGGGAGGGGAGCTCAAGAACACCATATGTCTCACCAAGGAAAACCGCGCCTTTATGAGCCAGCATATAGGAGACATGGAAAACCTCGAGACCCTTGAATTCTTTCACCTCACGGTCTCCCACCTGAAGAGGATCCTGGAGATTCACCCGCTACTCATTGCCCACGATCTCCATCCCGACTACCTTACCACCCGATATGCCCGTGACCAGGGTGAATCACCCATCTTCGGGGTCCAGCACCACCATGCCCACATTGTAAGCTGCCTCGCCGAGCACAGGCTCACAGGCCCGGTCATTGGCCTGGCCATGGACGGTACAGGTTACGGCATGGATAAACAGATATGGGGGGGAGAGATCCTCCTCTCGGACCTCACTTCATTCAGGCGGGCAGCACATATTGACTATCTACCCCTCCCGGGGGGGGATGCGACAATCAAGTCCCCGTGGCGAATGGCCCTTGTCTATCTATTTAAGGCGTATGGGGATCAGCTATTTGATCTGCCTATTCCATTCGTTCGGGACCTTGACAATAAGAAGTGTGCGATCATCCTTCAGATGGCCCAAAAACATATAAATTCCCCTTTAACCTCCAGCTGTGGAAGGCTCTACGATGCGGTCTCCTCTCTCCTAGGCCTAAGGCACAGGATCGCCTTTGAGGGCCAGGCGGCCATAGAGCTGGAGATGTGCCAGGCCCCCAAGGCAAAGGGAAGTTACACCTGGGAGATCGAGAAGGTGGACGATCAATGGATTATGGTTGCAGACGGGATCATAAGAGGGGTGGTGGAAGACATCCGAAAAGGGGTTGCAAGGGGATTGATCAGCCGCCGGTTTCATAATACCTTGATAGACATGTTTAAAGATGCATGCCTCAGAATCAGGGACGAGAGCGGGATAGATCAGGTGGCACTGAGCGGGGGGGCATTTCAAAACGTGACATTACTGCGCGGGTTGACGCAGGCCCTGACGTCAGAAGTCCTTCATGTCTTCAGCCACGCCGCGCTCCCTACCAATGATGGTTCGTTGGCCCTAGGGCAGGCGGTCTGCGCTGGACTCAGGTATGCGGGTGTAACAGGAACATACGGCTAGTGCAATAATTGAGAGGTGGCCATGAAATACATTGATGAATACCGTGATGGCACTGTCTCCAGGGGCCTTTCGCTCAAAATCAAAGAGGCATCAAAGAAACCTGTCAGGCTGATGGAGATCTGCGGTACCCATACCATGTCCATATTCAAGCACGGCCTCCGCAGTCTCTTGCCGGAGACCATCGATCTGGTCTCAGGACCAGGCTGTCCTGTCTGCGTCACGGCCATGGAAGAAATCGACAAGTCGGTAAAATTGGCGCGAACACCTGGCGTCATTGTAGCCACCTTTGGCGACATGCTTCGAGTCCCAGGGACTGCTTCTTCCCTTGATGAAGAGAAGGCCAAGGGGGCGGATGTCAGGGTGGTCTATTCCACCCTCGATGCCCTCAAGATTGCCGGCGACGCCACCCCAAGGGAGGTCGTTTTTCTCGGGATTGGCTTTGAGACCACGGCCCCGACGGTGGCCACTGCCATCAAGACGGCCCGCAAGAATCAGTGGTTCAACTTCTCGGTCCTGTCAGCCCACAAACTCCTCCCCCCTGCCATGGAGGCACTCCTGTCGGGCGGAGACCTGGATATCGATGGCTTTATATGTCCCGGCCATGTGACCACCATCATAGGTACCTCAGCCTATGAAGAGATCGCATCCAGGTATCATATCCCTTGCGTAGTTGTGGGCTTTGAGCCGATCGATATCCTCCAGGGGATATTGATGCTCGTGGAGCAGATAGAGGCAGGGAGGGCGGATGTGGAAATCCAGTATGTGCGGGGGGCCTCCCCCGAAGGAAACCCTGGGGCACTAAGGGTGATGAGAGAGGTCTTCGAACCTTGCGACTCCCCCTGGCGGGGTCTCGGAAAGATACCTGGAAGTGGGCTGGCAATAAGGGATAGTTTCTCAACCCTGGACGCCAAGACCCGATTTGATCTTGATGTCCCACCGGCCAAAGAGCCCCCGGGGTGCCGCTGCGCCGAGATCCTGAGGGGAACCGCCAGGCCTCCGGACTGTCAGCTCTTCCGGAGGACCTGCTCGCCCAGAAATCCGGTTGGCGCCTGCATGGTTTCAAGCGAAGGGACCTGTGCCGCCTACTTCAAGTACCACAATGAGTAACTGCCCATGTTTGAGACCCTAAGGCTTTCCGATCTTCGCAAGAAGCAATCCCATATCATTAGGAGGCCTTCCAGCACCAGGCCCGCCATCTGGGTTGTGGAAGAAAGCGGGGTACGGGCCGTGGTCAAAGATTACAGCGCCAACAGATTTTTTTTAAGAAATACCATCGGTCGTTTCCTGGTGTGGAGGGAGGGGAAGGCCTTCAGAAAGCTAAGGGGTCTGAGAGGTGTGCCGTCTCTATATCAAATAATTGACGGGATTGCCCTGGTTATAGAGGAGATACCTGGAAGGAGTCTCGAAAATCTTGAAAAGGAGATGAGGCTTTCTGAATCCTTTTTTTCCGCCTTGAAAGACCTGGTGGAGGGCTTCCACAAAAAGGGTGTGGCCCACTGTGACCTAAAAAGGGCGCCCAATACCCTGCTGGGCAATGATGGTCTACCTTACGTCATTGACTGGGGGGCATCCATCACCGAAGAAGAATTCAAGATCCCCCCCCTAAACCTCATCTACCGTAGGTTTCTCCTGGACGATTACATGGCCATTATCAAGCTGAAGTTGCGTCATATCCCGGATGCTGTTACCCCTGAGGAAAGAGAAAATTATAACTATCGAAGCGGTGGCGAAAGGTTGATCAGGGCCGTCAGGGACAGACTGAGGAGCTTTCTGCAAAAGGTCACGTGACCCCTTGATCCGCTCAATCTTTGTCCGCCACTGAGACCATGATCGCCTGTGCGATACCCCTTCCTATGGCAAGCCTGGTATAGTCATGGCCCAAGACGATCCTTCCCTGTCCGGTGTTGTTAATGATTTCGATTTGATCACCGGGTCTCAAGCCCATTGAATACAGCCGTAATGACGCCCCCTTGCCGCCGGCCATCTCCCTGATTACGACCCTTTCTCCCTTCTTAGCCATAGCCAGAGGCATCAGGGGTTTCCTCTGGGCCAGGCATTCAGAGCAAAGCCCGTAGATCTCCATCCGATGCTGAAGCATATGAAATCCGTGGCCTGCCGCAATCTTAGCCTGCAACCGCTCCATGTCTCGGTCGGCGAATTCAACGATCCTGCTGCATTTGGTGCATATAAAGTGGTCGTGGTGCCTGCCCAGATGACGATGCTCGTACCGTATTGGCTGGTCCTTGAACTGCTTCTTCTGGGCAAATCCCAGATCCGCCATCCTGTTCATGCATTGTCTTACAAATTCAGTCTCGTAATCGTATCCCTCCTCTGAGAGGAGTTTGCACATCTCTTCAATAGTGACATGCTCTTCCGTACCCAGGAAGACATCAATGATGTTAAGCCTGTCTTGAATTAGGTCGTATCCATCCGTTTCGATCAGGGTCTTGAAATTGGCCCTTTCAAACTGGTTATCTTCTCTCATGCCGCCTATCATTTCGTGCCCTTGTGTAAATAATTTTTCTCGCGCCGGTATGGATTTCACCCGGTTCGCGAAACACTTGAAGTGTCCATTTCTTTAAACAATCCTATAAACCCTTTGATGGCATTGGCCATAAAGAACCTCTCACGTCCCAGGGTGTCCATGTCCATTTTGCTTATTCCCTTGAGGTTTGGATCCCTTTCAATTAGGGAATTCATGGATCTTTCCACCAGATCCTGATCCCCATTTAGCACCTCCTCATGAATCACTTCCTTCCAGAAGATCAGTTGCTGACGAAACATCCCTAATAACCTGTGGGAACTCCTGCCTTGATCAAAGTGCGCATAGCATATGGGCTGGTCCTTCAGCGAGAGCAGCCGATCAACGCTGGCGAGACTAACCTCAAAGAAAAACCTCGGGGGCGTGGCTGGACGCAGGTATTCGGTATCATCAATGATAAAATAGTTTCCCCCCGCCTCACCCGCAAAGAGTCGACCTCCGTAAGTGAAACTGAGATGATGAAGCGCGTGGCCCGCCGTCTCTATTACCGTCAGGTCCTTTAGTTCGCTTTCATTGTGAGTAATCAGCCTTCCCTCATTTACAGGCCTTGGAGGGCCATAGGCCCTGGCGATCTCGCCGAGCACCTTTAGGCTCCCGTTCCATAGTCTTGAGGGGTCAACCATATGCTCTACTGCCTTTTCATGGCATATGACCTTTGCCATGGGGTAGTGGTCCAGCAAGGCACCCAATCCCCCGCAGTGATCGATATGAATATGGGTCAGTAGTACATAGTCGATCCTCTCCACCCCCAGGGCAGCCAGGGAGCCAATCAGTCGCTCTCCCGTACTGGCAGGTCCCACGTCAACAATAAGATTGAGGTCATCCTGGCAGAGCCAGGAGGCAAAAAAGGATTTAAATCCCGGCATATCCTGTTTAATTTCGATCAACCTCACATCCATGCGATAACCTGCCTTAAGTCTCTGATATCCTGTCTCATGACCTTCGAATTATGTCCCCCCTTTTCAAAAAACCTTTCGCGTCTTTGCGCCTTTGCACGAAGATTTTTTACAAATCCGCCAACCACCCACGCAACTTCCAAGTTTCGTAATACTTTAGCGCTTTGAAAACACTGAGGAGTAAGATGACAGACCGCGAGGGTCTTTTTTTCAAAGGACGTAACCCAAATTCTTCATCCCGATGTAATCGGGAGCACGCCCCCTTACCTTTAAATATACCGATGTAATCGGGACACAGGCAGGGGAGAGGGCTCTTCATAGGGACATCCTCTTATGGGGCTGTTGCGTGACGAGGTTCAAGACCTCACTGCCGTTCTTTGAAATGATGCCGTCCTTTACGTCCTTTGGAAAAAAGACCCTCACGGTCCTCTGCCTTTCTTTCAAGACGCTAAAGCGTTACCAAGTTTCGAGTATCCAGCATCCAGCAACTAGCATCCAGCAACTAGTTATCCGCCATCTCCCTCATTAAACGAATAGTCTGTTCATAGTCTTTGCTATAAAAAATGGCTGAGCCTGCAACAAAGACATTGGCACCGGCCCGAGCCACGTCACCTATTACGTCCGGGTTGATGCCTCCGTCTACCTCCACATCCACATTCAGGCCCCTCCTGTCGATCTCTTCCTTGAGTCTCTTTATCTTTGGAATGACCTCCGGGATAAATCTCTGTCCCTCAAAACCCGGATTTACCGTCATCAGCAAGACCATGTCCAGGTCATCCAGTATATAATCCAGGACATCCAGGGGGGTTGCAGGATTCAATGCCAGACCTGGCATGGCCCCCGTATCCCTTATGTGCTGAATAGTCCTGTGAACGTGTTTAAGGGTCTCAATATGGACTGTCAGGATTCCCGCCCCTGCCTTTGCGAAATCATCAATATACTGATCCGGATCAGAGATCATCAGATGGACATCAAGAGGCAATTGTGTTATGCCTCGGGCCGCCTTAACGATCATAGGCCCGACAGTTATATTGGGGACGAAGTGGCCGTCCATAACATCGATGTGGATATAGTCTGCCCCTGCGGTTTCCACCTCTCTAATCTCTTCTCCAAGCCGGGTAAAATCAGCAGAAAGGATTGAAGGTGATATTCTTACCATGTCTTCCTCCAAGGTATGCCTTGTAGCCCCTTTCCCGCTTTTTCCGGGTCAGGATTACCCTATCTTAGTAAAAAGTGCCCCGAAAAAACCTTCCATTTCTTGAATATGGGGGAGGGTCCTGAAAAAACCGTTTTCATCTATCAGATCGATACACCATTCCGGCACAAGGCCGTGTAGATCCTCAAGGACCATCCCGCTGTTTTCTCTCAAAAAATCACCGACTACCCCTTCGTTTTCTTCCCTTGAGACAGTACAGGTCACATAGAGCATCCTGCCGCCCTTTTTGAGTACAAGTGCCGCCTGATTCAGTATGCTCTTTTGCAGTCGGGCCAGCCTCTTTATGTCCCCTTCATTCCTGGCCCACTTTATGTCCGGATGTCTGGATATGATGCCCAGGCCCGAACATGGCCCATCGATCAAGATCTTATCGAAGGTACGGCGAAACAGGAGGGAAGGATAGCTGCCTGCATCCGAAACGATCGGCTCAATTGGGCCAACCCGAAGACGGCGTGAATTCTCTGAAAGCCTTACCAGTCTGCTGTGGCTCATGTCAAGGGCAACGATCCGCCCATCGGATCCCGCAAGTTGCGCCATATGAGTGGATTTCCCACCAAGCCCTGAACAAAGATCAAGGATTGATTCACCGGGCCCCGGGAAAAGCAGATGGGAAGAGATCTGGGCCGCCTCCCCCTGCACCTGAAAGAGGCCATCCTGGAAGCCCTTCAGTCGACTGACAGGACCCTTTACTCCATCAATCCTTATCCCCTCAGGGGCATAAGGGGTCGGCCTTCCCCTGACCCCCTCCTCCTCAAGGAGCCTGATCAGCCCTGCCCTGTGTACCCGTCGGGTATTGGTCCTGATAACCAGAGGGGGGATCTCATTTCCTGCCTCCAAGAGGCGCTCTGTGGAACTGATCCCCAGTTCCCTGATCCACTTTTCCACCAACCACACGGGATAAGAGTAATACACAGAAAGGTGCCTGGCCGGGTCAGGCTTACGCGGAGGAAAAGTAACGTGCTCCTTGTGCCGGCATACGTTTCTAAGGATCGCATTGACAGACCCTGCCACATGTCTCTTCCCAATGGCCTTTGCCTGTTTGACAGCCTCGTCTACTGCGGCCGAGTCTGGGACCCGGTCCATGAAAAATATCTGGTATACTCCCATGCGGAGGATATTCAGAACAGGGGGGGCAATCCTATTGAAGGGAAATCTGAGGCTTTCCTCGATGATCCAGTCGAGTCTAAGTCGCCATCGAAGAACACCCTGTACCAGGTGAACCACAAAGGCACGATCCCTTTCGTCCAAATGGGCCGCCCGCTCAAAGGCCCTTTCCAGGTATCGATCTGAAAAATCAGGGCTAAGGTCCAGACTGTTGAGCACCCTTAATGCTAGATCTCTCGGCATAACCGGCCGCATTCCCCAAGAAGGTGATCATTCCTTGTTCGACGAGCTCCAAATCCACATCAGTGTCATAACAGGGACCAAAGGGCCTATTGTTCAGTATGCCGAAGACAGGGATAGGGTAGCTGTCCTGAATCCCGCTTGTCAGGTCTCGCTCGCAGGCCACTGCAATAATGACCTTTGGCTTTTTTTCAACCACGATCCTCCTTGCCAATGTACCACCAGTTGCCACAGAGGCAGAGACATGGTACTTTTCCGATAGGGCCACAAGGTCCTTTATCTTACACCTGCCGCAGGCCTTACAATTATCCACATTGCCTGTGATTCGCACCGTGCATTCGTGATGTTGCAAACAGTGTGGCAGGAGAATGAGAAGCTTATCCGGCTTAACTTTTTTTGCCTCTGCGAGCACAAGGCTGTTATTGATTGCCACGAAGGATCTTCGAGCCTCATCCTTGTTGATACCGAAACACCTGCCAACAACCACGAGCAAGGGGAAAAGGATGCGGATAACTACACCCCTGATCTTACGATTAAAAAAGAGGTTCTTCCCGCGGATAATGGTAAAAACGAGCGTCAAGGCACCGCCCAGGCCAAAGAGAACCATGGCCGCAAATACAACTCCCACGATCAGGGGAAGCCTCTGGTGAATGTTGGTCATGCCCACATAGGGGACCCACCAGAGGAGAAAGGCAAAGCCCACCATCACAACGCACGTAATCAACAGGAGGAAGATAAAGATCCTTTTCTGTGGGCGCTGGGAATCCTCAACTTTCTCCGCTTCTCTAATTCCAACGGATCCCTGCACCTTCACGGCCAACTCTTTCATATCATCCGCCTAATATCGTTCCCTCCTCCAAGGGAACGCCTCGGAGGAAGTCGCCGGCAACAAGTCTCTTCTTCCCCGGGAGCTGGAGTTCCCGGACCTCTATTACGCCCCTTCCCGTTTCCACCTCAAGCCCTGATTCCATCTTCCGTACCGCCCTTCCGGGTACAGTATCTTTTCGGACTTCATCAACGACCCTGGAGGAGAAGAGTTTGAGCTCTCTACCCCCAAGAGTGGTGAGGGCCCCTGGCCAGGGATCCAGTGCCCTTATTAAGGCCGATACCGTTTGGGCGGGTTGATCCCAGCGCACCCAAGACATGGCCCTTTCAATCTTGGGGGCATAGGTAGCCATTCCGTGATCCTGGGGCTTCTCCTGTAAGCGCCCCTCTTCCAACCCCTTGATGGTTCTCAGCAAGAAATCTCCTGAAAGGCCCGAAAGCCTGTCGTGAAGCTGGCCCGCCGTCTCATCCTTGCCAATGGCCACTTCCTCCTGAAGCAGGATAGGCCCCGTGTCGAGCCCTGCATCCATCCGCATTGCGGTAAGCCCGGTCTTGGATTCATTCTTAAGAATCGCCCACTGGATCGGGGCCGCCCCACGGTACTTGGGCAAGAGGGAGGCATGGACATTTATGGCCCCCCGCCGGGGGATACGGAGGAGATCATCTTTCAGGATCTGACCAAATGCCACAACAATCAGCAGGTCAGGCCCTTTGTCCCTGACCACCTCACAGAACTGTCGGCCAGATGCCCTTTCCGGTTGAAGGACCTCAAGGTGGTATTCGGTGGCAACCCTCTTGACCGGCGACGCGACCACCTTCCTGCCCCTCCCTTTGGGCCTGTCCGGTTGCACCACCACTGCCAAGACATTATGCCCATATTCGACCAGTTTCTGCAGGGGTGGAACTGCAAAATCCGGTGTGCCCATGAAAATGATTCCGGGCCATCTGGGAAAGCCCTCATGATGTTTATTAATATCTGCAGATCTCATGGGCCTCAAGCCGGTCTGATCATGAAGTCTTACACCTACCCCCCTCTGAGGGTCTTCTTGAGCCTTTTCTTGTATAATGCCCTCTTGAGGCTGCTTATATGATCAATAAAGAGGATCCCGTTTAAATGATCAATCTCATGCTGTAGACAAATGGCCAGGAGGTTCTTGGCCTCTATGCTCAGCGGATTTCCGTGCCGATCCAGCCCTTTTACCATAGCCTCTGTCTTTCGGACAACCTCTGCCGAAAAGTCAACCACGCTCAGGCAAGCCTCCTCCCAGACAATCTCCTCCCCACCCAGGACTATTTCCGGATTGATCAGTACAAGCGGCCTTCTCCCTATCTCTCTTGGCTCGAGATCAAAGACGATAACCCGTTTTAGCTCCCCAACCTGGTTGGCGGCCAAACCGATGCCCGGCGCCGAGTACATGACTTCGATCATGCCGTCGATAAGCCTCTGGAGCTCCCCGTCTATATTTTTCACCGGTTCGGCATATGTCTTCAGGACCGGGTCCGGATATGTCCGAATTTCCATATTGAAAAATTGGCTCTTGAAATGAGCTGCCCGCCTTTTTCGTCAAAGGATATTCTTGCTGAGGCATAAATTCCAGGATATGATCACAGCTGGGCTCAATACTAAACACTTCAACGAAATAAATCAAGCTAAGGCCCAGACAAATCCTTCTTGACTTTTCCCTATCATACACCTATTCAAATGCCATTATGAAGAGAAGCGCACAATTCCTATTTGAGGTGGGAATGCTAAAGAAGACCCCAAGGACAGGCTACCAGTTCCTGGGGTCCGGGAGGGAATCGGTAGCTGATCATTCTTTTCGTACGGCCGTGATCGGATATGTACTCGCTTCCCAGGAGCCTGATGCAGACCTCAACAAAGTCATCTTGATGTGCCTCTTCCATGATCTTCCGGAGGCCAGGACCGGAGACCATAACTATGTCAACAAGAGATATGTAAGGGCCGATGAGGAAAGGGCTATTTGTGATCAGGTCCGCGGGCTGCAATTCGGTGATGAAATAATTTTACTTACCCGGGAATTCAATACAGAAGACACCCTGGAGGCCCGTCTCGCAAGGGATGCAGATCAGCTTGATCTCATCTTGGAACTGAAGGAACAACTGGACCTGGGTAACCCCAATGCAAAAGATTGGTTACCCTTTGCCGTCAAGAGGCTCCTTTCAGAGAGTGCCAAGAGACTGGCTCAAGAAATCCTTGCAGCCCACAGTTCAGAGTGGTGGTTCGACAAGAAGACAGACTGGTGGGTCAACGGCCCCAACAACCAGAGGGGGAAATAGTTCCCTTCAGGCCGGTTAAAAAGGAGAGGCAGATTGCCTTGACTTCTCTTCGGCCGTGATTAGTTTTTTTGTTGATGTTGGTTTTTTCCCTCCTATTCCGGCCTAGTTAGCCGAACAGCAAGAAAAATATGCCAGGCAAAGACTATTACAAGACCTTGGGGGTTTTGAAATCGGCCTCTCCAGAGGAGATCAAGAAGGCCTACCGCAAGCTGGCCTTGCAACACCACCCGGACCGAAACCGGGGAGACAAGTCGGCTGAAGCCAAATTCAAAGAAATAAGTGAGGCCTATGCCGTCCTCAGCGATCCGGAAAAGAGGAAGCAGTACGATATGTTCGGGGTCGAAGGCTTCCAGAGAAGATTCACCCAAGAGGACATCTTCAGGGGCTTTGACTTTGGGAGTATTTTCAGGGAATTCGGCTTTGGAGGTGGAGGAAGAGGTCGCAGTACCTTCAGCGATATTTTCGGGGGAACGGGCGGCACAGGCCAGGACTTCTTTCGTGGCGGAGGCTTTCAGGGTCAAAACCGTGCAGCGAAAGGCCGGGACCTGATATATGAACTTCCCATGACCCTGGAAGAGCTGTGCGTTACCACGAGCAAGGTCATCGCCTATAATGTGGACGGTCGCCAGGAGAAGGTCTCTGTCAAGGTCCCCGCCGGAATCGCTGAGGGTCAGAAGTTGAGGCTGAGGGGCAAGGGCGAGGCCGGTATGTATGGGGGTCCCCAGGGGGACCTATATATAAAGATCAAGGTCCTCGACCATCCGATTTTCAAGAGGGATAATGTTGATCTTTACCTGAAACACCAGATCAGATTCTCCGAGGCTGTGCTTGGCGTCGAGGTCGAGGTCCCCACCATCGACAAGAAGCTATTGAAACTCAAGATTCCGCCAGGCACACAAGACAATGCCAAGTTTAGGTTAAAGGGTTACGGCCTGCCTCGTCCCAACGGTGAGAAGAGGGGCGATGCCTTTGTTGAAATCGGGATCGCAGTGCCCAAAAAACTAACCGAGGAGCAGGAATCGGTCGTACGGTCGCTTACGGAAGTGGGATTATAAGGAGAAAGTGAAGACTTGATATGAAAGCCCTGTGTGTCTTTTCAGGGGGCCTGGACAGTATGCTGGCAGCAGGCCTGATAAGGGGCCAAGGCATTGATGTCTTGGCCCTTTTTTTTGAGACCCCCTTCTTTGCATCCAAAAGGGCCAGAAAATCGGCAAGGTCTCTGGACCTCTCATTGAAGGTAGTGGACATTACAGGCCGTCATCTGGAAGTTGTCAAACGCCCAAAGTACGGTTACGGGGGCAATATGAACCCTTGTATCGACTGCCATGCCCTCATGTTCCGTGTCGCTGGCGAGATGCTTGAAGCGGAAATGGCAGCCTTTGTAATTACAGGCGAGGTACTCGGTCAAAGGCCCATGTCTCAGAACAAGAAGGCACTCTCCTTGGTCAACACCCAAAGCGGTCTCGGCCGCCTCCTCCTCAGGCCCCTCTCGGCCAAGCACCTTCCCATCACTATCCCGGAAGAAGAGGGATGGGTGAAAAGGGAATTCCTTATGGACTTTCAGGGGCGTTCAAGAAAGCCGCAGATAGAACTGGCAAAGACGATGAATGTGGAGGAATACCCCTCGCCGGCTGGCGGCTGTCTCCTCACAGAAAAGGTTTTTTCAGAGCGGCTCAGGGACCTTCTTTCATCCCAACAAGACCCCCAGGTAAGGGAAATCGAGCTCCTTAAAGTGGGAAGACATTTCAGAATCGGCCCTAACTCAAAGATCGTGGTTGGCAGGAACAAGAAAGAAAATGAGGTCATTTCCCGCCTCTCAAGGGATGGGGATTTTGTCATTAGATCAGTTTCCGTCCCCGGCCCCACCGCCTTGTTACTAGGAGAGGCATCTGATGATTCCATCGATCTCGCCTCATCCATCACCGCTGCATACAGTGACGTGGGAAAGGGTGAGGTTAGCGAGGTAAGGATCATGGGGAAGACAGGAGAGGACATCCGATCTGTCAGGGTAAGCGAAAAGGGGGAGTTCAAGCAATATATGATCAATTCATAAAAACCCATAAACAGCCACATTTTGTGATTCCCGCGAAAAGCCAGCCCCAGCGCAAGCGAGGGGCTGGAAGTTAATTCAATGACAATTAATAGCGGAACCGCTACAATAGAAAACGTGGTTATCCGATAGTCCTGTAAACTGGGGACAGGGCCCTATTCTGTGGAGGAACTCATGGAAATTCAGCAAATACGTAACGCAACATTACGGATTACATACGCGGGCAAGACTTTCCTTACTGATCCTATGCTATCTCAGAAACACCAATTCGACTCCTTTGCCGGCATATCCCCTAATCCCATCTCTGATCTACCGATCCCGACCCGCGATATTGTGGAGGGGATTGAGATGGTCCTCATCTCCCATTTGCATATAGATCATTTTGACCCGGCGGCAAAAGATTTACTCCCCAAAGACATAACAATATTCTGTCAACCCGGAGATGAAGAGCGACTCAGGAAAAAGGGTTTTCAGACAGTTACCCCTGTTGACCGCTTTAGAGACTGGCACGGAATAAGGCTGACCCGCACACAGGGGCGGCACGGCACAGGTGTCTGGGGGGAAAGGATGGGAGACGTGTCAGGGTATGTCTTACAGGCCGAAGCAGAACCAACTCTCTACTGGACAGGCGACACCATATGGTGCGATGAAGTGAAACAGGTCTTGATGGACCTGCAACCGGACATCATCTTAACGCATTCTTCCGGTGCAAGGCTTCCCAAGAGCGACCCTATCGTAATGGATGCCGAACAGACCATAGCCCTCTGTCGTGCAGCGCCCAATGCCGTTGTTGTTGCCATCCACATGGAGGCCCTGGACCACGGGACAGTCTCAAGGGCTGATCTCAGGGCCCTGGCAGAGAGCGAAGGACTAGGGGCCGACCGGCTACTTATCCCCCTTGACGGTGAAGTGCTCACCTTCCCAAATTCCACGACTCTCTTCCAAAAGCGACTTTAATCATTTATCATTAAATGACTTGGCTTGTGATCGCAGATCATCAACTTGACACACTACCTGTCTTTTTTCTATACTTCCTCCCACAAAAAGGGACTTACCGTGAACGCAAAAAAAGTAAATTTGTTTAGTGATGCCATGCAAACAGTTTATTCTATATGTTCAGAGCACAGGGCCGTGCTGGCGGTATATATCTTTGGCTCCTTTTCAAAAGGCACCGGCAGGAGACCCAACGACATAGACCTGGCTGTCCTGCTGGATGATGAATGCTCCAATTCTTTTTCAATTCTCTCCCTCATCTCCTCACTCGAAAAGGCTTTGGGATGCCCCGTTGATGTGGTGGTATTAAACCGTGCCGGCGAGCTTCTGAAATACGAAATCCGCCGATCAGGTAAATTGGTATTTGAACGTTCACCCGAAGCCCGAAAGAGATTTGAAATGCGTGGTCGCAAGACATACGAGGACTTCTTGTATTTGCATAAAAGGTATGTGAACAGGGTTCTATACGGCGCCAAGAATGGTTGATCGCATATTAATAGAGAGGATACTCACGGATATAAGATCTGGAGTTCAGGATCTGGTGGATGCGACCGATATAACGTGGGAGAGCTACAGGACAGACAAGAGAGCCCGCCGTTTTGTGGAACGAACGCTTCACATTCTTATCGAAGCCTGCATAGATGTTGCCCAGCATATTATCGCTGATGAAAAGCTGAGAGAACCGGCGAGCTATCGTGACACATTTGCCGTTTTGGCGGAAAAAGGCATAATCCGGACTACAGATCTGGAAAAGCTCGAGAATATGGCCTCCTTTCGCAATTTGTTGGTTCACTACTACGAACGTGTGGACGATGAAGTTGTGTATGGCATCTTTAAGCATAATTTGCTTGATTTTGACCTTTTCGTAAATCGAATAGTCGAATACTTAGAGAAAGTTGATTAGTCCCGTCTCGTCTGACGAGGACAAGGCCGGGCAGGACTACCCTTCTCACGTATCGATTCACTCCCTTCGTTCAACCTCAACCCTCCAAGGAGGTGATCCCGTGAACACACAAGGTCTTAAGCGCAAACTCACGGCTATCCTGAGTG
>JAZDES010000242.1:0-44936 GCA_043808585.1 Pseudomonadota bacterium | reverse complement strand
TCAATGGGACCTGAAGGTCCAGAAGGACGTTAGACCCCTTGATCTGCCTACTGAAGAGGAATTGCGCGTATTGAGGCAGCAGGTTGATCCGGAGGGCAGGTACCTGAGGGAAGCGAGACTGCTCAATAAAGGGTTAGTCGTCATCTAAAGGGTAGACTATGGAGTCAACCACCACCCCTAAAAAGGGTGGCTTGAATGATGACCCTGAAAGGGTCTTTGAAAGAATAGTACTCACCGCAAAGACGCTAAGAACGCAGAGTTTACTCTTTGATTTGTTTTCCTTTGATCCCGATGAAAAACTCGGGACTTTCAGGACGCAGGGAAATAAATAACAAAAAGCCGAACCCGATACAACCATCTTATTCAGATTAGCATTTTGTGTGCCTGCGATTGTCCTGACTGCCACCATGGTGTAAATTTTTTCTTTTCTGCCCTCTCAGCAGAAAAGAAAATATACTTTCTCTCTGCGCACTCTGCGTCTTTAGCGAAGCGGGCGATGAAAAACACCCTCTCACTTACCCGCATAGCAAAGCTGAGACCATCCCGCCTTGCGGGAAGGTTTAAGGGGTTAATTAAATCGCTACCACTGAGCTTGTCGTTCGACAAAGGAAGAGAAACAGATGAAAATACCAGTATACCAAGTTGATGCGTTCACAAGTCAGGTTTTCTGCGGAAATCCCGCAGCCGTGTGCACGCTGGACGAGTGGCTTTCGGACGAACAGCTGCAGAAGATTGCCGCTGAGAACAATCTTTCGCAAACGGCATTTCTTGTCCGCGATGAGGACGGTTTCAGCTTGCGGTGGTTTACTCCAGCAACAGAGGTGGCACTGTGCGGTCACGGAACGCTGGCGAGTGCTTTTGTCGTGTTTGAGTTTTTGGATTCAGTGGAACCTTCGATACGCTTTTCTACCAGGAAGAGCGGGCAGTTGGTGGTGACGAAGCGCGATGGTTTTCTCGAAATGGACTTCCCAGCCAGGCCACCTGTACCAGTGAAACCAGCAAACGGACTCAGAGAGGCTTTAGGGGTCTCGCCGCTAGAGGTGCTCGGCTCGGAAGAAGACATCTTGGTGGTGTTGGATAGTGAGCGGGCCGTCATTGACGTTGTCCCCGATTTCACCGCCCTGTCACGGATAGAATGCCGGGGGGTCATCGTGACTGCGCCAGGACAGCAAAGCGACTTCGTGTCGCGATTCTTCGCGCCTCGTGTCGGTATCCCGGAGGATCCCGTCACAGGATCGGCGCATTGTGTTCTGGTGCCGTATTGGGCAGAGAAACTTCAGAAGCGGGATCTTCACGCCCTACAGGTGTCGAAGAGGGGCGGCGAACTTTTCTGCGAAAATCGCGGGAAGCGCATCGGTATCTCCGGCAAAGCCGTCTTATATCTGGAGGGCACAATAACGATATGAAGTGTCGAACAAGGCGGATTCAGGCGACGCCTAGTAACCGCGCCTGATCTGAACGTTATATCTTACAGTCAATTGGTCCTACGAGACGTGACATAAATTCCTGGATCTAGCCTATGTAGATGGTTTATATGATTTGGGTATTTACTTCAACTCAAATCGGACGGGTACCCGAACCCACATTTCCACTCTCTGATCCCCCTTCCTCCCCGGTTCAAAGAGCCACTCCCTGACAGAGGCCGCTGCTGCATTATCCAGGATCTCGTATCCGCTGGAGTCTAACAACCTAATATCATGCACCCTTCCTGTAACACCCACCAAAACCTCTAGAACGGTAGTCCCCTGGTACCCCCTCCTCCTGGCAAGCCTGGGATATTCGGGGCGGGGATTTTCCTTATATGCGGGTCTCGCCTTTAGCATGGGCTGAGCAGGTGGCAGTGAAGCGATTTGGTCCTTTTCTTGAGATCTTGGCTCCTCCAGAATATCACCGGGAATCTCTGGCCAGGGATCGGATGGCATTTTCGTGACCTCGGCTTTGCTCTCCTCAGAAGGAGGCCGCGGCGTTGATGGGGTCACGACATCGAGAACGGTCTTGGTCGGAATCTCCTTTTCCGGTTGAAATGAGGCGGTTATCGGTCTAGGTGCCGGTTCGATGGCCCTCTTTTCTGACTTCGTTTGTTTTTTGGGTGGTTTGACTTCTTTCTTCTTGGGCCTAAGTATCTTTACTGGCTCTTTTTCTACCCCCTTCACAGACCTTGGTTTGGGAACCGGTTTTGGTTTCTCCGGCTCTGGTTTCTCCATCTTAGGAACGCTTACAGTTTCCTTGACGGGAATTTCAAGGGGCTCTGCAGGGGGTTTAGGCTCGGGCCTCGGTGGCAACCAATAAGTGAGGGTCATTGTTATGACCGGGGGCTTGGGCCTCTCAGGAGGCCTTCCATTTAGCCACGCAGGCTCAGTGCTCAGGAGGTAGCCATGGATTGCAATGGCCAGTGCTGCAGACAGCAGAAGACGTCTCACTGCTTCTTATCTACCTCCGCCTGGAGAGATATCCGGTTGAGGCCGGCCATCCTGATCTCATCCAGGACATTAAAGAGATCCTGGTATGGAAGGTTTCGATCGGCAAAGAGCAAGACCCCTGGTTCCTTTTCATCCTTGGCCTTTTTTCTCAACGCCTCTCTCAAAGAGCCCAGGGTAACCTCTTCCTTATCTAAATAAATGGTGCCGTCCGATCTTACGGTCACCGACAGGACCAAACGCTTTTCGATCTTGGCAGTGGTGGAGGTGGGCAATACCACAGGCAATCCGCGGTGGACTGCCATGGAGAGCATAGCATAGATGAAGAACACGAGTAACAGAAAGACGATGTCAATCAGGGGCAACATCTCAATGCGAACCCTTCGTCTCGTTTGCAGGTTGACCTTCATCCCTGATCCTCCTTACGTTCGTTTTCCTCATGGGTCAGCTTTTCGTGTACTATTTCGAGACTCGTGGCATACCTCTCAATGGTGAGACCGGCGTTTTCCACGCGGGTGTTGAAGTAGTTATACGGGAACACTGAAAGAATTGCGATCCCCAGCCCAGCAGCGGTCGTTATCAAGGCCTGGGCAATCCCCGCTGTCACGGCCTCGGGGTGTTCAATGCCGCTGGCTCCAAGGAGATCGAAGGAGCTAATTATTCCTAGCACTGTGCCGAAAATGCCAAGGAGGGGGGCCACTGTAATCATGGTATCCAGCACCCCCATGAAACGCCGCATCCGCTTGATCTCCTCGGCTGCAGCAGATTCCATTGCCTTGGCCATGGAGAATTCCTTATGAAGAATTCCGCTAACAAGGATTCTGGTCACATAGTCTTTTGAGCCTGCCACCCTCTCCCTCACGGCATCCCAATCGCCCCTCTGGCATAATTCCAGGATATGGTCCACGAGGGGCTGATTCCTCCTCATATCTTCTCTGATCCAGAAGAGCAATCGCTCTATGATTACTGTCAAGGCAATAATGGAACAGGCCAGAAGTGGGTACATGACCGGTCCACCCCTAATAAATACATTCATCATAGGTAAAATCCCCTTTCAGAGGCACAAAACAAAAACCCCAGACCGATAGTCGATCTGGGGACGTCCCTTTTGAGTGCCTCACAGTCGCCATCCGGCCGGAACAAATGGCCGTGTTGCGGTGTTCGTCCCCGATCACAGCGACAGGCCCTCCGCCGGTTCTAACGGAGTTCCCTCTTGGGCTTGATGCGAGCACCTGAACCGATCTCAACTTATATTCAATACCACCTGAGAAGTCTAGGCAATTTTGTGAGGAATTAATAGCTTGAGAATGCTTATGGAAAATGTTAAAAGGAAATGAAAACCGTCCTGCGGGTAACCTATGGCAATTGAACAGGCAAAAGAGGTCCTGAAGATAGAGGCCCAGGGTATCCTGGGCCTGGTTGATAAGGTAGGCCAGGAGTTCGAAAAGTGCATTGAAATGATCCTAGAGGCCAAGGGAAGGGTCATACTCACAGGTATAGGGAAATCCGGCCTTATAGCCCGAAAGATCGCCGCCACCCTCAACAGCACCGGGACCCCCTCCCTTTTCCTGCATCCTGCAGAGGCCGTCCATGGGGACCTTGGCACAGTCACACGGCGCGATATAGTCATTGCCATATCCAATGCCGGGCAAACCTCCGAAATCAACACATTATTACCCATTTTGAAGGACATAGGGGCCAAGGTCATAGCCTTTACAGGCAGCCTGGATTCGCCAATGGCCAAGCGGTGTGACCTGGTAATCGATGTGGGGGTCGAAAGGGAGGCCTGCCCCATGGGGCTGGCACCCACTGCCAGCACCACGGCTGCCCTTGCCATGGGCGATGCCCTTGCCGTGGCCCTGCTCAGTCGTCGACGCTTTAGCAAAGACGATTTCAAAAGATTTCATCCTGGCGGAAGTCTCGGGGATCGGCTCAGCATCAAGGTAAGGGAGGTCATGTTAACCGATGACCATATTCCGATGGTCCCCCTCGGTTCAACAGCCCGACAGGCGATAGATGAAATGAACGCCAAAGGGATCGGAGCAACACTTGTTGTAGGAAAAGACAGGAAACTGGCTGGGATTATCTGCGATGGCGACCTGAGACGGGCCCTGGCAGTTCAAGAAAATATCCTTGAGAGAAGGGTCGAAGACATTATGTCATCTCCTCCCAAGACCATTAATGAAGACCAGAGCACTGCCGAGGCCCTTGGGCTCATGGAATTTTATGGAATCACGCACCTTGCGATTGTAGACAGGAACATAGAGGTAAAGGGGATCGTCCATCTTCATGATCTCCTGGGGAGAGAGGAATTCAGACTAAATGGAGGGCTTTATAGCACCACGGGGGCTCATCGCTGAGCTGATCACACCTCTGAGGAGCAACGGCACCATAGATGTTCAGGGGCTCGAAAGACTACTGGATCGGGTGACGCCCTCTGTGGAGGCCGTGTTTCTGGCCAGCCCCCATATGGGTGAGGGGAAAAACCTCGGCCCGGAGCAGCGCTCAGATCTCGCGGAGCGGGCCAAGAGCGCGCTCCGCGGTCGGATTCCCATCCTGGTCTGGATCACTCAGGATACTGAAGAAAAGACGACAGATACCATTCTTACCTTGAAAAAAAGGTTTGAAAAGGGCGGGATGACCGGCCAGATTTTTTGGGTGGATACTCCCCTCTATTACCATAGCAACCGGGGGCTACCATCCTATTACCAGAATCTGGGTCCAATAGTTGACGGCCCACTTATACTCCACAACGACCCGGTGCTGATCCAGGCACTTGGCAAACCCCTCAAGAGAAACAATCTCAGAACCGGGGTACTAAAGGAATTGGTGTTGCTGAAAGGTATCGTCGGCCTGATATTCCTGGGCTCCCTGGACAGGGCTAATAATTATAATCGGGCATGTCGGGGTTTGGCCCATTTCAGGATCTATGACGGGGATGAGACTCAGTTCTTGGATCACCCAAGCATGAGCGGCGTGGTATCCGTCGGGGCCAATTTGGCGCCCAGGGCCTGGCATAAGATAACTCGGTCCTCGCTTCGACTAATGGGTGCCCAGGAAGAATACCCTGATCATCTCCAGCAGGTGTGGGAACTTGGGCAATACCTCCGCGACCTTAAGGAGATTTATCAGCAGTCACCCGTGGCTATCATAAAAGAAATCCTCTACGAGATGGGGGTCATTGAAACCCCTGTTTGCACATTTTCCAGTGAAGACGTGGAAGGACAAAAGGGTCGGCTTAAAGAATTGATGGCCAGATACGGTGATTATGTTTAAAGAGGGGCTTCGGCGCTCTCAGCACGAGAGGGTTGGGCAAGGACTTTCCCGGTCAATCATAATTTGAAGGACCTTTCTACAAAGACTCGATCTGAGATATCCTTGGTGATATAGAGCTCTCTTTCCTGCATAAGGTTGATCTCTTTTTCCTCTGCCAGTTGTTGACCATCTCTCCCAAAAATCACTTTTATGATCGGCCTGAGGGGCGAGTTGGTATTGGCCTTGACCACTTGACCGATCTCTCCCGAGTTCAGGCGGACTACGCTGTATACTGGGAATACCGAAAACACGTTAATGAAAGACTTTATGGCCTTACGACTAAATACCCCTTCTCTTGAGTCCATGATTATCCGAATTCCCCTGTGAGGCGTCAACGGGCCTCTCTGGGGGCGGCGGTGGGTGACTGCCTCAAAAAAATCTACCACTCCCATCAGTTCTGTTATCTCAGATACATTTCTTATACCGTTCGGATAGCCTGACCCGTTTACCCGTTCGTGGTGGTCACGTGCTATGACAGGAAAAAACCTATACTCATCCTGATCCGACCAAAGCATTTCAGACCCGATCTGGACGTGTCTCTTGATGATTTCATACTCTTTATCTGAGACGGGTTTCTCCTTGCTCACGATCTCTTTGGGTATACCGTACATGCCGATATCATGGAGCAAAGCCGCTGTACCTATTCTGATGATATCCTTGAAAGGGTAGGATAGACTGGCAAATAGCTTAACTGCATAGACAGCAACGTTGACCGAGTGGGCTACAATTATATCTGAAAATGTATCAGGGTGTGCCGAATAACAATAGAGCATGTTAACCGTCTCCCTATCTACTGCAATACCCTCAATGGCGCCCATAGCAGCACGTATTCGGATGTGTATACTGTGGTCAGCTGAGGTAAGGATATCTTTAGCATGCTGGCAAAGTCGCACATAGAGGGCTGCAACATCGACGATATGACCTCCGCATCTCACGTAATTGTTTAGAAGCGTATCATAACCACCCCTTGTTACCTCCATTTCGAAGATGAAGGGAGAGGCCCCCTCTCCCAAAATGACCTTATTTTTCCCGTACTTCAGTTCGATTTTGCCTCTTCCGCCAGCCCTTTTCCCCAGCAGCTGGCTGTCGACCAATGAGCCTTTTCTGCTCTTTTCGTCCACAAGGACGATCTTATCCCCATGGCGTTCTATCGTGACGTGTTGGCGGGAGATCCCGTATTGCCCACCATCGCGGATACTTAAATCCTGTTTCAGGAACGAAAAGGGATCACTCCAAGAAAACCTTCCAATCAGAAACGGGAAGTACCGAATGACCATGGTTCGGTCCAGCAACAGTTCGCGGGTCTCGTCGCTCAACCCTCTTATATTTACCACATAATCATCCGAAAGATCAGGGTGGATTGGATATCCCGGGGCATCTGATAACGCAAGAACTCTCTCTATCGCAGCATTTCGATTTCTTTCCATCATAGAATTGTGTCATCCTATCGCTTCTCTGTTTCTGCCTTAACGTGGAAACATTCACATGCTCCAAGACGAATCCAGTCAAATTCGTCACTCATACATACTACATTTGATCCCTTCGGGTCTACCTTTTTCAGTGGTTACTCCGAAAAACCGATTCCAGAATCCCTCCAAAAACTGCACATTCTACCCCGAATGGTAGATAGCCCGCATAACCCAGTATCGGCATTTCAAAGATCCGATAGCGATCAACAAACGGGATGGTATACTCCCATTTTGCCAGGCTGTAATAGTTCCACATCTCCCAGAACAGGCCGCAAAAAAGTGCAGCCACTGCCGAGGAAATCCCGAGCCGCCAGTCCCCTTCAGCCATATCATTCAGGACATGAGGCTCCCCCTTAAGGGCCTGAAGGGAGATGATAATAAGAAGTGGAGACACCCAGAGAAGAGGAAAGAGATAATCGGGCCATACAGCGATCCCGGCCAGGCCAACCCCTGAGATCAGCAGACCCCCCCACGCCATGGACTTGGGCCTCGAAGGTCTTATCGGCACAAAACTCCTAAAGCCCTCCTCAATCCATGAAAATCTCCTCATCCATTCTCGGGTCCCAAGGACCGCCGGAAGCACAGTTGAAAAGGAAAGGGTGGAGTGACAGAAATACTCCCAGGGGTTGTAATCAACCCCACTATAGTGCCAGTTCTGGACAAACCGGTTCAGATATTCAAAGAACCACCAGAATGTCGCACTAACCGGGAAGAGGAGAAGGAAATACCCGGGCCGATCGGTCATCATACAGTGACCATCACGTTTGTAAGTGAGGGCATTGATAACAACCACGTAGGAGAGCCAGAGAGGGGTGAAGGTGTGCTGCTGAAGATTTGCAAACCATGTGAAGCGTGTCCATGCCAGGGCCCATGTTATTAGGCCTGTAAAAACCCCTACCCACCCCCACCAAGGGAAATGGCGGCCGCCCGAGGGCTTTACCTTCTTTAGCCTCCTGACTCCAAGGCCTCTTAGTACAAGGGGGGCAACCACTGCAAGAACCAGCAGGGCACAAACGACAAATGCGGTCCATGAAAATGGGGCGTGATCCAGATAGCGTGTACGTGGGGGAAATTCCATGTAACGTCCGAGCGGGAGACCGGCAAGGGAAACACCTAGGAGGGGGAGTCCCGCCAGCATCGATCCCATGGTAAACGATTTCAGAATAATCCCCTTCATAGTGTTTAGACCCTGCTCCAGCCGTCTATTCAGGCCAAGAACTCACAATTTGGATCGGTCTTGTAACCCAACCTGGTCCGGGAAACAAACTGGTACTGGATACTTGATTCTGGATACTGGATGAAACAAGAAAAATATTTCTGGCCTCTGATCCTGTCTTATCTTGTCTTTCTTCTGTTTTCCAATCTTCAATCCTATAGATTTGTGCACTCACCTCCGCAGACGCGACAATGCCCTCGCCCTCATCTCCCGGTACCCCAGTTCCATCAGATGTTCGAGATTAACAATATCCGCAGTATTATATTGGATCAACTTCTCCAGGGCATTTCTGTCTCCCCACTGATATGCAATCCACAGCATGACCGCATCATATCCATTCATACCGTCTATTTCGGGATTGCGAACGACCCCGAGTTCCTTCTCGATCTTCTTGAGACCGCCCCTGTAACCCAGTCCCCTCATCAAGAACCTGAGATCGATGTGGGCCGGTGGCAATATGATACCCGGAAACCAGCGACGAATAAATGGCAGGTCAAAGTTGGAGCCGCTAAAGGTAATAACCAGGTCATACTTGGCCATGGCCGCTTCAAATTCATCCAGATTGATCCCGTTAATGAAGGTCTCAACAGTGTCACCATTATAAAGCCCGATCACCGTTATCTCGTCGATGCCTTGATATCCCCCGCTCGTCTCTATGTCCAGGTAGACTGCCTTCTTCCTGAAGGCATCAAACATCCGCCATGTATCTCCTGAAGAAAGGCGGCCGATGAAATAAAGGATGTCCTCACGGTGTTCAAAGGAGGCCTCCAATTCCCGCCGCACCATTTCATCCCGAGCCGGAGAAAATATGGTTTCACTGCATGTCAGGAAATGCTCCCACGTTCGGATACCCCTCTCCCAGAGCCTCTGTTCCGTCTTTCTCCCTATTCCCTGGATATGGATAAACGTGTGATCGAGCAAACCCGATCCTCCCTTTGGATCTCCTCGGAATTAAGAACCAACTACTGATCCCCACGCCGGGGCGTATTTCCAACCTGATAAACTACCCCGTTTTGGGATCGGCATGTCTCAGTGGCCAGCGTGATTTTACCGGATTTTGCTAGAGACGACAAGCCGGCTGCCAGCTCATTTCCTCTTCTCTGAGACATAATTCTTGATGATGGCATTGTAGCGGCTTGTCTTGCGTAGCTCTTTCAGCCCCTCATTGAAGTCATCTCGGACTTTCTTGTCAAGAAATGCGACGCGATAAGGCGTGGGCTGAAAGATATGGTGGATGGTAACCGGTTGGGTGGTATCAACCCGTGTATTGCGTGTTCGAAGATAGTAGAAGATATTTTTGTCCAGTACGATCGTTTCGGCTCGACCTGAATACAGCAAATTAATTTGGAGGTTTTGATCGGCGATTTCCTTGTACCTCTTGTTTGCCTGGGCCATGTCGGCAAAGTCCTTGCCCAGATAAATAGCTGCTTGTTGAAACGCTACGGCACTCCTGTCCTTGAGATCCTGGACATCCTTTATGAGGAAATTGTTTTTTTTCAAACTAACAACAACATTTTCATAGACAATATGTTCATCAGAATAGAAGGCCTCGAGACCGCAGTCGGGATTGACGGTCAGTACACCATCCACTTCCCGATTGATGAGTTCCAGGTTGCGCCTGCCCTGAGGCACGTATTTCGGCCTGATTGAATAACCCTTCAGCTCCAATGCCTCTCTTACAATATCAAACTCCATCCCAGAGTTGGTTTCGGGGATGTTATATGGGGGCAGGGCCAGACCTATCGCCAGGGTCAGCTCTTTTGACGCCGCAACGGCCGCGAAAACCCAGACCCAGGTCAAGAGAAACAGGAACAACATAAGAGGAATAACACCTCTTTTTGGCTTCATAGATGCCTCCCTTGTCTCATCTCTCCTTGAACCGCGACACCTCGTCTTGAAGGCGGTTTGCCGCCTCCCCCAGCTGTTCAATAGATGAATAGTTGTCTCGCAGGGCCTTGGTTATCTGTTGCATCTCCTTACTCAGGTCTACCATGGCCGTGTTGATCTGGCGGGCATTCTCCGATTGAACTTTCATGGCCTCATTGACACCCTCGAAATTGGGAGATAGGGTCTGGACCTGCCCGATGATGGAGTTCAGCTGCGTACTTATCAGATCAACATCTTTGGTACTTCCCTGGACCGCCGTTATAAACTTGTCCATTTCCATGACACCGGCAAACACCGCGGACCGCATCTCTTTAACCATCTGTTCAATCTCCAGTGTTGAGACTGCGGTCTGATCAGCCAGGCGGCGGATCTCCCGGGCTACCACATAAAATCCCCGCCCATATTTCCCAGCCTTTTCGGCCTCAAGGGCAGCATTCAGGGATAGGAGATTTGTCTGATCAGCCACTTTGCTAATAGTCGTGACCACATTTGTGATGTTCCCGGTCTTTTCGTTTATTGTCTCCAGCCTGCGGGATATGGACATGGAGGCCTCTCCCATACCTTGGATTACCCTCTTCATGCGCACCAGATCGGTTTGACAGCCGGTGGCAAGCCTTGAAGTCTCCTTGGACATGGAGGCCACCTGTTGCACGGTCTGAACCAGTTCTCCTGTCACGTCCGTTATTTCTTTCACGGATTTTGCAACACTGGTGGTTGACTCAACGTGCCGCTCCATTGTCGATCCCTGATCCTCTGCCATGCTGGAGAGATCCATAACGGCATTCATGGGTTGCATGATCTCCTGGCTCATTTTGGCCAAGAATTCGTTCTTGGCCCGTGCGCTGGCCTCGGCCGTATCCTTCGCCAGATTCAATTTGAGCTGGTTAAGGAAGTTGTTGAACCGATACCGATCAAGAACCCACGCAAGGGCAAAGGCCACGACATAGGACAATACCAGGTTGTTCATGGAATACATGGCGGCATCGGTACTTAGAACCGGATGATAGAAAAGTACCGCAGCAACGAAAAAGGCAATGGAAATAATATAGAATGTGAAGATCGTGCTTAGAAGAAAAGGGGCAGCAATAATGATAATGACCAGGATCTGCAACCCTGATACGTATCCCGCATCACCAGCCAATCTCCCCGTAAAAAAGGAACAGGATAGAAGAGAAAATGTTGCAAGAAAATATATCCATCCCAGTCCTTTTCCTCTGATTTTTTCGAAAAACGAGGCAAGAAATACAAGGGCACCCGCAACCGTCAGTGCCATCCTGAAATAGAACAACTCAGGAAACTCAGGGTGCAATTTCGGGTCAATATTGAAAGCGAAATTGATCCAGGCCACCGCTGCGATGAACCCGAGAGGTCTTTGCAGGGCCCTTGCCTGAAGGTTGAGATTGGTCTGGAATTCCTCTCTATATGTCCTTCTTTCAGGATTGGGTTTTAGAAAATCAGATATTTTTTTGGTTAGCGTTTTCATTATCGGGCCATGGATATCTGCAAGTGCGTGGTGGCACTTTTTGTTGTCACTCGTTTGTATTAGACGATATTTACCATAAGGTTCTGAGATCTATTGTTCAACGTTCAAGGAGAGCGAGGTCCCTCATAAAAAAGACATACAAGGGAAACCCTAACCCCGAAATCTGCAAAAGGAAACGCCCCACATTAGTACCTTTAAGAGTCATAGCAACATTGCCTGTGAAACAACTGAAATAAAACAGGCCGAAAAATAAAAGCACGAGATAGAAAGCAAAGACCTTGACTTCGGGCGGTGTTTTCTTCACCCATAGAAAGGCAGCCATGATCAGGGAACACCACCACCACAAATTGAAGGTCCCCATTCCTAAAGCGAATTCCCAAAAAACCCCAATGGCCTTGGGCTCGAATTGCCGGGTAAAAAGACACTGCCATCGGTTATCCAGTTTAAAGTGAGTGCGGATCCAGTCAGCGCTCAACAGATAAAAAACAAAAGCGAGCGCCAGAAGAACCGCCTGGATCCCTAAAATTCTCTTCCATGGAACTCCCCTGAAATGATTCAGGTAATAGCTGAAGATAACAAACATGATCCAGGCACCCCAGAATAGACCTTCCTTTTTTGTTAGTACGCACCCCGCCACCCCCATCAAGGCAAAGATAAGATAGGTAATCTGCCTTTGATCTCGGCCCAAAAAAAGAGTTACCCAAGCAACCGACGACAGCAGGAAATAAGCTATCAGTAAATCGGCATATCCCGGCCTTATGACATGGATGACGGCCAGCGGAAGGGCTGAACAGAGATAGGCCGCCACAAATGAGACAAGACGGCTGCCTTGGACTTTGCAGCAAGTGACAAAAGATATCCCTATCAAGGAAAGGTAGGTAAAAAACCAGGGCAGACCGACGAGATTGTCTCGCCACTGGGAAATTCCACAATGCGCCCAAACCGACAGAAGCGAAGGCGAAAGACGGTCTTCATAATAAAAACCATCCAAAAGAATGCCCGAAGACATAATCACCTTGCTCAACCCTACCCAGCGGAGAGGATTGGCAGCGTCAGAGTCAATCACGGGATTCGTAAGCAAAACAAAAAAGGCGGTCGCCACCTTAAAAAACACAAGCAACAAAATAATCCATTCATACCATCTCAAAGGCCTGCCGGCCCAAAATCTTTCATCCGCCTCCGGAGCCCGCCTTCTTAACCAAAAAGCGACGCAGGTCAGCAGCAAAGCTACTCCTAACACGGGGTAATGCCAAACGCCCTTGAGCGCCTGCCACCTCACAAAGACCCAACCAGCTCCGTATAAATACAGAAGACCGGCTCCCCACGCATACGGTAAATAGAAAAGCAGGGAGATCCTTTTTTGCCGCAGGAAAATCTGAAAAGGCCTAAACCCGCCATCACAAGAATCAGCTGGGTACTTAACGCCAAAACGAAAGCCTTAATCATGGCTCACCTTTAACAGTTTCGCTTCGCCACTCACTTGATGAATAATCGCCACCTTCATGGCTTCCTTAGAATCTGTCTTGGACTGCACACTGCCAAAGCCATGGACATATTTCCTGGGATAATAATAAAAGACGTAATCCGCCTCTTTTAACCCAACACTCTGGAACTGGGGATAAAAATGAAAAGAAATCCAGTTGGTCTCCCCTTTGACCAAGAAAAACTTCTCCCGTGGGAAAAAGACCTTGCTTCCCTCCGGCACATTTTCTTCGAATGCCTTGGCCAAATCCGCAAATTCTTTCCCAAAACGGGACGCGCGCTCTTCGTAAGGCGTGTCTTGAAAAGCAGATCTTTTAGCGCTCTCACCGCAATGGATCCATAAAGAGCGGTCAAACTGCATATCAAGGAGGAGAAAGCAAGCGAAGGCTATGCCCAAAAATAACCGGATGGTCAACCGTGAAGTGTGACCTATCATGAGGAGTGCCATCAGCGTAACAAGGCCCCCCAAATACCAAATAACTGGAACGCCGGAGAGGGTGGGGCCGTATTGAAAATTGATTGCGCTCGGGAAAAAAAGTTCGGGAGCAAAAAAATCGCTCAGAATCTGTCGGGCCTGCTTCCACCATGGAAGGGCCGAAAGTAGGATTACGCTACGGACCGTAACATTCCCAGTCAGTTGTAAACCAAATTGACCAATAAGTCCCTTAAACTCGTAAGGATCTACAAAGGGGTGGTAACTGCGAACATCGACGATGACCTTTTCAACATAAGGGGGTATTTCGAAAGGCTTTCCCAGGCTTTTTTTAAAATCGCCCCATGGGGACCACACCAAGACGCCCTGCCTTTGATACGGTCCTTCCTCCACTTGGATTTCGACATAAGGAAGTTCCTGCCACCGTGTAAACTTGCCCAGATGCGTGGCACTCTCGGAGCCGGGGCTCACCAATAAAAACATCCCTTTCCCCAGCACCTTCACCCCTTGAGGGGTCAGGGTGTATCGGCTATCCCCCCAAACCCTCCATTCCTTCGCAATGTTTGGATTCGTAAGATCATATTCAATTTCTTTTCTGAAAAGCGGCCGGATCAAGAAACACAGGAGCAGGACGCCAAAGAGCGTTATCAATCCGAAAAAGACAACGGCATCCTGTACGGAATCAAAAGAGAGGATCGATGATCGGGACCTTTCCGCAGGCAAAAGGGGCCGCGCGACGCTATCCCGGCTTTTTTGTTTGCTCATGGAGAAGGAAATTTGTCGGTTGTTAATGAGGTGATAAGAAGTCCCTTTTTTGAGGTGGAGTATTGGGGATTTTGCCTTGTGTGTCAAGGGTAAAGTCGACGCATTATGTGGTAGTCCTGTCTTTTGGGCGGAAATGGGATCGATGGGGGTGAGGCGCTCATAATTGGGGAAGGTAGGGCTGGGGCCATATATTCGTGGAAGGGACGACAGGTGGGTGAAAAAAGGTTATATATTTCCCCTGAACTCGCCTCCCAATTTGAAAAATCAGGCGGAGTGACCCTCAAGAGGCGGGTAAGCCTCCGGATACTCCGGGTCTACATATAGCCACTTGTCGGACGCGAGTAGCTGGCAGGTGCAGTAGTCGATGCTGTATTCTGGGGGCTTTGGCGGCCCTGTGGCTTTGGGAGGAGAACGGGGGGCTTTACTTTCCATAAACCCAGGTGCTTGAGGATCTTCTTTATCACCTCCTCGTCCTCTATGAAAGCGATGATGCGCATCTTGCCCTGACATTTGGTGCAAGTAAGAGGATCTACCTCATAGATTTTTTGGATAAGACGAACCCAGTTCCTCCTGTACTCCCTGGCCCAGACCGATCACCAGTGCTGTATACTTGAAAAGCCATGTTTGGAATAGTACATCAGGTTAAATCCAAATAGCTAACCGAGTCGCACCAGGGCGGGCTTTGGATGATCCGGTCGGTTCGAGGATGGAGGGTATCATACCGTCCTGATCTTGCTTTTTTCGTTTTCCGCTTGATATATTACTATAATGGCCATAATATCTGACTATTTGCTCCCCTTTGTTTGGCACATGGGAGCACATGGCGGCCAGCCATTGCAGGGCATCGAACACTTTTTCTTCGTTCCCGTCCTTGGATTTGTAGATAACTGTGGCCTCTTCGGGGATGTAATTTGCAGGGAAGTGGGGGGCAAGAGTTGTGCCTCAGAATGACGCATCAATCATAATTCTAACCAAAAATCCTGGAGATGACTTCAATGGACTTCTGGGAGCAATTTATGATCAGAAATATCCGGGAAAATTTGAGGTTATTATTATTGACTCAGGCTCCACAGATGAAACCATCAACACTGCCAAAGGCTACGATACGAAGATTGTCAGCATAAAGCCAGAAGACTTCGAGTATGCAAAAACCAGGAACTTCGGGGCTGAACTAGCCTCGGGAGAATACCTGGTATTTCTGAGCCAGGATGCTGTTCCGGCTACAAATAGATGGCTTTCCAGTTTTATTAAAGCCTTTGAAGACCAAAGTGTTGCTGGGGCTTACGGCAGGCAGATTCCCAAAGAGAATGCCATTCCGATGCAATACTTCTTTATGACTACCAAGTACCCTTCTCGGCGAATGGTTAAACAAGCCAAAGAAGGCAAAACTGACATGGATGCCATTTTTTTTTCAAATGTGAATTCAGCCATCAGGAGGCGCATCTGGGAGGATTATCCATTTCATCTCAACCTTATTGGGACTGAAGACTTTGAGTGGGCAAAAAGGGTGCTTGCCGATGGCTACAAAATTGCCTATGAGCCTGAGTCAGCAGTTTACCATTCGCACAATTACAGTTTAGGGCTCGTATTTCAGAGGTACTTTGACTTAGGCGCTGCTTTAAGTCAGTTTGCCAGTGGCGAGTATGCCACTGATAAGTTCACCACTGAGGGGTTGGCTTACGTAAAGAAAGAGATGCGATTTTTAATGGGGAACGGGTATGTAAATTGGCTCCCTTACGCAGTGCTCTACGATTTAGCTAAGTGTTCAGGTGTCTTGCTTGGCAAGCGAGAAAAGTGGATACCACTAGCCTTGAAGAAGCGTCTAGGCATGTATAAAAATCATTGGCAGGGCAAGGGAAAGACATAAGCTCTAAGCTCAAGGCGCCCCATGTAGACTGAAATGAGAAGCAGCAGCCAAAGCCTGTACTTAGCAGCGAATTCCTGGAGGATTTTTATTCTGATAAGGAATTCTTCTTGCCCATTAGTAAAGTAAAGGAGCCGTTATTCTCAGCTATGAGTAGCAGAGGCAGAGCAATGTTATTGAATTACAAGAATCGTTATTATCGATGGAGGAAGCTCATGGAATGAAGCTGGTTTATTCCTTGAGACCTTTATTGTTAAATGGAGCTTCTCAGCAGACATTAACAAGTAAGCGAATATGATAGATATTTCGAAAGGCTAGAAAAGGTAGATGTTCCTATGCTTTTTGTTCCGTTTCTCTCCAGGCATTCAGCGCCAGTCTTTCCGGAATCTCTACGTCATCGAAGTTTATTTTCTGTCCCGGCTCGATATGTCTGGTGACCACTGCGTTTGATAACAAGCCTATCGGCACGTGGCCCGGATTTTGTGCAATGCTGACGGCGATACCCCGCACGTCAAAGCTGCCAATTCCCTGTCTGATTACATATCCAGGAGCCAGTGGCTTCTTGGCAATGGCAGCAACACTGATGGTAGGGTTTGTGCTATTATTCAGGAGTACTCCACCACCGTTGAGCACTCTTCTGATTGTCTTTGGAATCTCTAAATGGCAAAGATGAAAGTTTTGTAACAGCACGTAGTAAGGGCCCTCTCCCAACTTATAGTTTCTAAGGTACTCTTTTTGACGTCCATCATGTTCTGCAACGACAAATACTCCTGATGGTAGCTTTGGAGAAAGTATAAAGTCACTTATTGCATAACCTAATGTTTTGGCTTGCTTGGCAAGAATTTCCGCACCAGCATCGACATCGTCAGAGGTGATGCCAAGCAGACCGTCAACGGCTATGCCGGCACCTAAACCGTTCGCCACCAGTGCCTGTTCAATTTGAACTTTGGTGCCATCTGTAAAGGAAGTTACTCTCTCTAGGGTAAGGCCTTGCTTCTGTGCCCAAAATTCCATTTCATCCCTTGTGGGGGAATGATTGAGAAACCTCTTAATATTTCCGTAAACGAATGGCCTAAATCCCATCTGGATGGCATTCTCTCTTAGACCTGCTAAACATCCTGGTTGGTCTCCCTCTGCCTCGGTAATAAATCCTCTTTGAGCAAAATAAGAGCCGGTTGTTACGTGTAATTCGGAATCCATGGTTACTACTGGCAGCGACGCTGCCATCACTTTATCTATAACATTCGTCGCATGAATTACGTCGCCGCTACATTCCACAATCAAATCGGAATGGTCGACCAGTTCGTCAATTGAGTTTGTTAGCAGATCTTGTCTGGGGAAGTCAGTACGCTTTCCGATGTCTGTGCGGGTTAGCACCTTGGACACCACCAAGTCTTCATGTTCATCGAGTGCCATGACGAGTCCCCTGGCTATGAATCCAGTACCCACGATTCCGAGCCTGGTTATTTTACCCATAACTGACCTCTGTGCGATATAAGACAGGCACAAGCTACGAAAAGTAATCTCATCATAGAACAAAAACTCGCTTACAAGCAATATACTAAAGCTAAATATCTGATAGAACTCGCTTTTCGGGGAAGGACTATAGGAAAATTGGCCTTGTGTGTCAAATTAAATCCGACCTCATGATGTTGTGGGAGGGTGAATAGACCTCTGGATATTCCGGGTTGACATATTGGCACTTATTGAACCCGCCCGCCTCGCCTGAGCTAGAGCTATGGCGGGCAGGCACGGGGAGCTAGGGGTGGGTCAGACGAAATTACACCATATTACCGGCCAAATTATGGCGGAATTGTGACGCAATTTGTAAGGCCAGAAATTGCCTGAGGGGCCACATATTTTCGTGGTTGACTTAACCCTTTTATTTTTCGAGAATTCCATGCGAGGTTCTTGGACTTGTTTATCTTGCACAATTCTTGCATTATTAAAATAGTTCGGCATCAAGGGATCGTTTGAAGCGGTAGCATGCCAAACAAGCTGCTGTATTTCACATTACTTTTTTCTTTCATGTTTTTTTCATCTTCAGGTGAACTATGGGCAGAAGCACCCGGAGGGGTATCACGGGAAGGATCCTCTTTGGAGAAACCCGCTTCTGGTCTAATACTCGTAAGGTTTAAGCCTGACGTCCCCGAAGATACTATTGAGTCGGTTCTTCAAAGGATAGGGGTAGTGGTTTTGAAGTCATTTAGATACACCGGCATTTCTGTTCTTAAGGTGGTGGACAAAAGCAAATCCATCAAACAGGCTACTAGTGAGCTAAATGAATCTGGCATAGTGGAATATGCAGAGCCTGATCATAGCGTCCGCATAAACGACAGGACTAATGATCCATAATCGTGGTCCTTTCTTGCCGGAGCATAAGATAATTTTATTGGAAGTAGGCAGAAGGGGTCAGAGGCGATATAGGTAACATGGTCAGTAGATTCCGAATCATAGTATGCCTTATCCTTGTTATCTTTTCGCTTTCATTTGAGGTGTGGGCTGAAGCGCCTCTATGGCGAGTAAGCGCCTCATCCAGGGAGTCATCCCACACGAGATTCTCTCCAGACAGTATAATTGTGAAATTCAAGGCTGACAGGTCACCTCATGCTCGAAGCCTCGCACTCCAAAAAGTGAAGGTCAAAATATCTAAGGAATTTAAATACTTTGGCATTTCTGTGCTAAAGGCCATCGATAAGAAAAGGCCCGTTAAGGAGATCATAAAAGAGTTATATGAATCGGGGTTGGTAGAATACGCGGAGCCGGATTATGTGGTGGACATGGACCTCACGCCCAACGATCCGCAATTTGGTCAACTATGGGGGCTATTTAACACAGGTCAAAGCGGGGGCACAGTCGATGCTGATATTGACGCATCTGATGCATGGGACATAAACACCGGCAACCCGGACATCGTTGTGGGCATAATAGACACAGGCGTTGATTACAATCATGAGGACCTGTCAGCCAACATGTGGACGAATCCGGGAGAAGTCCCTGGCAATGGTATCGACGATGACGGAAATGGTTATGTTGATGATGTCCACGGTATAGATGCCTATAACAATGACAGCGATCCCATGGATGATAATGGCCACGGCACGCATTGCTCGGGGACGATTGGCGCAGTAGGAAACAACGGTGCCGGGGTAGTTGGAGTCAACTGGAATGTCAAGATCATGGCGCTCAAGTTCCTTAGCTCAGGTGGAAGTGGTTATACATCGGACGCCATAGAGTGCCTCAATTATGCTGTTATGATGAAGAACAGCTATGACGTGGACATAAGGCTCACAAGTAACAGCTGGGGCGGCAGCGGGTACAGCCAGGCCCTTGCTGACGCCATAGAAACCTCCAAGAATGCAGGAATGCTCTTTATTGCGGCTGCTGGGAATTCGTCGAGCGATAATGACAGCACCCCCCATTATCCTTCCTCCTATGGTAATGACAATATCATAGCGGTTGCATCGACGGATAGAAATGACAACCTGTCGTCCTTTTCCTCATACGGTGCAACGAGCGTTGACCTTGGGGCCCCGGGAAGTTCCATTTTGAGCACTACTCCCAATGACACATATTCCACCTATAGCGGTACCTCCATGGCCACACCCCATGTGGCTGGTGTCGCTGCCTTGATTTGGGCAAGGTATCCATCTTATACATTTAGTGATGTCAAGAACCTTATAACAAGCACAGTCGACCCGCTATCTTCATTGTCGGGGACGGTCATGTCGGGTGGCAGGCTAAATGTCTATAGTGCCCTTTCCTGCAGTCAGGGGAATCCGTCCATGAGGATATCTTCTCCGTCGTCTGGATTCAGCGCCATAGTGAATCAGAACACGACCGTCGCCGTGAGGTTGACTGACTGCGTCTCTCCGGTTACTGGAGCAACCGCTACCGTAAGGCCCACCAACGGAGATTCCGCGTTTAACTTATTGGACAACGGGATTTCTCCTGATACCACAGCCAATGATGGGATATATAGCAATACCTGGACCCCTTCAAGGACCGGTGCAGTTACCCTAAATATTGAGGCCTCCGGTTTTGGTGGTACCCTTACCGGATCTGTGGCGGGAAATGTTATTGAAAACTATACCTATAATGATCAAGTGACCTACAACTGGATAGATGCTACCACGGGAACCAGGATTTCGCCTTTTTATGATGATGACTACGAATCAATAGCCATTGGATTTGATTTTGTGTTCTATGGCAATACATACAGTGCGGTCAAGATCTCCTCGAACGGTTACCTTACCTTTGGCACAAATGTAGCAGACTATACCAACGACCCCATTCCGTCTACTACCGACCCGGACGACTTTATCGCCCCCTTTTGGGACGATCTAAACCCATACGCAGGAGGATCTGTGTACTACCTCCTTCAAGGAACTGCTCCCAACCGAACCCTGACGGTCGAGTGGTTGAACGTCCCCCACTATTACAGTCCCGGGACGGTGACATTCGAAGTAATTCTCTATGAGGGAACCAATAATATTGTTTTCCAATACCAAGACGTAGATTTTGGGACTTCAAGCTATAATAGGGGTGCGTCCGCGACAATAGGAATTGAGAATTCTGATGGAAGTGTGGGGGTCCGGTACTCTTATAATCAGGCATCGGTGTCGGAAAACATGGCAATCCTGTTTTCCTTAAGCTCAAGCCCAACCGTACCGACTGCCATTTCTGGATCCGCCACATCGGTTGAGCTCACTTCTGCCACATTGAACGGAACTGTCAACCCGAATGGTGCATCAACGACGGTTATATTTGAATACGGAACAGACGTAAATTACGGCAGTTCAATTGCCGCCACCCAGAGCCCTCTTGCCGGAACGACTGCCCAGTCAGTTAGTGCCAGACCCACAGGACTAAAAGCTGGTATGACTTATCATTTCCGGGTCACGGCAACCAATAGTGTCGGAACGAGCAACGGGTCAGATAAGTCGTTTACAACGGCAGCGGCAGATGTGGTTTATGTTGAACCAGGTGGCTCATGCGGGGGAAATACCCCTTGTTATGCTACCATACAGGAAGGGATCAACTCTGCAGGAGCACTGGCAACAATCAAGATAGCTCAAGGGACATACAGTGAGAGTTTCAGCCTAGGTCAATCCAAGGCCATAACTCTCCAAGGTGGATGGGATCCCACATTCTCGACCCAAACATCCGGAACGATAATCAAGTCACCCACAATCACAAGCGGATCAATCAGCTTCCAGAACCTAATAATAAGGCCTTGAATTATAGACGATGTTGGCTGTTCAAGTGATCCTTGTTATGTTACACCGGTTTCAGTTGACGGGAATGATTGCAGCGAACGCTAATCCTCTTCTCGCCTGCTAATACCCTAAGAGCCACCTTGGCAACATTAGTCCCATGCATTCTAGTACTTATCAACTTGCCTCCGATGATCCCATGGTCTAACCGGGCTTCATACGTTCCATAAACGGGTGCCGGGCTGTGGTGTTGCTGTTTCAGGCAGTAGAATTTGCCTTTGACAAGCAATCTGTATTAAAATAAACAAAATTATATGGATTTTCCGAGGTTTTTGCAGGTATCCTAAACAGCGAGGGCAACTTCTCTTTAATTGAGTAGCGGCTTTGTTGACGCCAACTAGATCCTTAGAGGTGCAAAGATGGAAAAGCATCACAAGTTCTCCATTTGGTACGTTTTGCTGGGGGTCTGGGTCGTCCTTCTGATTCAAAACTACCTGGCCTCTGCCTTCTCTATCAAGACGATTCCCTACAGCCAGTTCCTGAAATTGCTGAAAGAGGGTAAGGTGAGCGAGGTGGCAATCAGTGCAAACAAGATCCAGGGAAAGATAAAGGCAGATGGAACCGAGAACATGAAGCCTGAAGGGTTCAAGACGGTACGCGTGGACCCGGAGATATCAGATCTGCTTGAAAAATACAACGTGACCTTCAAGGGTGAGGTAGAGTCCACCTTTTTGAAGAATTTGTTTTCCTGGATCTTTCCGGTATTCCTCTTCATAGGGATCTGGTATTTCATCATGAAGCGAATGACGGGTCAGCAACCGGGGTTCATGACACTCGGAAAGAGTAAGGCCAAGATCTATATGGAGAACGAGCTGAATGTTACCTTCGAAGATGTAGCGGGAGTGGATGAGGCCAAACAGGAACTGGTGGAGGTGATCGATTTCCTAAAGGAGCCTGAGAGATTCACCGCCTTGGGCGGGAAAATGCCCCGTGGGATATTGTTGGTGGGGCCGCCCGGCACGGGCAAGACCCTGCTTGCCAAGGCCGTTGCCGGGGAGAGTCACGTGCCGTTTTTCAGCCTGAGCGGCTCCGAGTTCGTGGAGATGTTTGTGGGTCTGGGCGCGGCGAGGGTGAGGGACCTGTTTGTCCAGGCCAAGCAGAAGGCCCCCTGTATCATCTTTATCGATGAACTTGATGCCCTGGGAAAGGCAAGGGGCTTCGGAACCATGGGAGGCCACGATGAACGGGAGCAGACCCTCAATCAACTCCTGGTAGAGATGGACGGGTTTGGTCCCCAGGTAGGTGTTATATTGATGGCAGCGACAAACAGGCCTGAAATCCTTGATCCAGCATTGCTTAGGCCTGGCCGATTCGACCGCCATATCCTGGTGGACCGCCCCGATAAGAAGGGAAGGGAGGAGATCCTGAAGGTCCATTTAAAGAATATCTCTGTGGTGAAAAATCTGGATGTGGAAACGCTGGCGGCCATGACCCCAGGGATGGTAGGGGCCGACCTGGCCAACCTTGTAAATGAGGCGGCCCTACTGGCGGTTCGGAGAAACAAGAAGAAAGTGGGTATCCGTGAGTTTGAGGAGGCCGTTGAAAGGGTAGTGGCGGGTCTTGAGAAGAAGAATCGGCTTATCAACAAAGAAGAGAGGGAGATAGTTGCATACCACGAATTGGGCCACGCTATCGTTGCCCTCTCGCTGCCTGGCACCGATCCAGTACACAAGATCTCTATCATTCCCCGGGGTATAGCTGCGCTGGGCTACACTATGCAGGTCCCCACAGAGGATCGTTTCCTCATGAAGAAGACCGAGTTGGTAAACAAGATCGCAACCCTTCTTGGGGGGCGTGCATCAGAAGAGATGATATTCGAGGATATTTCCACCGGTGCCCATAATGACCTGGCCAAGGCCACAGACATTGCCATGAGCATGGTCAAGGAATATGGTATGAGTAGCAAGGTGGGACAGGTCTATTTTGCCCGGGAAAGAAAGGTCCCTTTTATGAACTTGGGGGTGGAAGGGGCAGGGGAATACAGTGAGGCCACCGCTGAAATGATCGACAACGAGGTCCGGGAAATCATCAGTGAACAGTACAAGAGGGCCATGGAAATCCTCCAAGGGCACAGGGAAATACTCGAAGAGGCAGCCAAAGTCTTGCTTGAAAAGGAAAAAATTGACGGTGAAGAGCTAAAGGCCCTTATGGAGAAATACTCTTGAGTGCGGCAGGCCAGGAGAAAGGTTGTCGAATTGATCAACGGAGTGACTCAAAGGGGAAGCATAAGGGGGTGTCCGTACGTTGTTGGGGCTGCTGTTTTGTGGGCATCTTCGGCGACTGCCGGTAAGGCCCTTTTTGCCACCGGCATCACCCCATTTGAGCTCGTGCAGGTCAGGGTCACTGTGTCATCATTAATCCTGGCAGTTATGCTCGGTCTAAACTCAAGGGAGCTATTTCGGATTCGCGGCGCGGACCTTGGCTATTTCCTCCTGCTTGGAGGGGCTGCAATGTCCCTGGTGCAACTCGGATACTTTTACGCCATTAGCAAGATCCAGGTAGCCGCGGCCATCTTCCTTGAGTATCTTTCGCCAATCATGGTGGGATTTTTTTCCGTCTGTTTCTGGAAGGAGCGGCTGACAGTGGCCAAGGTCGTTTCCCTTGTGGTATCGATTGTCGGCTGTTACCTGGTCGTAGGGGGATACAACCTGGAAATGCTGCAGATGAACCGAATGGGAATCCTCGCTGCGCTCTTGTCTGCCCTTTGCTTCGCGGCGTATACCCTGCTAGCCGAGAGAAGCATGCAGCGTTACTCTCCCTGGACCGTCCTTTTCTATGCCTTCTTATTCTCAACCATTAGCTGGCACATCTTTTATAGGCCGTTTCAATATCTGCGGGCAGACCACACACTGGAACAATGGGGATGGATGCTCTACGTGTCGGTGCTGGGTACTGTGATCCCCTTTGGCCTTTTCTTTGCGGGAGTCAATCTTATACGATCAACCCGAGCCTCTATTACGGCTACTTTGGAGCCTATCTGCGCGAGCCTTATTGCCTACATATTTTTGGGCGAAAACCTTTCCCCGCTCCAGGTGATGGGAGGTGGGCTTGTGGTTGGCGCCATTGTATTGCTCCAGTTGCAACGTGAACAGGATGAGTTGGTACCAGCTATGATAAGGGCCCGGAGCTACCGAAGCAATGAGAAAAGAGGAAGATGCTATTATGATTGACCTGAGGGTTTGGTTGGATTAGATTCAACGGGAAGCTGCAAAAAAAACTATAATATTAGGGAGGGGGGTTACATGCTAGGAAAGAGTAAGGACATCAAGGAGGCCGATGCGCCTGCCATAAGGCCAAGCGCCCCGGCGGAGAAGACCATTATCACCAAGGATATCTCTATCGAGGGTGAAATCAGGGGTAAAGAGGACTTGGTGATTGAGGGTGCGGTGAAGGGAAGCATCCAACTGGAAGGGCATCACCTTACTATAGGTCCAAGGGGCCAGGTAGAGGCAGAGGTGAATGCAGAAAATGTAACCATCAGCGGCCGGCTCATAGGCAACATCAAGGCCCTAGGCAAGGTGGAGATCACTAGGGAGGCTAACTTCAATGGTGAGATCAAGGCCAAAAATCTCTCTGTGGAGGATGGGGCTTACCTCAAAGCCATGATCGAGCTTGAGCCCCACCAAAAGATCGACTCCACTTTTAAGGTGAAAGAAAAGAAGGGCTACGGAGATGACGCCGCCCCAGCCTTGGCCGGGGAGCCCCCAAAGGTGAAGTAATCATTGGCAAAATCGGCCCAACAAGCATGGGAGAACCCATCTCTTCATTCCGGTCGACAGGAATACGCAAGCAAAGCGCTTCGGCAGTTCGTGGAGGGCCTCGGGGTGGAGGGAAAGGGACAGATCCTGGATGTGGGATCTGTCTGTGGAGACAATATCAACTTCTTTACCAGGCTCATCAAGAGGCTCTACGTCTGCGACATTTTCTTCCACCTGGTTCAGGGTGTCGGCAAGGGGGGCTCTTCGCACCGGGTGTGGGAACACCTGGACTATCCGCCGGGGAGCTTTGAGGGAATCTTGCTGTGGGACCTTATTGACCGGTTGGAAGATCGGGATGCAAGAGAGGTTGTAAGGCGCTGTTACAGCATGACGAAGCGTGGTGGCATGGTAATGATGCTTGCCACAGGCCAGCAGGCTTTCTCAAAGGTGTTGAACTCCTTTGTAGTCATAGATGAGTTTCGGGTGTATTTACGCCCCAGGGAAGGGCTGCAGCTTCCCCTTTACGTACGTCAAAACCGCGAGGTGCTGGAAATGCTGGCCCCTTTTGACCTTATTACCTCTTTCATTTACCGCGATGGTACAAGGGAGTTTCTTTTCCGGCGGCCTTGAGGCTTAAAGGAATAAAACGACCGAGGAGGACTATTATGGCATTAGCTCACACAAGTCACATCCTCATAGCGAAGCATGAGGGCCCGCATCGTACTGCCCATATCGAGAATTTTTCAGAGCCAATACACTTTGGTATGCACGGCGGTATCAAGCATTTTTATCGTGAGAAGTATGGCAGAGAGATAACCGGACCTGAGTACCCCGCGACGCTCGATCATGTCGTTGCCGGTATTTCAGGGTGACTGACCGGAACCCTGGGTGCCGCACTGGATGTGCGGGGTATCAAGTCTGACGGGAATCTTGTGGCTAATGTCGAAGGGGACATCGAAGAGGTGGACGGAGTGCTTAAAATTACCAAGATCCGCGTAAGGTATCAGTTCAAGATTCCCCAGGGAACAAGGGACAAGGCAGAGCGGGCCTTAGAGACCTATGCGGAGAAATGCCCGGCCTACCAGTCAGTGAAAGGGTGTATCTATGTCTCCTGGGAGGCGGAGATAGAGGAAGAGTAGGCAGGATACAGGAAATCAGACAGACTATTTATAGGGCAGAAACAGGGAATCCTGGAGGGATTTGACCTTTTGAGGGTGGATGCGAGGACGAAAGAAAAAGACCGATGAGGATCAAAGGGGTGTTATTCGATTTTGATGGCACCCTGACTTTCCCCGGTGCCCTTGATTTTCCCGCGATCAAGGAAAGGCTTGGCTGTCCCCTTGATCAGCCTATCTTAGAATATCTGGAGACCCAACCGGCGACCAGGAGGGGTGAGCTAACGAAGATCCTTGAAGAGATTGAGGAAGGTGCAGCCGAGACGTCCCGTCCTAATAATGGCGCGGAGAGGTGCCTCTTTTCCCTGCATAAGAAGGGGTTTCGCCTCGGCATACTGACCAGAAACCGGCTCAGCTCGGTAAAGCGAGCCCTCGAGAAGTTTGATAGCATATCTATCGGAGATTTCGCCGCCTTCATCACTCGTGAATTCTCGCTTCCAAAGCCCCACCCAGAAGGGGTGCAGAGGGCTGCTATGCAGATGGGCCTGCTCCCCGAGGAGATATTGGTGGTGGGAGATTTTCGTTTCGATGTGATGGCGGGAAAGGCTGCGGGTGCGAAGACGGTATTGCTAACAAACGGCGGAAGATCTGTTATGTCTCCGGGCGACCCTGAACCCGACTATACATTTTCCTGTCTGGAGGAACTTCTGGACATCCTGTGCCCTCCCCCTTCAAGAATTCCTTCTGGTGAACCTCTTCAGGACATAGGAGGCCCCCAAAGAGATGAGGATGCTAAACACCATTGCTCCCGTGAGTAAGATGACGATCTGATGGGCTGTTGCCTTTGCTAATTCTATGCTCTCCCCTGCATAGAGGCCTATTCCGACGAAGAGCAGGACCTGAAACGCAACAGACACGCCGTCAACCAGCAAGAAACGTCCCAGCGGATAGTGGGCAGCACCTGCCGCTACATAAGCCAGGCCCCGTATGCCAAAGGTAAAGCGGGCCAGGAAAAGCATCCACCCACCATGACGCAGGAATGCTTCCTGGTATTTATCAAGCCGATCCTGCCGGACAATTCGAGGGACAATATCGAGCAGGGAAGGGCGGGTGAAGATCCAGTAAACAAGTCCAAAAAGGACCAGGTCTCCGACGACAATTGCCAGGTACCAGAGCAAAAGACCGGGTATCAGCGTTATGAGGTGTTGAGAAACGGCATATCCACCCCCCAGGAGGAGGGGATTTTCCGGAATCGGCACCCCAAGTCCCCCCAGGAAGAGGCTCAAAGCAATGGCCCAGTGTAATGAATGGATCGTCACGTCCATAGAGTCATTGTTTACCGCGATGCCACTTTTTCTCGGCTGTTCCGAGCAAACGAGACTCCTATTACCCCATCTCTCAGTGCCTTGCAACCACATTCATAGTACTGCTGGGTCTTTGGCCTTTTGATGGAGGTATAGGCGTGACAGGGAGTGCCTGTCAGGATGGCCGTTGCTCCTTCATATTCTATTGCTTCGTTAATGTACAGATGATTGGTAACCCTTGACAGGTTCAAGGTTGGAACTTTGAACCTGAATGATACGATGCATTCGGTATGCCCTGTCGAGGGAAAGCTATTCAGTCTTAACCAGTAATAACTGCCCGGGGAAGATGGTGCTCCTAGGGGTGAGATTATTCAGGCTGAGGAGTTCGGAGAGGTCCATCTGGTGTTTCTTTGCAATAAGATAAGGGGAATCCCCTTTCAGGATTTTATATGTCTTGGTCTTCGACTTCTTCGTGGGCCCGGAGGTTGTGGGGATCTGGAGAGTATCTCCTACACTCAAAGAGGCAGTCTTCAGACCATTCAAGGATTGAATGGTTTTGACAGTGGTCCCGAAGTGCTCTGCGATCTTCCACAGGGAATCCCCCTTTCGGACTAGGTATTTCTCAGATTTTTTGCCTGTCACTGAAGGGGTCACGGGCACAGGGGTTTCTCTAAGTGAGACATCCTCTCTGCCGGTGGGGATCTTCAGCATCCAGCCGGCCTTTATGAAATTGCTGCTGTTTAGTCCGTTCAGGCTAGCAATGGCCCTTACGCTGGTTCTGTAATTTCGAGCGATTACGGAGAGGGATTCTCCGCTCCTGACCCTGTGCATCGGGTAGGTGGAGACGGGCGGATGCCAGACGGGTATTTGATCCAACTTCGCCAAAAGGACCTCCCCTTTGCCCTTGGGTACCTTTAGGGCATATGGCGTGGGCGGGGTGGAATCTCTTCTTAGGGCAGGATTTAGCCCTTCCAAAATCTCAAATGATACACCCAGCTCCTTGGCCACTGCCTTCAGGTGGATCTGCCTGTCAATGGTAATGGTTTCTGCCTCGATTCCTTCATCCACAGGGGGCAGCGTGAAGTCGAAGGCTTTGGGGTTGTCCAGAATATGCAATACCGCCAAGAACTTGGGCACATAAAATGCGGTTTCCACAGGAAGCTTTTCGTAGAGGTCCCAGAAGTGGTCTAAATAGTTGATCCTTTGGGTGCGGATGACCCTCAATACCCTCCCTTCGCCGCAGTTATAGCCGGCAAGGACCGTAGTCCAATCCCCAAAGATCTGGTGCAGTTCCTTCAAGTAGGCAATGGCTGCGGCGGTGGATTTTTCAGGATCCATCCTTTCATCTATCCAGCGATCTCTTGTTAATCCATATTTGTAGCCCGTCGAGGCGATGAACTGCCAAAGCCCTAACGCCCTTGCCCTTGAAAGTGCCCTTACTTTGAATCCGCTTTCAATAAGGGGCAGCCACGAGAGTTCCTCTGGCAGCCCTGCCTCCCTTAATGCCTTTACGATGGCAGGTCGGTAGGCCCCAGAACGGTGATAGGCATTGAGAAAGAACTCCCTCTCGTTCCCCTTCAAGAGATTGATGGCGTCCTGTACGTGCCTGTTCATTACGAGGGGAATGGCCTTGTAATAGCCGTTGGCCACGATGTACCTGGAGGAATAAACCTCCAGAATCCGCTTTGATATGGTGATCCGGAGATCTTCGGTTTGCTGGAGAAGTTCGGAGTTCTGACCGGGCTCCACCTTCAGAATGAGAGAGTAGGCCTGGTCAAGGGATTCAATGGCATTTTCGAGGTCTCCACGTTCCCAGTAATCATAGGAGGCCTGACAGAACTCCAGAGCGGAATCAAGCAGTTCTTGGTTAGTCTTTTTCTTTGCCCTTGGCGTAGGATGGTGGGCCTCGGCAGGGGCAGAGGCTTCTAGCTCTTGAGTCCTGGGTGAGGTGGAGGCCTCTTTAACCCTTCCGGCCCTGTCAACGGGGGCTACAGCACCTGCTTTTTCAGCCTTGATAAGTGCGGCGAGCCTGTCTGATCTCTCGACCCCGTCTTGAGTGCCGGCCTTTTCAAGAGCCCGAGCCTCAGAAGAGGCTGGTTCCTGTTGCGGTCTCTCGACACCTGCATGGTGTGGTCCTCCTCTGGCGGGCGTCAACTCCTGAGGGGGAGACTGAACCGGCTGGTTTTCAGGGCCAGTGAGAAGCTGTTCGCGAAAACAGCTGGCACAGAGTAAGATTACTAGGTAGATAACGCCTAATTTAAGAATGGCCTTTCCGCTATAAGTTCTCATTTTTTCCGGTTGCGTTGGCAAAGGAGGGTCAAAAAAATCCGGCTTTCTTGGCAGCGGAGTATAGAGAATGGAATTTGAATGGTCAAGGGGAAAAGGAGATTTTTTTGGCATGCGGGGTCAACGGTCCTTCATACGCCGCAGCAGGGATACAAGTTCTTCCGTACTATTTAACTCTGGATGATCCAGAATTTTTTCATTCAGCCGCGCCAGAATTCTTCCCACCTCAGGCCCAGGTGAAAGCCCTGTGATTTCCATGACCGTGTAACCGTCTATTGCAAGGTCTTTTGTTACAATCGGCACCTTGTGCCTTATCTGCTCCTTCACCCTCTTTTCAAGTTCTGTCAATAAGTCCAAATTTTCGCTCTTGAGGCCGTGCCCCAGTATGTCTGATCGGCGAAAGATCAAAAGATCCTCCATTTGCTCAATTCCCACCCGCCTTATCAGACGCCGAATCGCAGAATCAGTCCAATTGCTGTTATACCCGATCATGTGGTGTCTTATGAGATTGGTAACCTTTCCGGTTATTTCCTTGTCGAACCTGAGTCGTTCCATGATGTCCTTTGCCAGATCGGAGCTTGCCTCCTCATGGCCGTAGAAGCGCCATTTACCCTCAAGCTTCTTCCTTACCCTAGGTTTGGCAATATCGTGAAACAGGGCAGTAAGCCTTAAGACAAGGTCCGGTTTGACCGTGTCAACAGTCTTCATTGTGTGCTTGAAGATTGTATGTCTGTGGTAGTTGTTTTGCCTTCTAAGGTAGCCTTCCAGGAGTTCTGGGAGGAAGCTCCTCAAAAGCCGTGTCCGAACCATCAGGTTGAAACCTATTGAAGGCCTTGGTGTCACGAGAAGCCTTATCAATTCCTGCCTGATCCGTTCGGGAGCTACTGAATTAATAAGGAAGGCCATCTTGGTGATGGTCTCCAGGGTATCGGCCTCTATCCGAAACCCCAATTCACTCGCAATCCTGACGGCTCGCAAGAGCCTAAGGGGGTCTTCCTGAAAGCGTTTGGCGGGATCTCTCACCGCCCTAATCAGCCTCTCCGAGAGGTCCAGCATCCCCCCGTAAGGATCTGATATTTCGTCCCTATCCGCGTCATAGGCCATGGCGTTGATTGTAAAGTCACGGTGACCGAGATCCCCCCTCAACCCCACTTTGTCTTTCCTGAAGGGAGTTACGTGGAAATGGTGGTTTACATCCACAAGTGTCACTGTTTCCTCTTTGATGATAAAATATTTCTTGTCATGAAATATTTCCTCGATCTGAGCGCCCGTGGCAGAGGTGGTCACATCCCAGTCAGTTATGGGCCGGCCAAGACACGCATCCCTTACGGCCCCCCCCACCAGATAGGCCTGATGTCCCGCGTCCTTGAGTCTCTTGCAGATATGGGTTATGAAATTGGGGAGAAGGGGTGGTCTTGGCATGGATTGCAGACAGTTGCTGTCATTTTGCATAACTGTGAAGCCCTGCCAGATAATTGACCCCGAAGTAGGTGAAAAGCACGCAACAGAAGCCTATGATACACAAGATGGCGATCCTCTTTCCCTTCCAGCCCCTTACCAGTCGGGAATGAATCACTGAGGCATATACCAACCAGCTAATGAGAGACCATGTCTCTTTAGGGTCCCAGCTCCAATAGCTTCCCCATGCGGAATGGGCCCAGACAGATCCCGTGATGATGCCCAGGGTTAGCATGACGAAGCCGATTATGACCAACTGGTAGTTGAGCTCGTCAAGGACCCCCGGTTGAGGAATCAGTCTCAAAAACATGCCCGACCTGCGAGGGGACTGCAGAAGTTTTGTGAGATACATGAGACTGAGGGCCATGGAAAGACCAAAGGCGGCATAGCCAAAAAAGCAGGTAACCACATGGGCGATGAGCCAGTTGCTTTTGAGTGCAGGGATAAGTGGCTGGATCTTGCTCTCCATCCCGGGTGAGAAAGAGGCGTAAGCCAGGGCAAGGAAGGCCAGCGGTGTTACAAAGACCCCAAGGGTCCTTGTCTTGGTTTTCAATTCCACTATCGTATAGAGGAGGATGAGGGTCCAGGCAAAAAATGCCAGCGATTCATAGAGATTCGAAAGGGGTGCATGCCCTATGCCCAGGCGATAGGACTCTAGCCACCTGAGGATAATAGCGAAGGTTTGAATGATCAGTCCGCCAAGGGTAACATAGGTTGCAAGCCTCCCAAGGAGATCCTTACCCGTGACCATCATCAGGAGGTAGAGTAGGAAGGAAAGAAAGTAAATAAAGGTTATGTAACCCAAAATGGTGGAGCTTACCATGTGATGCTACTCCCTTCCGTCGAACAGATCCCTGAGATCTCTTGTAAGTCCCTCAAGATGCCTCCTGAGGCCGACTGGGTTTTTACTGGCCGTTCCAGCCACACTTATCCTGATTCCATCCCCTTCTCTTGATACTCGGATCCAGGTTTTTCTGTGGTAGGTGAAAAAGGTGATGAAAAAGCCAAGCACCATTACAAAACACCCTAACCATACGATGGGTACCCCCGGGTCTTTGTTGACCTGGAGCCCGGTGTAGTATTTGGTCTCCGTCCCGTCCAGGAAGAATGTGTAAGGCTTGAACGCTGCTGGATCAAACTTCGGGGACTGGGCCATCGGTCCGGGAAGCCTCTTCCTGACCATTTCCTGGTCCTTGAATACCCAGAACTCTATTTCCTTTCCCGTTCCGGGTTGCACGGAGACGAGTACCGCTGGTCCCAAACCCATAACGTCATCTCTGACGTCTTTTATGCTGAATTTTGCCTCTTTAGATGGCAACTCAATCAATTTGCCCTTCTCAACGTCCATGCTGGCGTCTCTTGATCCGATCCCAGGGCCTGATATGCGGAGACGGACCTTATCCCCCGAGACCGTCCCATAGCTTGACTGATAGAAGGTAATTCCCCTGAATTCGGTGGGATGGTTTACTAAGAGACTTGCCCTTTTTTCCTCTTTACCATCAGTAAAGAACCTGAGGTCTGACCGGTATTCTTTGGGGGCGCCGCTCTCATAAAAATCCACAGTGAACTTGTCGCACCCTACTTCAAATCCCAGCTTGATTGGGGTCATCCCCCTCCGGAGGGTTACGGTATCTATCCGCCCCCCTTCCAGGATATTGACATAGGCCTCAAATCCGAAAAAAGATCCTGCGAGGGCGCCGAGCAAGATGAGGAGTACGCTCATGTGAACCAGATAGACACCGAAATTGGAAAAGCGGCCCTTTTCGCCATAGAAATAGGAGGTTTCCGAGGTTTCCATGCTATGTACATTCTTATATTTGGATCTTAGAAGGGTGGCAACCGCATCGGATGTCTCTTTCAGGTCTCTTCGAGTCAGAAAGGTCTGCCTTAATGGCAGGTCCTCAAAGGGTTTGCCTCGGTCCGGTTTCGGCACTGCCCTGTATTTTTTCAACGTGTTCGGGAATCGATTTATGGAGCATATGATCAGGTTTAGGGAGAGAAATCCCATGAGCAGTCTGAACCATATGGAATGATACATGTCGAAGAGATCTAGGGATCTCAGGATACGGAACACCCCAGGGCTAAGCTGCCTCGCGAAATCTACGGCAGCTTCCTGCTGGGGGATTATTGTCCCCAAGATGGACGAAATAGCCAGTATGATAAGGAGCGCAAAGGTCAGTCTTACCGAACTAAAAAACCCCCAGACGGGGTTCTGACTTTTTTCTCGACCGGATCTTGCCATAACCGCAAAAACACCACCGCACTTGAATAGGATAGCTGGCCTGTCAGCAGTAATCGACCCTCCATGCCGCAAGGTCCAATTACATAACATGGATTGAAAGACATTTCAACACGAAATCCCCCCTCAAAAGGTTTGACCAGCACTCCTAATATAATGTAAAAAAGCCCTGTGTCTCGATTATTGATATCCTGTAAACTTGCATGTGATGAGGACATGCGTCCTCGCAGCTGTTGAGGTGATTTCTATGCTTGATCTCAGATTCGTAAGATCCAACCTGGAACGTATCAGGGAGATGATCGGGAACAGGGGTTACGACCTGGATGTCTCCCGATTTGAGGCCCTGGACCAGGAGAGACGTAACAGATTAACTATCCTCGAGGAATTACGCCACAGCCGTAACCGCGTTAGCGAAGAGATTGCGGAAATGAAAAAAAGGGGGGAGGATGCATCTGATGTAATAGCCCATATGAAAGATGTATCTTCGCAGATCAAAGAAAGGGAAAAAGAGCTTTCCCAGTTCCTTGAAGACTTGGATCAATTACTAATGTTTATCCCCAATATTCCCCATGAAAGTGTACCCGTGGGAAAGGACGATAAGGATAACACTGTGGTGAGAACCTGGGGTGAGATACGGGAAATGGATTTTGAGCCCCTGCCTCACTGGGAGATAGGAGAGAGGCTTGGTATTCTGGACTTTGCCTGTGCAGCAAAGCTTGCCGGCGCCAGGTTTGTCCTCTACCGAGGTCTGGGTGCCAGGCTGGAAAGGGCACTGATTAACTTTATGCTCGATGTGCATACTAAGGAGCACGGGTACACCGAAGTGTTGCCCCCCTTCATGGTGAATTCTGCCGCCATGACAGGGACGGGCCAGTTGCCCAAATTCAAGGCAGATCTTTTCAAGATCGAGGGCTGGGACTATTATCTGGTCCCCACTGCAGAGGTCCCTGTCACCAACATTCACAGGGAGGAGGTCTTGGCCGAAAAAGACCTTCCCATATATTATGTGGCATATACACCCTGTTTTCGGTCAGAGGCCGGGTCATACGGGAAGGATACACGAGGTCTTATAAGGCAGCATCAGTTCAACAAGGTGGAACTGGTCAAGTTCTCGCTGCCTGAGGATTCCTATGAGGAACTGGAGAGGCTGACCAGGGATGCAGAGGAGATCCTTAGACGCCTGGGACTTCCCTATCGGGTGGTGACACTGTGCACGGGAGACCTGGGTTTTTCAGCTGCAAAGACCTATGACCTGGAGGTGTGGCTCCCGGGCCAGAACCTATACAGGGAGATATCATCCTGCAGCAACTTTGGAGACTTCCAGGCCAGGCGTGCCGAAATCCGGTTCAAGCGAGAGGGAGGCAAGGGAACGGAGCTGGTGCATACCCTGAACGGGTCAGGCCTGGCCGTGGGTAGGACCCTGGTAGCAATCCTGGAGAACTTCCAGCAACGTGATGGAAGTGTAACCATCCCGCAGGCACTAAAACCTTATATGCCTGATATGGATTCCATAGACCTGAGTTGAAGATGAGCACTGAGAGACGTGACCCCATAAGCTGGAAAGAATACCAGAGCCCCAAGCATGATTGGCGAAACCGGCGGTTTTTCCGCAGGGTCCCACGGGCGCTCCTTTACGGGACAGGTGCCTTTCTCATTGTGGTCCTAGTGGTTTACGCCGGTTCCTTGATCTCAGGGTATCTTGGTGAAGCAAGCCATAGATATCCGAAGCTGACGAAAAGCCCCCATTCCTCACCCCGGAAGATATCCAATGCGGATCTGCCCGGTTTCTTAAAGGGCCTGGACCTTTGTTCCACTGAACCGCAGAATCATTTTATCACCGATCATGACGGTGCCCGACTCAGGGTCGAATCATCCATTGATCCTGGCCTTCAAGATTACATAACAGCCCTCCTTGCCAGTTCAAAGACACTTAAGGCAGCGGTGGTGGCCCTGAGGCCCGAGGATGGTCGGGTCTTGGCCATGGTACACTATGATAATGGGGGAGATGGTTGGAACCTTTGCCTGAAGGCTGACTTTCCGGCTGCGAGCCTCTTCAAGATCGTATCGGCGGCGGCGGCCTTGGAGTCGGCCGGGCTTACCCCTGATAGCCCCGTATACTTCACCGGCCGAAAGTATACCCTATACAAGAGCCAGCTGAAGGAAAAAAAGGGAGGGTATGCCACAAAGACAAGCTTTAAGAAGGCCTTTGCCTCATCCATCAATTCTGTATTCGGTAAGCTAGGGATATACCAGCTCGGCCAGGAGCGTATAGCCGATTCGGCCAGCAAGTTTTTCTTCAATCGTATAATCCCCTTTGATCTGCCTGTGGCCAAGAGCACCATACAGGTCCCGGATGAGAATTTCGGGCTGGCGGAGATCGCAAGCGGTTTCAACAAGAGGACCCTGATATCCCCTTTGCACGCGGCCATATTGGCTTCAGCCGTTGCCAATGATGGGGTCATGATGAGACCCTGGCTGATAAAGAGTGTTTCAAATGAAGAGGGTGATGTCCTTTTCGAGTGCAAACCTGTGGTTCTGGGTTCACCCATCACCAAGGAGACTGCCAGGGACTTGAGGATTCTCATGCAGGAGACGGTTATAAACGGGACATGCCGCAAGTCCTTTCGGAGGGTTCGAAGAAAAAAACCCTTCAGAGAGGTGGAGTTTGGTGCTAAGACCGGATCGATCAACGACGAAACGGGTAGATTTAAGTACGACTGGCTTGCGGCCTATGCCATTCCTCCAAATGGAGACAAGGCCATATGTATCGCAGTGCTGGGGGTCCACGGAGAGAGATTGGGCATAAGGGCAAGTGAGCTCGGTCGATATATACTCAGTTACTATCTGAAATCCTGAAAGAGGTGTGCAGGCAGAAATACAAGGGGCGTGAAGATAGGGTGTGAGAACCTTGGAATGGGCGGCATCGGATTTTTGGGAAGAAAAGACTGGTTATTCCTGGCGACTAAGACCGTGGCCAGGGTCTTGCTGTTTCCGTTCTTTCGCATTGAATGCGAGGGGGAGGAGACCCTTCCTTCGAATAGTTCTTTCGTTCTCCTTCCAAAACACCAGCGTTGGGAAGATACTCCCCTGTTGGGGCTGGCAACGCCCAATCCCCTCTATTATGTTGCCAAACATGAACTCTTCAGTAATCCCCTCAGCAACTGGTTCCTGAGATCGCTCGGTGGGATACCCCTTAATCGGGAGCGCCCCCTCGAGAGCCGTCGTTCCATCAGGGCCATGATTGAATTTCTAAGGGGAGGGGAGGGTGTAGTGGTTTTCCCTGAAGGTACATATTTCAGGGATCGGGTGGGGCCAGGGCATGTGGGCATGGTGAGGCTTATCCTTTCGCGTTTGGACCTCCCTTTTATTCCGGTAGGGATCAATTACTCACGACCTGGGTTCCGTACCTTGGTTCGGGTCCGATTCGGAAGGCCTTTTTTTGCAGACCCAAAGTTGTCTGCAGACCCGTTTCTTGATCGGATGATGAGACAAATCGCTAAGCTTTCCGGTTTACCTCAAGATCCTCCCCGGGCAACAGGTCAGTGAGAAGAGGAGAAAGATCCGATGTCAGAATTTGAAAGGGTTTTTGAAGTAATAGATGGATACAGGGGTGAGGTTATTGACCTCCAGAGGGCGCTTACATCCAGGATCGCACTTGGGCCGGAAAATGGTGGCTCGGGGGAACATGAAAAAACGGATTTTATCAAGGAACTGCTGAAATCCATGGCTCCTTCCGGTCTTGAAGAGGTCAAGGTCCCTGATAAGAGGGCCCGTTATGGCTACCGGCCCAACCTGATCGCATGTTGGGGGGGGGTAAAGGGAGGACCTAAAGTATGGGTCCTGAGCCACTCAGACATTGTTCCCCCCGGTGACCTATCACTCTGGGAGAGTGATCCCTACCAGATAAAGGTGGAGGGTGACAGGATCATCGGGAGGGGTGTTGAAGATAACCAGCATGGATTTATCAGTTCCTACCTCGGACTAAGGGCGGTGTTTGAATCTGGCCTGGATTTTAAAAGATCTGCAGGTCTAGTCATAGTTGCGGACGAGGAGACAGGGAGTGAATACGGGCTCGGTTACCTGATCAAGAACCACGCGAATCTTTTCAAGGCAGAAGATTTGATAGTTGTACCCGACGCTGGGGACGAAAAAGGGGCCATGATCGAGGTAGCCGAGAAATCAATGCTTTGGCTCAAATTTACGGTCACAGGTGAGCAATGCCATGCAAGCATGCCCAAAAAAGGGAAGAACAGTCTCTTCGGTGTGGCCAGGTTGATCGTGTCCTTGGCGCGATTGAGGGAACAGTTCGATCTCTCCGAAGAGCTTTTCAGCCCCCCTGAATCCACTTTTGAGCCCACCAAGATGGAGGCCAATGTACCCAACGTCAACACCATACCAGGTAGAGGTGTCTTTTTTATGGACTGCCGGGTCCTCCCACAGTATCCGGTGGAGGAGGTCCTTTCTGCTTGCAGGGAGATCGCCTCCGAGATTGAGGCCGAACTCGGCCTGGATATTTCGGTCGAGCCCGTTTACAGGCAAGAGGCGACCGCGCCCACTTCGCCGGAGGCCCCCGTGGTCAAGGCCCTTGCCGGGGCAATCAAACGGGTCACTGGCAGGGAGGCCAAAGCAATGGGGATCGGGGGCGGGACCGTTGCCGCATTCTTTAGGAGGGCCGGGCTTCCTGCGGCCGTCTGGTCAACCGGATTTGATTCGGCCCATCAGCCGAACGAATACTGCCTGATCTCAAATATCTTGACTGATGCCAAGGTCTTTGCCTGCCTGTTCTTAGGCCAATGAGCAGAGTAAGGCCTGGGCCCCGAAGAGAAACGGCGCCGGATTTTTACTGTTTGGACTTGATGTGGGTGATGGCCCGCCCAAGCCTTTGGAGGACTTTGTCTTTTCCCAGGAGTTCCATGACGTCAAATATACCAGGGCTCGCCGTCTTGCCTGTGAGTGCCACCCTTAGGGGCTGGGCGATCTTTTTCAATCTAATCCCATTTTCTTCCAGAAAGGGCACCAAGGTCATTTCAAGGCCTGTCTTGGTGAATTCCGGCAGATCCTCGAGTTTTCCTCGGAGGACCTCAAGGAGTCCAAGGACATCAGACTTGAGGAACTTGTCATCCCCCTTCTCATCGTAGTTGATATCTTTCTGGAATAAGAAGCGGGCCCCTTCGGCCATCTCCACAAGGGTCTTGCTTCTCACCTTGAGCATGGCTACCACCCTTACAAGCCTCTCCTCTCCCGGGTTTTCAAACCCCAGCCTTTCAAGGAACGGCACCACTTCCTTTGCCAGAAACCGGTCGGAGGATTCCCGTATATACCAGCCATTCAGGTCCAGGGGTTTTTCCAGGTTGAAGACCCCGGCGGCCTTGCCAACATTTTCTATAGAGAAGTTTTCTATGAGCTCTTCTCTGCTAAATTTCTCCTGGTCTCCATGGGACCAGCCCAGCCGGGCCAAGGAGTTGAGAAGGGCATGTGGGAGATACCCCATATCCCTGTAAGCCAGGACCGACATGGCGCCATGGCGTTTGCTCAGTCTATGTTTGTCAGGCCCCAGGATCATGGGGAGGTGGGCATAGAAGGGAAGGGGTTCTCCCAGGGCATTATAAATCAATATCTGCCTGGGTGTGTTGTTGACATGGTCATCCCCCCTGATCACGTGTGTTATCCCGAGGTTGATATCATCTGCAACCACGGCCAGGTGGTAGGTAGGGCTCCCATCGGATCTCCTCAAAATGAGATCGTCCAGTTCCTCATTATCAAAACTAATAGGGCCTTTCACCAAGTCATTAAACCGTGTTATCCCGCTCAGGGGGGTCTTGAGCCTGACCACTGAACCGGTTGCAGGGCCCAGGCCCAGGTTTCGACACTGACCGTCATATTTGGGCTTGAGTCCTTTAGCGCTGGCCTCCTTTCTCTTTTGGTCCAATATCTCGGGTGTGCAATGGCAGTGATAGGCCTGGGCAGTGGAAAGGAGCCTTTCAATGGTTTCGTCGTATATATCATATCTCTGGGACTGAAAATAGGGGCCTTCGTCCCAATCTAGCCCCAGCCACTCCATGGATTCCACGATCGCCCTGGTAGCCTCTTCAGAAGACCTCTCCCTGTCGGTATCTTCTATCCTGAGGATAAACTTTCCCCCCCTCTGCCTTGAGAAAAGCCAGTTAAACAGAGCGGTCCTGGCACCCCCTATGTGGAGGTAACCTGTAGGACTGGGTGGAAAGCGGGTTACGACTTGTTCTTGGGACATGGGTGAATGAAGACCTCCATTTCTGACCTACCAACAGATGGCTCAAGGGCCTATCTTGTGGCCTGAAAGCTGGCAGGAGCCTAGCATACTAAGGGTGGGTAAACAAGGGGAAGTTGATGAAATTCCGTTTTGCGATGTGTACCCAGATGTTGAAATAAATGACTGTTTCTTGACAAGAGCCACGACCTTTTGCAACATCAGGCGTATAATAAAGGCTGTTTCATGAGAGAGAAAGAGGGTAACAGTTTGGCGCTCTGAAACCGGGGCAATGAGGGCTAGGGAAACCCTCATTCCCCTGGGTAAACGCCAGATCGGAAAAGGGCTAAAATGATACGAAAGAGAGAATTTTTTATGAGACGGAACTTCCGAGAAACAATGATCGAGGTCGGCGCCTACTCCGGATACAGGGCGAATGAGAGACCTGTTTACCTTGTGCTGGAGGGTCGCAGGGTGGAAGTGAGAGATATCCTGGATCGATGGTACGGTCAGGATCACGATTTTTACAAGATACTGGGGGATGACGGTCGGGTATACTTGCTCAAATGGCACCGCTTTCAGGATGTGTGGTTTCTTGAAAAGGTCCTGGAGGGATCGTGAGTTTCGGAGCTGTTGGTGAAACCGGTTGTCTTGATCCATTTTCTGTGTGGTAGACCCAAGGATAGCTGATAGGTCTGGCGCCAGCCTCTTCGATCTTGGGGTGTAAGAGCTCGTCTCTAAGCTTTAGCCAGCTATAGGGGGGTAGGAGTTTTCGAAGCTTCCCGTCTTTTGGAGGTAAGGAATGCTCAGTGTAACCATAAGAGGCCTCGGAGACCCCGATGAGGTCATTTCCTGTGGGGTAGAGGTAGCTGGACACAAAGGTCTCAAACTTCATCCCCTCTCGCCTGGCCAGGGAATGGACCTGTTTCCTTTTTAGGTTTACCAGAAAGAATTTTGAAATTCCCCGTTCGGAATATTTGTAAAGGGACCGGGCCTCTGAACTGGAGACAAATATCGTAGAGATGGAATCCAGTTTCTTCAATAACTGGGCGGCAATGAGCCCGGCTGTGCGTCTTCCACCTACCGTGTGGTGGCAACCATAATACTCAAATAACTTATTTTGGAGGATTCGCGCCTGCTTATCTCCGTTCTCATAGAGGTTATTTTGGATGTACCTCAAGGACTTTGCCAGGTCCTCAGCTGCGTCGGCTATTGGCCAGTCAATCTTGACATGGAAATGGGTAAGTGAATATCGATTTTTCTTCTTGACAGTTGGGTCTTGTTGAAGGAGTAAGGCGTAATCGACGTTTAAGAGCCTTTCAAGGAAATTGAAAAAGTGGGAGTTTTCGAAGTTTCGGAGATCTTGGTGAAACTCCTTGTGCAGGGAAAAATTGGCCAGGTACTCAAGGTTTTTCTTTATCACACTGTTTTCGGGGAAAAACCTGATGTAGTTCTTTAGTTGGGGGGGGACAACACCCTCGCAGAAGATGACAATGAAGGTATTGAACAGCTCCGATTCCTTTTCCATGTGTTTGCATTTAGGCTTGAGTTCCCGCTTATCCACAAAGCTAAATGGTATTCCCTTCTCCAGGTATTTGAAGTAGGAATCGACCAGGGAAATCTTTGTTAAACGGGCCTGTAGAGAGTCTCTTAAAATCTCGTAGAGCGAACGCTTAAGCTTTTCGACGTAACTGAGTCGGTCCCTGTATTTCCACATAGGCCGTCGATTTCTGCCTCACTAAGGTGATCTTATTTGGAAACTGACTGCTGTAAGTGGGAATAACCTTCAGCAGAACCAAATACTTATGAAGTATACCAAAAAATGGCTCTAAGTGTCAATAAAAAAAAGGAAAAATCGGTTTAGAAGGACTTTTTGTTGCAACATGGAGGTCTATTTCGCCTGTGAACGAAAGGTCAGGGCTGCTCAGGGCTAGTTAGTGAAACATAGATGAAAAGAGGAGGTTAGGGTTGGATTTTGATCTGACACAGGAGCATAAGATGATCCGGGATATGTGCCGGTCTTTCAGCCATGAAATCATCTCCCCGCGTGCAGAAGAGATCGAACGAACCGGGGAGTACGGCTATGATATCATTTCGCAGATGGCTGCGCTGGGAATGATGGGTATCCCAATCTCAGAGCGATACGGAGGCAGCGGCGGAGACTGGGTGGGCATGCATCTCTGCATCGAGGAAATCTCCAGAGGGGATCCCACCTTTGGGGCCCTCTTAGACGTGACTACCAGTGTCGTAGCACAAGAACTTGAGGTATTCGGTACGGAGGATCAAAAAAGGAAGTGGCTTATCCCTATAGCCAGGGGAGAAGAGATCGGGGCCTTCGGTCTGACGGAACCGGATGCAGGGTCTGATGCTGGATCCATCCGCACAAAGGCAATTCTGGATGGAAATGAATGGGTAATCAATGGCAGCAAGCAGTTCATTACCAATATTGGACTAGACAATGCGAGCATAATCGTAATCGCTGCTGTCACACAAAAGGCCGTTAAAGGCCGTAGGCGGATCTCTACCTTCATTGTGCCGAAGGATTCCCCAGGGTTTATACTCGGCAAGAGGTACGAAAAGATCGGATGGCATGGGTCTGCCACCCATGAGGTCATTTTCGATAACTGTCGGATCCCAGAGGATAACCTTTTGGGTGACTCTGAAAAGGGCTTTGCGCAGCACCTCTCAGTCCTCCAGACCGGTCGCATAAGTATTGCGGCCATGGCCGTCGGGGCTGCACAGGCATGTTTGGATGAGTCCCTCCGGTATGCGGGAGAACGGGTACAGTTTGGTAAACCCATTGCAAGCTTCCAGAGCATCCAGTTCAAGCTGGCCGATATGTCCGTTGCCATCGAGCTCGCGAGGAATCAGTACCTGAAGGCGGCGTGGTTAAAGGACCAGGGCCGGAGGCACACATTTGAGGCAACGGTTGCGAAGCTCTTCGCTTCAGAGATGCTTGAACGGGTGGCCTCGGATGCAGTCCAGATCCACGGTGGTTACGGCTATATGTCGGAATATCCAGTCTCCCGTTACTACGTCGGGGCAAAAGTCCTGCAGATAGTGGAAGGAACCTCTGAGGTGATGAGGATCATCCTTTCGAGGGAACTAGGTCTGTAAGGGTATTCTAAAACTCGATCCCTCTTCTCGCTCGGATCCCCTTCTTGAAGGGATGTTTGACCTCCTTCATCTCCAGGACGCTGGTTGCTGCCTCAATCACATCTGGATGGGCGTTGCGGCCGCTAAGGAGTATATCAAACTTGTGGGGCCTGAGAAAAAGCATTTCCCGGACCCGCTCACCGTTAATAAGCCCGTGGTGGGTGGCGATATTGATTTCATCCATTATCAGGAGACCGTATTCCTGCGAATAGATCTCTTTCAGCCAGAGCTGCCACGCGTGTCGAGCGGCCTGTATGTGCTTCTTGTCGTAAAAAGGGCTATGTTTATTAAGAAAACCTCTCCCCATGGTTTTTATCTTGAAGTAAGGAAGCCTTTCAATAGCCTTCACCTCCCCGTATGGCTTTGGAGATTTTATGAACTGGAAGACTAAGGTGGGAATTCCAACACAAGATGTGAGCATTCCTTTACCCAGGCAGTAAGTGGTCTTGCCCTTTCCGTTTCCGGTTACTACTTCGGTGGTACCATTCCCTTGAGGACAATTTCCAGGCTCAGGGAGATATTTTGATTTGTGGACGACCATCTCTGTAACCAGATCGGCCCTTTCAATGATCTCTTCGCCAGCATTCGGACCGCTAAGGACTAACTCTACTCCTTGAGGCTTTTGATCCATTAATTGTCGGACCTCCTTCAACGGAAGGAGCCCCAAACTTAGCATCTTGTTTATCCCGTTCAGGATGACAATGTCGAAATTCCCTCCCATAACCGCATCTCTGGATCTCCTGAAGGCATCTAAGATTTTGGGGATTTGCCCGACTGAGATGTGTTCAATGATTAGATTTGGCTTAAGAAGTAGGGAGGCCTTTCCACCCCCTTCCATCAGTTCATGATCGATAAAGCAGATGATCAGGGTACGAAGCCCCTGCCCAGATGCCCGCAGACTCAATCCGAGAGGGGCGAAGTTGAATTGATCGGATTCGCTCGTATATACCTGTATTAGACCTCTCTCCAGCATTGAATTCACTCTCACATCGCTGATCTTTTCTCCTGGCCTCAGGAAACCCTCGGAGAGAGATCAAATTTTTGGGAGAAAGTCAAGAATCAAAGTTGACACGTGAAGGAGTTATCGCATAAAAACACATCAGATTGCTAGCGAAGGGAGTGGGGATTATTTATTATCCACAGAAACGATCAGGAGATGTCAAGGGTGAAGGCTTTGGCCTGATTCATGTCTGCTACGGACAGGGGGCGGGAAAGACCTCGAGGGCGGTCGGTCTGGCCATTCGGGCGGCGGGTAGAGGCCTCCAAGTCGATTTTGTCCAGTTCATGAAGTCCGGGAATTCGGGTGAGGTAGCTATCTTTGATAGACTTAACAATATCCGGTATTGGTGCCCCGGTGAGCATCCGTTCATTATGTCGCACGGTCCGGAGCAGGTCCATTTTGAACATGCCGCAAAGGCCTTAGGGTATGCCATCGCCGCGCTCGAGAGGGGCACCAACCTCCTCGTCTGCGATGAAATATTGGATACGGTTATTTTCAATGTCCTTGAGAAAGGGCAGGTCTTAGACCTCATGAAACGATGCAAGAATCAAGTGGAGCTGATTGTGACCGGAAGAGATGCCTCGGCGGAGTTTATCAGTTTTGCCGACTATGTTACCGAGTTGATTCAGATAAAACATGCCTATTACTCTGGTTCACGTGCGCGGAAGGGCATCGAATACTAACAACTCTGTCCTTGAAGTTGATCCCTTGGGACAATGCAATTCGGAATTTCTGGAAGGATGGCAATTCAGCGGCACTTGAAGACAGCTTGATTTCGTGAGAGGGGCCTTCAACTCTCCTGGAGATAATCATCCTGGCCCAGCCCAAGTTCAGGGATAACCTGTTA
>JAZDES010000241.1:0-6089 GCA_043808585.1 Pseudomonadota bacterium | reverse complement strand
AAGGCAAGGGCGATCTCCTGACCGGCCTTTACACCTGTTATCTCGAAAATCTTCCACCCCGAGTTTGGCAGGCCATTCTCCTTACATATGGCCCTGAATTCACTTGAAATGGCCTTTTCATCCTTATCCTTGGAGTTAATTACGAGATCAGCACCGTACTTTAAAGACCTCTCCAGTTTCTCCTTGTTGCGGGCTATTCCGATTACGGTTTTTGCCCCCAGGGCCTTGGCGAGCTGGCCCATGTACTGACCCACCCCTCCGGTGATCCCGACAATGACAACGTTATCTCCAGGTTGTAAATCCGCCCTCTTGGCTGCCTGATAAGGTGTTGTAGCAGCATCTGCTACGACGGCCAGGTGTGAGAGCGGAACATCTCCCCTGCCTTTCACTTCACATAGGTCAACTGCCGGCACCGGAATATGGCTTGAAAATCCGCCATATAGGCCCAGGCTGTTTCCGGGCATTTTTTGCGCTAGACACCTATTTCCCCGACCGGTCTTGCAAAGTATGCACTTCCGACACGGCATTACCGCAGGGATAATAACCTCTTTTCCAATCCATTCCTTATCACCCGCCACAACTTTCCCTGAAATTTCGTGTCCCAATGTCAGTGGCGGCTTAGAAACCGTGGGAACCCCATCGTAAAAATATCCCAGGTCCGTATGGCAAACGCCGCACCCCGCAACCTCCACCATGACCTCACCAGGTTTTAAGTCGGGGGCAGGGATTTCTGCCTTTTCGATCTTGCCCGGTGTGGTCGTCCCGGTTTCCCTGTCGCGGGAGGTTGGCTGAACCATCTGCCAGGTAAGAATCTTGTCCGGTACTCCCATTTTACGCCTCCTTTTCTCTTAGGTGAATAGTTGACTCGTTGAATGGTTAAGTAGTTTGATAATTCAACTACTCAACTATTTGACTATTTAACTTTTTGGCCGTCTTCTAGATCATCCCGTAACCACCGTCCACACAGAGTAGCTGGCCTGTGATGTAATTGCTCTCATCAGAGGCCAAGAACACGAAGGCCGGTGATATGTCCTCGGGTTCAGCAAAGCGTCTGAGGAGAATCCTATTCATATAAACCTCTTTTAGTTTCTCGTCGGACCTTATCTTCTCTGTCATATCAGTTGCCACTATACCCAGGGATATTACATTGGCACAGACATTATAACGGGCAAGCTCCCTTGCAATGGATTTTGTCATGCTCAGGATGCCCCCTTTAGCTGCGCTATAATTGATCTGCCCAACAGTACCTACGAGTCCGGCAACAGACATCACATTGATGATCTTCCCACTGTTCCGCTCCTTCATATGAATCGCAGCAGCCTGCGAACAGAGAAAGGCCCCTTTTAAGTGGATGTCAACTACCTGGTCCCACTCCTCTTCAGTCATCTTGACCATCATGGCAGGCCTAGTAAATCCTGCATTATTGACCAGGATGTCCAATCTTCCAAATGTCTCAACGCCGGCTGAGACCAGATGTTCTGCATCGGATTTCCGTGCGACATCCGCCTTTATTGAAATGGCCTCGCTCCCCATCCGCCCTATGATATCAACGACTTCAGAGGCCGCTTTTTCGTTGGAGGTGTAATTTACTACTACCTTTGCCCCCTCCTTTGCGAAGGCCACGGCAACGGCCCTGCCAACACCTCGGCTGCTTCCCGTAACCAGGGCAATTTTATCTTTCAATCTCATAAGTTAAGCCTTTCCATAGAGAGTGGAAAACAGGAAATTCAGGTCCATTTAGGTAGCGGGTTAGTGATTACATTATAGTTACAATATAGTTACTACCGAAGGCTAAAGAAAGTTCGTTTTCATGTCAAGCAAAATCGAAAGTGTCAAGAAGGCATTCTTTGCTATCTGAGAGGTAAATGGGGCAAATCTGACGAGAACCATGAACGCACCCTAGGAATGGGGTTGATTGAGAGGGCTTTTTTTTCTAAGATTGACAGGAGGAGCCAGTTCTGAGGAACATAAATCCTTCATAATGGTATAAGATGAAAAAGATTCTGATCCCGGCCCTGTCTATGTGGTTAGGCCTGACAGCATGCGCAAGAGAAAAGCCTTACATCAAGCCAACTCCAATTCCTCCCAACAAACTTATTGTCCTTCCACCAACATATAAAGACCCTGGTCTGAGGCCGTACGTGGTCAACGGAGTGCGTTATTATCCCTTACCCGAATCGGAGGGCTTTGTGCAGTCAGGAGATGCCTCCTGGTATGGAGAAGAGTTCCATGGGCGGCCCACTTCAAGTGGCGAATTGTTTGACATGTATAAACAGTCCGCTGCCCATAAGACCCTACCCCTCGGCACCTATGTGAAGGTCTTAAACCTCGACAACAATAAGGAGATTGTCGTCAAGATAACCGATAGGGGCCCCTTCGTGAAAGGGAGGATTATCGATTTGTCTTATGCGGCAGCAAAGGCGATGGACCTGATCGCCCCTGGTGTTTCAAAGGTAAAGGTAATAGCACTCGGAAAAGAGGTAGGGGAACTTAAATCGCCGGTGGGGACAGTGCCCGTGGTGGAAACGAGAGATCTAAATAGGGGTGAATTTACTGTTCAGGTGGGGGCATTCAGTAACAAGAAGAACGCGCTTGTTCTTGCTGATCGACTCAAGGTGATCTTTTCCTATGTGGAGGTGGCTGTCCATAAGGACGGAGAAAAGGAAATTATTTACCGAGTAAGGGTTTCAAAATCAGACAGCCTTGAGAAGGCCAGCCAAATGCAGAAGAGATTAGAAGATATGGGTTTTGAAGGGGCCTTCGTGGTTAGCCTTTAGGGCCTCGATTTATCTTGTTTCTGAGAACTCCGGAGGTCTTAAATACAACAACCCTCCTCGCCCTTAATTTAAGGTCTTCGGTGGTTTGGGGGTTCCTTCCCCTTCTCTCTGACTTCTTCTTTATCACAAACTTGCCAAAGCCACTGATCAAAAGATCTTCTCCTTTCTCCATGGTCCGCTTAATGATCTCAAGGAGTTTTTCCACAACAACCCGGGATTGGCTCTTGCCAAGCCCAACCTGGTGGTAGATGTTATCAATGATCCGTTCTTTGGTCAGGGCCACCTTATGCTCCTCCTTGTCTAAGGCATTTTTGGCCAAATGGCCTGGAAGTCAAAATTTTCCAGTAAGAAATATGGCTTATGTCGAAAAAGGTGTCAAGCATTTTTTGAATGACGGAATTTTTCTTTCAGCTTTTGGTTTACGATCTTAGGAACCAGGCCGCTGATGTCGCCTCCAAAGCTCGCTGCCTCTTTGATGATCGTGGAGCTTGTATAGAACCATTTGTAGTCCGTCATTAAGAAAAGAGACTGGATATGCCTGTTCAGTTTTCGATTCATGAGGGCCATCTGGAATTCATATTCAAAATCAGACAGGGCCCTCAGCCCTCTCAGAATGACATTTGAGTTCTTTTTTACTGCATAGTCCACCAGCAGTCCGTCAAAGGTGTCCACCTCAACATTCGGTTCGTCACTGACGGCCTCTTTTATCATAGAGATCCTCTCTTCTATGGAAAAGAGGGGGACTTTCTGGGGGTTGTTCAAGATGGCGATAATCAGCTTATCAAATATCTGCAAGGCACGCTTTACAACACTCAAATGCCCGTTGGTAACAGGGTCAAAAAACCCCGGATAGACGGCTGTCCTCTTAATCATTATTTTTCTCCGTATCCATATATGGTTATACGCGTATCCCCATAAAGCCTGGAGTCGAGCATCCTAATGTTTTCCAGGGAGAGCGGGAATTTCTCATTCCCCGCTGATTCGGCTATTACCAGCGCTCCGGAGGAAAGGGGACCTCTGACTGACAGTTCCTCAAGCCAGAAGGAGACTAAACCTTTTCGGTAGGGCGGGTCAAGAAAAACCACGCCAAATCTTTCCTTCAGAATGGAGTGGTCTTGAGAAAACCTTTTCCTGAGGTCTCTTCTTATGATTACCCCACGACCCTTATAGCCCAACAGGGTCAAATTTTTTCGTATCAGGCTGATCGATTGCTGGGAGTTGTCCACAAAAAAGGCACATGAAGCCCCCCTACTCAGGGCCTCCAGCCCTAGACTTCCAGTTCCGGAAAAGAGGTCTAGGACCTTTTGGTCGGATAAGTCCTGGCCGATGATGTTGAAGACCGCCTCTCTTACCAGATCAGAAGTGGGCCGAATTCCGAAGCCCTTTGGAGATGCCAGGAGACGGCCTTTCATTTGCCCGCCTGTGATTCTCATGGGTCAGCGCCGAATACCACTACCACCGATCAGCCATGGCAGAAGCGGGATCGCGGATCAACTATCCTAGTCCCGTTTGGCTGCTGGGGGGATATCTCCGAGGGGGAGTTCGGCCCCTACTTTCTTTTTACGTAATCGATATATGGTGATAACTGGCCCTGACGCAATATAAGTTAGCAGGATGAAGAAAAGCATGATCCTTGGCCTGTAGGCGATTACTATTAGTATCAGGATAAGGGCCACCAAGACGTTGAACGGTTTCCTCCTACTGAGTTTAAATTCTTTGAAGCTCAGATAATTTAAGGAACTTACCATGAGAAAGGACAGGATATATATCAATACAATAATCAAGGTATGTCTGGATTCGGGCTCCGCCCCCAATGCGGTCATAAAAAGGACCAGCGCGGCGATAAAGGCTGCTGCGCCAGGTATTGGCAATCCCTTGAAATAATTGGGCTCAAGGGTAGCTTTTTGCACGTTGAAACGGGCAAGGCGGAGTGCCCCGCATATTACATACATGAAACAGGCAAGCCAACCCAACCGATCGAAGTGCCCTAAGGCCCATTGGAAGGCCAGTACCCCTGGTGCGACCCCAAAGGCGACCAGGTCAGAGAGAGAATCGTATTCAGCCCCAAAATGGCTCGTCGTCCGGGTAAGGCGCGCTATCCTTCCATCCAGGGAATCAAAAACCGCGGATACAAGAATTGCCGTTGCCGACATTTCGAACTCTCCGCGGATAGCTGCTATGATGGCGTAAAATCCGCAGAAAAGGCTGGCAGATGTGAACAGGGTGGGCAGTACATAAACGCCCCGCCTCCTTCTCTTCCTTGGTCTCTTTTTTCGCCGTGCTTTCATGATAGATACCCGATAATTGTTTGTCCTGCTCTCACTTTTTGATTTATGCGGGCAGAGATCTGGGTGTCGTCAGGAAGAAATAGATCTACCCTGGAGCCGAATCGTATGAGCCCGAACCTTTGGCCTGCCATCACTTGGTCCCCAGCCTTGACCCAGCAGGCAATGCGCCTCGCTATAAGGCCTGCAATTTGGACGAAGACGACCTTATGGGCATCATGGGACTCTAAAGTGATCCTATTGTTTTCGTTATACTTTGAGGCCTTGTCCAGATTGGCGGAAAAAAACCTCCCCGGATTGTAGGTGACTTCCTTGATAACGCTCGAAACCGGAATCCGATTTACATGGACATTGAAGACCGTCATGAAGACGCTTATCTTGATTGCCGCTTGACCCAAGGGATTATTCCCGTCCTCAAGCCGCCGGACTTCCAGTATTTTTCCGTCCGCAGGTGCCACAACTGCCTTCCTGCTGACATAATTGATTCGGTCAGGGTCCCTGAAAAAAAAGGCGACAAATAGGGTTGCCGCGGCTACAGGGAAAGACAAGAAAAGGGCGCCAAAATAGGCAAGCAGGAAGGTTAAGCCACAGCCAATAATGAGGAATGGAAATCCCTCCTTGGCCACTGGCCATTTGTTTTTAATGCGTGATTCGTCCATAAGAGGGGCACCGTAGGTGCTCAACGATATTCATCCGCGACGTGACAAATTCTCTCCATCCAATCTAGATTATAACTATTGAACACTTTTGTCAATGGCCTTCATAGCAATTGGCTGCACCCTCTCATCCTTTGCAATCATACGTTACCCCGCCTGCCCAGTGAAACTTGAAAGCTATTTCTCAAGGGGTAACACTTTAGCGTTTTGAAAGAAAGGCATAGGACCGCGAGGGTCTTTTTTCCAAAGGACGTAAAGGACGGCATCATTTCAAAGAACGGCAGTGAGGTCTTGAACCTCGTTACGGAACAGCCCCATAAGAGGATGTCCCTATGAAGAGCCCTCTCCCCTGCCTGTGTCCCGATTACATC
>JAZDES010000240.1:0-20335 GCA_043808585.1 Pseudomonadota bacterium | reverse complement strand
TCTTAACAGGAAAAAAGAAGTCCTGCAAGGAATATATAACGCTGGTAAGAAAGTAAAAAACTATTCGATCAGCAAATATCCGTTTTCACAGGCGATGGCCTCTCCCCTTTCAACGGAGTACCCGACGGCAGGAGGGCTTATCTCCAACTTCCTAGCCAGTTCTCTGAGCGACATACCCAACTGCTTCACCGCCCAAAAGCAGAAAAGACTCCTTGCCTTCACTCTTAGCTTCTGCTTGCCTTTGGACAAATCTTCACGATTGCCAGAGGGACCCAAGTGTATTAACCTAAATTAATCTAGACCTCAAAATCCACCTTGATCTTGAAGGTCCTTACGGCTGGCAGATTCTGGATCTCTGGTACCCTTGTCACCTCAGAGATCTCCTTCAGTGCCCTCTCTATATGGTCCATATCCGGCGCGATAAAGGTGAACCAGATATTGTAGTCGTTGTTTCTCAGATAATTATGGGTAACACCCGGATAACTATTTACTATCTCAACAAAATCGTCGATCTTTTCCTCCGGCACCTTTGCGGCGCAGAGCGTGCTCGCAAAATTTAGCTTGCTGGACTGGAAATTGCCCCCTATGCGCCTTATAATCCCCTCTTCTTTCAGTCTTCTTATGGCCTCAATGACCTCGTTTTCCGACAGATGGAGTCGCCTTGCCAGGTCCAGGAAGGGTCTGGGAGTGAGGGGGAAATCTGACTGGATCTCATTTAAGATATCCTTGTCTCTCTCATCCATGTTTGAAGTGCCTAAAGTTTGAAATGCCGTAACAATTTAGCGCTCTGAAACCGGCGCAATGGGGGCTGGGAAACCCCCATCGCGCCGGATAAACGCCAGATCGGAAAGGTGGTCATCCGTGGGCGATGGTTTTGCTTATCGGGTTGTATGCGCATAAGGGCTCTTCTGCCAGGAAATCACCGGTAGCCTCGTATGCCCTGGCCCTGCAACCTCCACAAAACCTGAGGTACTGGCACCTCCCACACTTCCCTTTGTAAGATGAAAAATCTCTAAGCTGATTGAAGAGCCGGGAGCCCTGCCAGATCGATTGAAAGGCGGAGGCCTTCAGGTCCCCGCAATTGAGCTCCAGGTACCCGCAGGGTTGAACAATGCCCGTGTTGGATATAAAACAAAACGATGTCCCGGCCAGGCAGCCACGGGTTACGGCATCCAGACCGTGGGTATCATAGCACACCTCCTTCCCTTTCGCCCGAGCCTCCTGTCGTAAAATTCGATAATAATGTGGGGCACATGTGGCCTTTAATTGCAAATTAACCTTATCTTTCATATGGTTGAACCAGTGTAGCAGCTCTTCATATTCCCGTGCATCAATTTCCTGGTTTACCATCTCCTTGGCCCGCCCGGTTGGCACCAAGAGAAAGATGTGATGGGCAGCCGCACCCAGGTGAACGGCCAGATCTAAGATCTCCTTGATTTGTTCCACATTCTGTCTTGTTACAGTGGTATTGATCTGAAACTCCAGGCCGGCCTCTTTGAGGAGACTTATCCCCCGCATAGCCCCATTGTAGGCCCCAGAGACCTTTCTCAAATGGTCGTGCTGGTACTTATCGGCTCCGTCAATGGAAATGCTGATACGCTTTATGCCCGATTGCTTCATCCGCTCCACGTGTGAAGGGGTTAAGAGGGTGCCGTTGGTGGCCATTACCATACGGAGCCCCAATCGAGTTCCGCATGCGGCCAGATCAAAGACATCCTCCCTTAGCAGAGGTTCACCCCCCGTGAGTATAACTATAGGGTTTCCAAGCCGGCTAATCTGCTCCAGAATCTCGAGACATTTGGACCTCTCCATCTCTCCCGGGTAGGGACCTCGTTCAGCTCCTGCCCTGCAGTGGGCGCAGTTGAGGTTGCATCTCCTGGTGACCTCCCAGGCCACAAGTCTCAATCCGACCCTCGGTGCTTCGCCACCGGCCTGAATCTCCTGAGCATTAACGTTTGCGGTTCCCACGTTTCAAGTTTCCAGTTTGAAGTTTCAAATTTGACGGCTTCGCAAAAAGTCTCCATGGCCAAAACGAATGATTTTTGACCTTTTACGAGTTTGTCAAATTTCCAGTTTCAAGTTTCCAGTTTCAAGTCTCAACTTTTCGGACCTCGGCTTCTATAAGAAACTGCGCCGCATCTTTGGCAAAGTAGGTAAGGATCAGATCCGCCCCTGCCCTCTTGATTGAGGTAAGCATCTCCATCATAGCCCTTTTCCCGTCGATCCACCCCTTGCTTTCAGCGGCCTTCACCATGGCATATTCACCGCTCACATTATAGGCGGCAACCGGGACAAGGCTTATCTCGCGGACCTGTCGAATGATATCCAGGTAGGGTATGGCCGGTTTTACCATGATCATGTCCGCGCCTTCCTCCATATCCAGCTGGGCCTCTTTTTGGGCCTCAACGGCATTACCAGGGTCCATCTGGTAACCGGCCCTATCCCCAAATTGAGGGGTCGACTCTGCAGCGTCCCGGAAGGGGCCGTAAAATGCAGATGCGTACTTTACCGCATAGGATAGTATCGCGATATTCTCATAACCCTGTGCGTCCAGGGCCTCTCTAATGGCAGCTACCCGTCCATCCATCATATCCGAGGGTGCCACGATATCCGCACCTGCCCTGGCATGAGACAGTGCCTGCCGGGCCAGCAGTTCCAGGGTAGCATCATTATCCACCTCTCCATTTTTGATCACACCGCAGTGGCCGTGATCTGTATACTCACACAGGCATACATCGGTGATAACCACCATTTCAGGCAATCGATCTTTGATGGCGGAAACCGCCACCTGGACGATGCCGTCATCGGCCCACGACCTGCTCCCCTTCTCATCCTTTTTGTCCGGCAGTCCAAAAAGGATTACGGACCGCACCCCAAGGGCCCACAACTCCTCGCATTCGTTCACAATGGTATCAGCCGAAAACTGATACTGGCCGGGCATAGAAGAGATGGGATCCTTGACTTTTCGGCCATGCTTCACAAAATGGGGAGAGATGAAATCCTTTGAAGAAAGCCTGGTCTCCCTCACCATGTCCCGCAATGTGGATGTCCTTCTAAGTCTTCGTGGTCGAATGATCATATTATATGCCCCCCTTTCGGAGTTCTTTGCCCGGAATCCAACTTCACCTTATCTCCTCATCGGTCAGGTAACAGGCGGGATCCGATGCCCACAGGTCGCCCGTCACGGCCTCTGACCTGACCCGAAAATTTCCTGCACAGACGTCCAGCCATCGGCACCAGGCACAACGGCCCTTGACAAACTTCTTTTTTTGCTTCAGTTTTTGCATTAAAGGGTTTGAAATATCTTGCCAAATTTCACTGAAAGGTCTTTCAAGCACATTTCCGAAGCTATACTGCCTCCAGAACTGATCCGCATGCACAGAGCCCTCCCAGCTTATACATCCTATTCCGCGGCCCGAGCTGTTCCCCTCATTCATCTTGAGGAGTTGAAGGACCATCTCGGCCCTGGGGTTATTCTCTCTGGTCATACGCAGATAGACGTAGGGTCCATCGGCATGGTTGTCAACGGTGAGAACCTCCTTGGGTATGCCGCGGTTGTGTAAATCCCTTGTCCTGTCAATTATTAGATCGACCGCCCTTCGGGTCTCCTCGTGATCCAGATCATGATCCACCAGGGATGAGCCGCGACCCGAATAGACGAGATGGTAAAAGCAGACCCTGGGTATATTATAGTCTTCCAGGAGATCAAAAATATGGGGAATTTCAGCCGCATTCATACGGTTGATAGTAAACCTCAGCCCCACCTTAAGCCCCGTCTCCATGCAATTCCTTATACCTGCCAGGGCATCTCTAAAGGCCCCTCTCTTCCCCCGGAATCGATCGTTAACCTTTTCCATCCCGTCCAGACTCACGCCCACGTAGGAAAGACCGATCTCCTTCAGCTCCCGGGCCTTTTCCTTTGTAATTAGAGTCCCATTTGTCGATACCACGGCCCTCATCCCCTTATCCACGGCGTAGCTTGCCAGCCTTGTCAGGTCGGGCCGCATGAGGGGCTCACCTCCGGAAAATAGGATAACAGGGACACCGAATAGGGCCAGATCATCTATCAGTGCAAGACCCTTTTCATGGTCGATTTCCCTTTCATCACCTTGCTCAACCGCCTGGGCATAGCAATGAATGCACTTCAAATTGCAGGCCCTGGTCACGTTCCAGACTACCACGGGCTTCTTGTCCTCAGAAAACTGGAGGAGATGGGAAGGCAGGTCCTTAGAATGTCTTCCGTAGCGCAGGGGATCAGAGGGTTCTACTGTGCCGCAGTAGAGTTTTGATATGCCGATCATATTGAAATATACGAAGGTTCAGAGGGCTCAGGGCTCAGGTTCGCCTGAATATTCCTGACGATGAGACTCCTTAATGAGGTCGTTTATAAAATTTTCCATATTCGTAATCGCTTCCTTGTTTACTGTGAAGGTCTGGGCCCCTGAGCGATCCTTTACAAGCCTGAGACCATACTCCAGCCTTACGGCCAGTTGTAGGGCCAACGACCCGGCATCACTCCCGGTCTCCATTGCATGGAGTATTATCTCATCTATGGCGCTATCCTCAAAAGATATGCTCACCTCCAGCTTATCGACCAGGGCTGCCTCCTGGATCTTCACCTGGTCATACATGTTTTTGAATTCATCCAGGGCTGAATTTATGTCGGTGATGGAGCCCAGGTACAGTTTCGCGATCAGCTCCGCCCTCCTCTCCGAGATCTCAAGCCCTGATTTCTGACCGAAATTTCCGGCCCTCTCTTTGATGTAGGCCTTAATGCCTTCAAATTCCCCGATCTTGGCCTTCTCAAACCTATCCGCGCGTTCCGGATCATTCGGGTCCTTTAATACCATCTTTAGCTGGGCTTCACGATTCTCCACAACCTCTGGCGTTACCAACAGCCGTTTGATATCTGTCGAAGGGAGCGTCTTTTCAAAGGGTATCAGGACCTTCTCAATGGCACTTACAAGACCCCTGGCTCCGGTCTTTTCTGCTGCCGCCATTTCCGCTATCTTCACCAGTGCCTCCTCCTCGAACTTGATGTCGATACCGTATGAGCCAAAGTCCAGCCGCTTACTGAGAATGATGGGGTTGTTAGGGTTCTTGAGGATCTCTACCAGATCCTCCTTTTTTAGTTCATCAAATACCACGACCACAGGGAGCCTACCAACAAACTCAGATTCGAAACCAAACTCTATCAGGTCTTGAGCAGCGACCTCTCTTAGGATCTCCCAGGGGACCTCTGTGGACCTCACATTCGCCTCAAACCCGATTCCCTGGCTCTGAAGTCGCTTCCTTATGATATCTGCCAGGTCACCAAAGGCGCCACTCATAATGAAGAGTATGTTCTTTGTGTTGACGACCTTTCTCTCCCTTTTACCGGTCCGTCTGTACTGCTCGATCGCCTGTATCTGAGATATGGGGTCGTGAGGGACCTTCAAATCCACCTCGGTCTCCTCCATCGGCTTCAGGAGCGCCCTCTGAACCCCTGTGCGAGAGACATCGTGCCCTATGATATTCTTAGATGAAGAGATCTTGTCGATCTCATCGACGTAAATAATCCCGGTCTCGGCCAGCTCAATGTCGTCGTTGGCCTCATTTACGAGATCCCTGACCAGATCCTCCACATCCCCTCCCACGTAGCCGGTTTCGCTGAACTTCGTGGCATCCCCCTTAACAAAAGGGACTCCCAGCTTCTGGGCGATAAGCTTAATTATGTAAGTCTTTCCCACTCCGGTTGGCCCTATCATCAGCACATTGTTTTTGATCATACCCACGCTGGTGGCCTTGTTTCTTGCCCCAGCGCCCTTAATCCCCTTACTGCGATTATATTTTATCCTGTTGAAGTGGGTGCAGATCTTTGTAGAGAGGACGGCCTTTGCCTGATCCTGCTTGATTACGAAGCTATCCAGATAAGACTCGAGGTCTGTTGGTAACATGTCGAAGACAGGCAGACCATCAGATTCCTTCTCACTTACCGAACCATCGGTCCGCGCTTCGTCCTTCTTTGGGAAGACAAAAGGGGATATGATCTTTATCCGGTTGCCATATTTTTTTGAAAGATATTCGCTCAATTCCCTCTCGAGCTCTTTTTGATTGGGGATCCTCCCCGTATCGCCCATCTCATTCAGGGCCTTTTCTTCTCTGACCATCTTTTCGACTCCTTTTATATCCATTTAATTGCCGTCTTAAGCAATCTCTTTGTATTTCTAAATTGCTATTATGTAAATATATCTATTTGTCTCAAAGATTTCAAGCCTTCCGCCATTCGAAACTAAGGATAATTTGCCTTGCCTTTCTCTTAATACAACATCGGGGTTGACTCACCCATACAATTTAAATAGAGTCACCTTGCTTGCTTCGAATACCCCTATGACATTTTCCTTTTTCTCATGACGGCCGGCGATTGCAGGAAGGAAAAGGACAAAATAAGAGGGGGATAAAGTTTCCCTGGGTTACTGAGCGAACACAAACCTATGCCCTCCAGACTGGAAATCAGACTAAAACAAGACCTATTTGATGCAGAAGGCGCCGGCATCCTGCGAAAGGCTAGGGAATATTTCGGATTTGAAGTTGCCGAGATCAGGACAATAAGGGTGCTGACCATAGATGCCGATCTCGACCCTCCAGAGTTGGAGCGGGTTCGAACCGAGATATTCACCAATCCTGTAACAGAACAATCATCCTACTCCCCCGTTGCCCATGACTTCGACTGGCTGATATGGGTCGGATTCCGCCCCGGTGTAAGAGACACTGCCGGGAGTACTGCGGCCGAGGCGGTAGAGGACCTCCTTGGCATAAAGTTCCTTTCAGATCAGGCTATCTATACATCAAAACTCTACGAGATAAAAGGAGATCTGGTTGAGAAAGAGGTCCGCAAGATTGCCAAGGACCTGCTCGCCAATGAGTTCATACAACAATGGAGAATCTATTCAAGGGACGATTGGGACGGCCGAGAAGGGATCGGGTTTATTGTGCCAAAGGTGGTCCTTGATAATGAACCTGAGGTAAAGACCATTCCGGTCAATAGCGATGAAGAGCTTAGAAAGATCTCGGCTGAACGTAATCTTGCCCTCAAGGATATGGACATCCCTATTATCCGTCGATACTTCCTGAGAGAAGATGTACGGCGCGATAGGAAGAAGGTGGGGCTGGATCTCCCCACTGATGTGGAACTGGAATATATCTCCCAGGCAAGAAGTGACCACTGCAATCACAATACATTCAGGGGACTCTTCCGTTACCATGACATTACTACGGGCCATAGAGAAACGGTGGATAACCTTTTCGAGACCTGTATTGAGGTCCCGACCTTAGAGATCAAAGAAAAAAGAGACTGGGTAATATCTGTCTTGTGGGATAACGCCGGTGTGGGGAGATTTGACGATGAAAACTATTATGTTATTACAGGCGAGACCCATAACAGCCCATCCAACATGGAGGCCTACGGTGGAGCAATTACCGGAATTGTGGGCATCTACCGGGATCCCATGGGTACAGGAAAGGGCTCAAAACTGATCCTCGGGATGTATGGCTACTGCGTGGGCCCCCGGGATTATGGGGGCGACCTGATGCCCCACCTCCACCCCCGTCGTCTGCTGGACGGGATAGTCGAGGGGGTAAGGGACGGCGGCAATAAGAGCGGAATTCCGACACCTTATGGACTGCTTCTCTTTGACAGGAGCTATCTCGGCAAATGTCTTGTCTTTGTAACCGCCCTGGGAATAATGCCTGTCAGGATAGGAGATGAATCATCCCATCAGAAGACCACTAGACCCGGCGATCTCATCATTATGTCCGGGGGCAGGGTGGGAAAGGACGGAATTCACGGGGTGACCGCCGCCTCGGAGACATACAGCGAAAAAACCCCGGCCGGCCACGTCCAGATCGGTGACCCCTACACCCAGAAAAAGATGCACGACTTCCTCCTTGAGGCAAGGGACGAGGGCCTCATATCCTTTATAACTGATAACGGGGGCGGGGGACTCTCCTCATCGATCGGCGAGTCAGCGCGGTTCAGCAATGGCTGCCTGGTGCAACTTGACAGGGTACCCTTAAAATATGAAGGGCTGGATCAATGGGAGATCTGGGTCTCTGAGTCCCAGGAAAGAATGACCATAGCCGTTAGGCCCGAACACCTGGACCGTTTCATGGAGCTCTCGCTAAAGCACGCCGTGGAAAGCACAGTCATTGGGGAGTACAATGATTTGGGTTACTTGAGGGTAGACTATAAGGGAAAGACCTGTGTCTATATCCGGATGGACCTCCTGAAATCCGATTTTCCTCAGTGGCAGTTTGATGCGGAATGGACGAGCCCCCATATGCGGGGCCTGTCAGAGCCGGTTCTCAGCGAGCCGCGCGACCACCGGGCCCTCCTGAAGGCCGCCCTTTCTCGACCCAACATATGCGCCCGCAACTGGATTGCAAGGCAATATGACCATGAGGTCCAGGGGGGGAGTGTAATTAAGCCTCTGGTGGGTAGGGGAAGAGATATCCCCTCTGATGCCTCGGTAGTAAGACCCATCCTCCACTCAAAGAGGGGGATTGTCGTCTCCCAGGCCCTCAACCCATTCTATTCAGCGATTGATACATACCATATGACCGCCGCTACCATCGATGAGGCGGTCAGGAAGGTACTGGCAGTCGGAGGGGATCCCAATCATCTGGCCGGGGTAGACAACTTCTGTTGGCCTACCATCGAGTACCACCCCGAGAAAAACCCTGATGGTAAGTACAAGGCCGCCCAGCTGGTCAGGGCCAGCTGGGCGTTGCGGGACTGCTGCCTCGGCTATGGCATACCGCTTCTTTCCGGCAAGGACAGCATGTATATAGACGGAAACCTGGAGGGCCCTTTCGGTGAGAGACGAAAGGTCTCAGGCCTTCCCGCCCTGCTTTTCACGGTCACCGGCGTGATAGAGGACATCGACCGGTGTGTCACCCTGGAGGCCAAGTTTCCAGGCGATCTCGTCTATGTCCTGGGGGAAACCAGGAATGAACTGGGAGGCAGCGAATACTACCAGATGATGGATTCCATAGGGCTTAACGTTCCCAAAGTAGACATAGAGGAGCTGTGGCCCCAGTATATCGCCCTCCACCAGGCAATCCGAGAGGGTCTTGTCTCCTCATGCCATGCCATATCCAGGGGAGGGCTGGCAGTGCACCTGGCCATGGTCTCCATGGCAGGTGAACTCGGAATGGATATTGAACTGCCCAGGTTCCCAGCTGCTCAAGGACTTACCGTCAGCCAGACCCTGTACTCAGAGTCGTGCGGCCGATTTGTGATAACCGTACCGCCTGAAAGAAAAAGGGACTTTGAGGAGGGCTTTTCCGGGCTAAAGATAGGTAAGGTAGGTGTGGTGACCGAATCGCCACTTGTTTGTGTCAAAGGTGATAGGGGGGAGGCAATAATTGAAGCAGATCTTTTCGAGCTAAAGGATGCGTGGAAAAGACCATTCGAGGACTTGATATGAGACGGGTCAAAGCACTTGTCTTTACCGGCTACGGGTTAAACTGCGACTATGAGACCGATTACTCCCTGAGATTGGCCGGGGCGGAGTCTTTGAGGGTCCATATCAACGAGGTGATTGCCGGCCCAAGAGCAGGGGCCAAGGCGAGACTCGATGACTTTCAGATCCTTGTATTTGGAGGCGGTTTCAGCTGGGCGGACGATCATGGAGCAGGGGTCCTCATGGCATCCAAGCTAAGGCATCACCTCGGCAAAGAGATGGAACGTTTCATTGAGGAGGGGAAACTGATAATCGGGATCTGTAACGGCTTTCAGACCCTGGTTAACCTCGGACTCCTGCCGGGCTTTGAACATTGTTACAGGGAGAGACGTGTGGCCCTCACATACAATGACTCAGGCAATTTCATCGACGCGTGGGTGAATCTAAGAGTCAACCCGAGCTCCCCTTGCGTTTTTACCAGAGGGCTTGGAAGTCTTGAACTGCCTGTCAGACACGGGGAGGGAAAGTTTTACGCCACTGATATTGATATCAGAAAGCTCTTCTCGAACAACCAGGTGGTGCTCCAGTATGCCAAGGAAAACGGAGAAAAGGCAGGCGGCAAATGGCCGTTCAATCCCAACGGATCTCTTGAAGACATAGCCGGGATCTGCGATCCTACCGGTCGCATCTTCGGCCTAATGCCACATCCGGAGGCCTTTAACCATTATACCAATCACCCCGACTGGACCCTTAAAAAAGAGTCCCTCGTCCGTCAGGGTAAGCACCTTATTCCCGAGGAGGGGGAAGGCATAAAGATATTCAGGAACGCTGTTCAATACTTCGGGAATTGACCTTGCTGTTATATTAAATCCACTCCAACCCCTTGAGGTCCTATGGTTTCTTGCAACATGGGGATTGATACGCGCTGCAGACCAGTTAGCTCAGCGAACAGAAATGAGGAGAGTTACAAATGATCAACGAAACAATGACAAGGGAGGAGAGATTGCAGGCCGCCGTTTCTCTAGAACCTGTGGACAGGCACCCGGTCTTCCCAATATTGATCACGACCGCACCCAGATTGTACGGAATTACCCAGGCAGAGGCATGGCGCGATCACAGTGTGGCACGGGAGGCATTGATCAGATGCTTTGAGGAATTCGGTTACGATTACGGTAGCAAGCCCAATTACTACTACCCCATGCTGCCTGGAAAACTCTGCTCAGCGCCCGTACGAAATCTGATACCGGGAAAGCAGTTGGCAGAAGATGCCCTCTATCAGGTGGACGAAAAGGTCCTCTTTGAGAGAGAGGACTACGATAAGATCGCTGCCCTTGGGTGGAACCTCTTTTGGGATGAGCACTATGAAAAGATCAGCAGGAAGACAATGGAACAATTCAAGTTCATGCAGGCCATAAGCAACCAGCTCTACGTTGAAGACATGAAGATCTGTGAAGAGAGGGGAATGCCGATCTTCTTGGGAGTTGCTGTGGACTCGGTCCTGATGGCCTTCTCGCTATGCCGCACCCTGACCGAATTCACCAGAGACCTATACGAAGTCCCGGATAAAGTGGAGGCCGCCATGGAGGCATCTTGTGACGATCTGATTTCCAATGCCGTCCAGGTCTGCAAAAACAACGGTAAGGATGTGGCGTTCATCGTCCTTGAAAGGGGCTCCGGCTTTTACTATCGCCTCCCAATATTTGAGCGCTTCGAATGGCCTTTCCTGCAGCGCTACGTGGATGCCTTCTTATCAGAGGGAATCACGCCGTGGCTGCACTTTGACACAGACTGGGGGATAAATCTTCCTTATCTAAAAGGGCTCCCCAGGGCAAAATGCGTCTGCGACCTGGACGGCACAACAGATATCTTCAAGGCCAAGGAGATACTGGGGGCTCACATGTGCATAAGCGGTGACGTCCCCGCAAGTCTCCTCACATTGGGAAAACCGGAAGAGGTCGCGGACTATTGTAAGAGGCTTATCGACGTGGTGGGTGAGGGCGGAGGCTTCATGTTGACCACCGGCTGCGAATGCCCGATAGACGCAAGGCCCGAAAATATACGGGCAATGGTAGAAACAGGAAAGACTTACCAGGGCAAGGGACGTCGCGGAAAGGTTCGACGGCCTGTGACCGTCAAGAAGGCGCCCCCTAAGGAAGTCGAGCTTAGAGGAGAGATTGCCCAGGCAGTGGCTCAGCTCCGATACAATGATGTGATGAGCCTGGTTGAGCAGGCTACCCGCAAAGAGATGGATCCCCTTTCCATCCTAAATGACTGCCGTGCCGGAATGGACCGGGTTGGGGAATTATACAGCAGCGGAGAGTATTTCCTCTCTGAACTGATCATGTCTGCCAACATATTTAAAAAGGTGGTGGCAATCCTGGAGCCGCTCCTGACCAAAGATCAGGGGGATCTTTCCCTGGGCGCAGTGGTCCTTTCAACACCCAAAGGGGATATACACGATATCGGAAAGGATATTGTTGGAACCCTTTTCAAGGTGTCTGGATTTCATCTCATTGACCTTGGTGTAGATGTGGCACCCGAAGCGATCGTGGATGCGGTTGCCGACACAGGGGCAAGGGTCATCGCCATGTCCGCCCTCATCACGCCCACCTTTGAGTCCATGAAAAGGGCGGTCGAATTATTGGAGGAAAGGGACATGAGGAATGGCCGATATGTAATTATTGGGGGCGGCCCAACCACGGCCACTGTTCGTGATTATGTGGGCGCTGATGCCTGGACCCTAGATCCCAAAGAGGGGGTCAATTGGTGCAAAAGCTTTGTGCAGTGCGTAGGCAAATGACAGGGCCTATTTACTCTTCTCGTAACCGTTCACGGGTTCAGAGGTTCGGGGTTACCTTTTCTCCCGGCAACCGTTACTCCAGGCACTTCCGAATCGCCTCCAGAAGTTCTTCCGGTTCCGGCGGCTTCTCAATATATGCAGCCGGTTCAGGCACCTCTTCTCCCTTATATTCGTCCAGGACCTTTTGAGAATGAAAAAAGGTCTTCTTCGAGAGTGCGGAGACCATGATAATCGGAATCTTGTGCAGCTCCGGGTCGTTCTTCAACTCCCGATACATGGTGATTCCGCTCTCCATCGGCATCATGACATCTAGTATAATCATGGAAGGTTTTTGTTTGCGCGCGATCTCAAGCCCTTCCTTCCCGTCTTGAGCATGAAGGGGTTTGTAACCATTGGTCTCCAGCAGGGTGGTAATAAATGTCCTCATATCCAGTTCATCATCCACAACCAGGACCTTCTTTGCCATTTTCTCCCTCCGTAGCTAAGGAATGATTTCCTTTTAATCCCCCATTGAGCCCTGGAACTAAAGCAACTTACCGGGCAAGGTGTATCGCTTGGCAGGGTTTCTGATGGCAATCACATGGCAATGCGCGTATTTGGACACATTTGCCACAGTGCTCCCATGTTCAATCCTGTCAATCTCCGATTTTCCCAGGGTCCCCATGACAATGACATCAATATTATTGTTCTTGGCGTAACGGATGATTTCCACGTCAGGAGATCCGCCCTTAACAACAAATAGATAGTTGTCAAAGCCAGCCAGTCTCTCCCCATACTGCTCCCTCAGTGCCTCTTCAGCCTTCTTGGCGATCTCCTCACTGTAAAAGGCCTCCCCCCCTGGAGACCCTTCTGGAACATACTCGTCCACTATGTGTCTGCAGTAGGTGTAGGATGAATGGGGAACGTGAAAGATATGCAGCTTGGCCTTATGCTTCTTGGCCAGGTCAAGGGCATGAAGAAACGCCATGTTGGCGTCTTCAGAAAAATCGGTGCAAAAGAGGATGTTCTTATATTCTATCATGGCGAACTCCTTCTCAACTCAATTGGGTTAACGTGGATTTTTTTACTCAAAGGAAAGGCACCCTCATTCATTGACATTCACCGGAGATGGCTTATTCATCTCGGGAAGCCTGATAGCAAACTTCGTGCCTCTCCCTTTGGTAGATTCACATTCAATGACTCCGCCGTGTTCATCAACTATCTTCTTGGTAATCATCAAGCCGAGACCCGTCCCCCGGCTCCCCTTGGAGCTAAAGAATCGGTAAAAGACCTTCGCCTTGGTATCTTCACCCATTCCGCACCCATTGTCAATCACCTGATATTCCACTGCCCAGCCTCGGGCCTTCTGTGACCGGATCACAACCTTCCCCTCCCTATGGGAGAATGAGATGTCCGTGCAGGCATCTATGGCATTCGTCACCAGATTCATGAGGCACCGGTGGATCCCTTCGGGATCAAACCACGCATCCGGCAACCCCTTATCCTGCTCTGCATCAAGGGCCACACCGTACTCACGGGCGTAGGGAAGCATCAAATCAAAAACTTCCCGGACCGGACGGTTCGGGTCACACAGCTCGTAATTGGGCTCACGCTCCTTCGCATAGTTCAACAAATCCAGGGCCAGGCCCTTGACCTTGGCCACGTTCCCCTTAACCATATTCCAGCCCTGAGAGAGGTAGTCCTCGTTCTTCATCTCAATACCCTTCTCAAGGACATATGCCCCACCGGTCAGGCCGCCCGTTATATTCTTGATGGCGTGGGCCAATCCGGCCACCGTCTGGCCCACTGCGGCAAGTCGTTCCGATTCTAGCAGCTTTCTTGTCTTTTCCTCAACCAGTTGCTCCAGGTTCTGGGTATATTCCCTGAGCTTCGCCTTAAGCCGGATCCTTTCGTTGGCCCTCTTAAGGGCGATTTCCAGGGCATCATCATTAATGGGTTTGGTGACAAAATCGGTAGCGTCATATTTTAGGCTCTGGATGGCCAGTTCCATATCACCGTGGCCGGTGATCATGATTACTTCCGTGTCCGGGTTCTCTTCCTTGATCTTTTGAAGAAGCTGGATACCATCAAACCCCGGCATCTTGATATCTGTCAATACAATGGACGGTTGCTCTTTTCTGAAGATCTGGAGCGCCTCCTCCCCCCCTTCTGCTGCCAGGACCTGATAGCCGCTATCAGTCAAGGATATGCCCAGGACCTTGCGAATACCTTCTTCATCATCGACTAAGAGGATCTTCTCCGCCATCAGACCTCGCTGGCAACCGGGAACCGGATGATAAACGTGGCGCCCTTCTGTTCATTGGTCTCCACCTCAATCACACCATCATAGTCTTGTACAATCCCGTAACTGATGGAAAGACCCAATCCAGTTCCCTTGCCCACCTTCTTGGTGGTAAAAAAGGGTTCAAAGACCTTATCTAGATTAGATTTGGGGATACCCTTCCCAGTATCTTTGACCTCAATGACCACTGTCCCGTTCTTCAAAGAGGTTCTCAATACTATTTTCTTGGCCTCATCCTTGCAATCAGAAAGTTTCCATTTTTCATCAATAGCATCCCTCGCGTTTATGAGCAAATTAATAAAAACCTGCTCCAATCGATTGGAGTCGGCCATAATGGGCGGCAGGTTTTCCTCAAGGTCCTTAACAACCTCTATCTCCCTTAGCTTCAGTTGCTGGCTGAAGATTTCAATCGAATTGTTGAGTGCATCGTTTACCTGGACCTTTTCCTTTTTCACTTCTGATTTACGACCAAATTCCCTCATGTGATTGATGATTCTTGAAGCTCGATCCACGTGGCTGTCGATCTCTTCAGCCATTGTCTTGAGTATGTCATCTTTGATGGGTTCATGCATCTTAACCTTCTTTTTCAAGAAACTGCTCGCCGTTTTGATCACTGAGAGGGGCTGATTCAGTTCGTGTGCAACACCGGTGGCCATTTCGCCGAGGGTGGCCATCTTGCTGGCCTGGATCAGATGCTGTTCCGCCATCAACCTCGTAGTAATATCGCTTGCGCTGACCAGCAGGACCTCCCGGCCGAGATAATCGGAAGATGAAACGCGCATGTTGACATAGATGACCTGCCCGTCTTTCCGTATTTGCTTTATCTTATCCAGGGCCCCGGCTGCCTTGATCTCTGATGCATACCGTTCCCGTTCATTCTCCTCAAATAGTTCAAGGAATGATGTCAATAATACAGAGTCCTTACTGAAACCATATACCGCCGTCACGCTGTCGTTGCAGTCCAGTATATCCAGGGTCTCCCTGTCCAACACAAACACCGCATTCGGTATGGTGTTGAAAATGGATCGGTACTTCTCCTCTGATCTCTTGACCTCCTGCTCAAGCCGCTTCATCTGGGTAATATCGAGGCAAAACTCCATTGCCGCTTCAATCTCCCCATTGCTGTTCTTGATAGAAGCGGTTCTCACGATCCAGTACGATCGGGTCCCGTCCTTGTTAATCCCTTTCTCTTCGCTGTAATGGGATTCGCCGTCTTCAAATGTCTTTAAAACAGGGCATACCTCACATCTCTCCGATCGGCCTTTATAGGCCTTATAACAATAATCTCCCGGAGTAGGATCGAACTGTTCGGCAAATTCCCGATTGTATCTTATCAACCTGAGATCCCTGTTCTGAACCGTGATGTAGCAGGGAGCCAGTTCAAATATCTTCTGGTATTCCTCCTTCTGTTTAGTGAGTTCCTTTTGCTTTTCGCCTATCTCCGCTCCCATTTGATTGATGGCCCTGGCGAGCAGTCCTATTTCATCATCCCGGGCGATATCAACGGTATAGTTGTATTCTCCCTCACCGATGCGCTCGGTGCTCTCTATCATTTTCTTGATAGGTCGGTTTACAAGCATTACCAGAAAAAAGCCGATAATGCCGCAGGTCCCAAGGAAGACGAAGATTGCAAAGGCAATAATCCCCTTTTCATAAGAAGTGACTTCATGCTCCAGGTCTTCTAATGAGACAACCACGTCCAGCCCACCCAAGATCTTTTTTCCCGGGGGATGCACGTGGCACGGGGCGTTATAACAACCGGGCTCATTGTAAATGGGGCTCATTATCCCTAGGAGTGGATGCCCGGTTGACGAGTCAAAAAACCGTGTTCTCCTGGCCAGGTTGACTGTCTCGAGTGGCGGTTTCGATCGATGGCAGATATCACAGGCCTCTGCCTTGACATTGGTTATCCTGTCAACCTCCCGAGAGACGTTCGAGAATTTGATCTGTCCCTGCTTGTTATAGATCCGGATGTGCTCGATATCCTTCTGCCGGGCAATATTTTTTATGATCTGGTTGATATCATCTCTGGAATTCAACATCATTGCATAGTGGGTTCCGAGTCTAATGGTATTGCCCAACCGATCGGTCCCCGCAACAATGTTCTCAATCGCCCTTTCCCCATAGTGTCTGATATTGAAATAGGCCCACGCAGATATGCTTAAAAGCAGAATCAGTCCGACATAGAAGATCAGCCGGAAGCTGAGACTGTTGAAGACACTGAGAAATCGCCTGGGGTTTCCCTGCGAGCTGGCCATTTTCGCCGACCCTTTCCGAAAATCTTAAGTGATTCTTCCCATCGCCGAGTCTAGACTAGAGGCATGACGAGGTTTTCTGAGAAAAGATCTAAACCTATTTTGTCTATATTTATTCTTTGTATCATTTTAACCCTTTTCCTATCGGGCCTTTATCCGGGGCAATGAGGGTTTTCCCAGCCCCCATTGCCCCGGTTTCAGGGCGCTAAACTGTTACTATTTTTCAAGTATCTTATTTACCAAGGAACCCTGTCAACATGAAAAATTGGTTCACCATTGTTTTTCATGACAGAGGCTGTAACAGCTCAATAATGAGTCATTCGGCTCCTGTATTCCCGCTTTCGCGGGAATGACAAAATAGCTAAGTACTTGTAATTTCAACGAAAAATCTTCCACTCGTAGGCAAGGGGCGAGAATCCGGAAAAGTAGGTTTAGAAGCCATTTACCCCGATGTCCAAAATCACTGATCCATATCACTGAAATGGCCCTCAGGTGATGGGCACAACGCAATTTACCAAAACGGGGTACCTATACTCCAGCCAGTAGAGGTCGTTCAAGTGCTAGATGCTTAAAAGGTGGTACTTGCAATCCCACCCCGCGTGTTTTAGTCTATCAGAGCCGGGACTCAGATCCGAAAATCGTTGGAGCCGTGAGTTAATGGAGTGCGGGCATACGGGTTTGGATAGGAAGATTCACACGGAAGGGAAAAGGCAAGGATGAGCGAATATACCTGGAAAGTGTTGATAATAGATGACGAAGAGGGGATCCGAAGGGTGATGTCCATTGCCTTAAGCGATGCCGGTTATCAGGTGCTAACCGCTCCCGACGGGAGGACCGGCCTCGAGCTGTGCAGGCAGGAATCTCCACAGATTGTTATTACAGACATCCGGATGCCCGGAATGGATGGCATTGAGGTACTTAAAAGGATCAGGGAAGACGATCCGGACAAGGAGGTCATCGTTGTCACCGCCTTTGGAGAAATGGAGCTCGCAGTCCGGGCACTCCAGTTGCGCGCATCTGATTTTGTCACAAAGCCAGTTGATGACGGGGCCCTTCAGACTGCGCTGGAAAGGGCCAAAGACCGTTACACTAGTCGCAAGGAGTGGAAGGACTATGCGGCCCTGATAGAAGAGAGGTGGATGGATACCGCCGAAGAACTAGCCAGGACCTTTGACTTCCAGAACAACCTGATTGAGAGTTCCATTGACGGTATTATAGCCTGTGATAAAGAGGGTAAGGTCATCACTTTCAATAAGGCCATTGAAAGAATATTAGGCTATTCCAAGAATGAAGTAGTCGGGAAAATGTCATTCGATCAGTTCTTCCCGCCAGGTGGGGCAGAAAAGGTGAGGCAGGAATTGTACTCCGAGGCATACGGAGGGAAAAACCAGTTGTTCCTGTTTGAGGCAAACATGGTCACCAGGACAGGAAATAAAGTCCCAATCCAGGTCTCAGCAACTATCCTCTTTGAAGGCGAGGAAGAGATCGGTGTGGTGGGATTCTTCAGGGACCTGAGAGAGGTGAGAAAGCTGGAACAGCAATTTGCAGATCAGGCCCAACTCCTTCACCAAGACAAGATGATATCCCTCGGCAGGCTCTCCGCCAGCATGGTACACGAAATCAATAATCCCCTTGCCGGCATCCTCAACTACATCCGTCTCATGATCAAGATCCTTGATCGGGGAACTCTTTTGGTGGAGACGGTAAAGAAGTTTCAAAGATACTTGGCTCTGATTGAGAACGAAACCAGCCGCTGTTCCAAGATCGTCTCAAATTTGCTCACCTTCGCGCGAAAATCTGAAATGGAATTTGCCAAGATTGATATGGGCGAACTCATACAGAGGTGCATTATGTTGAGCCAGCACAAGCTTGCCCTTCAGAATATCAGCCTCGTGACAAATCTCGACTCCCAGATTCCAGAGGTTTGGGGGGACTTCAATCAGGTGCAGCAATGTCTCATCAATCTCATTTTCAATGCAATTGATGCCATGCCAGGGGGAGGTTCCCTCACCTTGTCCAGTTGCTTTGACCCGAGAAAAGACATGGTAGAAATAAGGGTGGAGGATACCGGGTGCGGTATTGCCAAGGAAGACCTCCCCCTTATCTTCGATCCGTTTTTTAGCACCAAGGGGGAGGGAAAGGGCCTTGGGCTAGGCCTCTCAACGGTTCAGGGCATTATTGACCGGCACAAGGGAACAATTGAAGTTCATAGCGAACCGGGAAAGGGCACCACATTTATAGTAGGTATTCCGGCCGGAAAAAGGCGACCCGAGCCGTAAGTCCCTCTTGGGTTTAGCCAGATAGACTCTTCCTACTCCTCCTCCAGTTCGACTCCGTCCCTTTCGTACTGTGCGTCCCGCAGTTCGTGGGCCTTCTTGACCTCCTCCTCGCTCCAGGGCTCCACCACAAGGGAGTCGGCCACCAACTCCCAGAGGTATTTCACCTCAACCCCAAGCTTATATTCCTTATTCAAGGACTTCATGATCTGGTCACGGCAGTTGTGGCACGGTGCAATCACCATCTTGGCACCCGTGTCCATTATCTGCTTGGCCTTCACTCGACCGTAAAAGATCCTCTCCTGCTCATAGGGCATGGCCCAGGCACCACCTCCAGCACCACAGCAGTAATTGTTCATCTTGGTGGGATACATCTCCACATAGTTCTCACAGCACTGCTGCGTAATCCACCTCGGCTCTTCAAAATAGCCGTGCCCAAAGGCCTTAAAACCCTTCCGACCATAATTGCAGGGATCATGCACCGTCGTAAGCTCCTCATGAATCGATCGGTCTATCTTTATCCTCCCAGTCTCAATGTAGTCCTTTAATAGATCATGAACAGAAACCACATTGTACTTCTCAAAGACCTCAGGAAACCAGTTCTGCAGACCAAGCCTGGTCGCAAAGTATGCATGCCCTCACTCAGGCAATAGAAGCGTCTTGCAGTGCAGTCGCTCAAGATGCTCCACAATCCTCCCAACAAAAACCTTCATCGACTCATCATCACCTGAAAATAGACCCCAGTTCACCCCCTCCCACTTCTCAGAGGGAACCGTCCAGTCCTCCTTGGCACAGTAAAAGATCCGCCACCAAAACTTCATGTCATCCGGCTCCCCAAAAGGCTCCTTGGAATTCACCGTCACAAGAATATTGGCCCCCTCCTTGTCAACAGGGGCATAAAAACCAGCAAAACCCTCATCCTCCTCCATCTCTTTTCCCAGATCGGCCAACAAAAAAAGAAAATCATCCCTCGGAATCCCCAGATTGTTCCCCCTCTCAAGATCCATCACCACACCCTTGTGGATCGGACCAGGTACCTTGTCCCGAGCCCTCAAACCCCTGGCCTTGCGCATCATCTTGAGTATCTCAACACCCTGCGGACAGGCATACTCGCACCGACCGCAAAGGGTGCAGATCCACGGAAACCGCGAGTCAATCAATTCCTGGTCCAGCCCAAGGGCCGCCATACGAACCGCCTTCCTCGGATCAAGCCCGTCTACACCCGTAACCGGACACCCCCCAGCACACGTCCCGCATGTAAAACATACATCCGCCCACTC
>JAZDES010000239.1:0-4623 GCA_043808585.1 Pseudomonadota bacterium | reverse complement strand
AAAGCCTTGATTATAGCGAGGGATCTTTCCGGGAAATACGATCAGAACGCACGTTTCAAGGTCCTGGAAGGTGTCAGCTATGTAAGGCTTGGCATGGAATCCCAGTTCCGGGACATCATTTACGATCTCAGACAAAGGGGGCTCAAGGCCTCCTCACCCCAAACGGCCTCCATGTGGGAGAGACAGGCCCTATACCTGGAAACGATCTATCAGCTCTTCCATGGCCACTACTCTGCGGCCAGGGCCAAGTTGGCCTTCCTCCTGAACCATGCTGATGTAAAAAACGACCCTTATATGGTCGCATGGCCTTTGCTGAAGATGGGGATGAGCTACGACCTTGAAGGAAACAGGGAAGAGGCAACGAAATGGTATCGTAAGGTGATTGACATGAAAATCGGGGCCGGGGCCCAATTCCTGGCACAAAGGCTATTGGAATACCCGGCCCAGAAGAAAGACCCCTTTATTGGATACTAGTATCTTGTACCGTAAATTCTTGAACTTCAAACATTTCCTTTGTATCCTCGTGAAAATGCTCATTTTAGGGTCAGGCGCAAGGCTCAGGGCGCAAGGCCCATGGAGTGTATTTGAATACTTGCATAGCTTTGGGTGGTGAAACGCCTTTTATCGGTCAGGAACATAATGATACGGTGCACTAGCAAAGGACAGGTAAGGTCCATGATGTGGAGATGCCCTTGGAAACTACTCCTGCTCCTACTTATGCCCTTCCCAGGCTGTGTGAGTCTGGGGCTTCAGCTTACCCCTTCCCTGATTCCTAACTTGACACAGGCTTTTTTTGAGGAATGTGATTCGGAACTGGCAAGAAACTCATTGCCGGCAGAGCTCAAGCTCATGGAGGGCCTGCTCAAGAGTGCTCCGGACAATCGGCGGCTCTTGACGGCCCTCTGCATGGGGTTTACCGGGTATGCCATGCTGTTTTTAGAAGATCTCGCCCCGAAGAGGGCATCAGAGCTCTATCTGCGGGCCAGGGATTACGGGTTGAGGGCCATTGGGCCAAGCGCCTCCCCTTTGAGAGAGGCAGCGGAATCAAGGCAAATAGTTAAGACCGCTCTGGCTACCATTGGAGAAGGGGCCCTGGAACCGCTGTTTTGGACTACCATGTCATGGAACGCCTGGGTCAACTTGAACCTTGATAAGCCTGCCGCCCTTGCACAATTGGCCGCCGCTGAGTTATGCCTGGAAAGGGTCTTACAACTGAAAGGTGATTACTTTTATGGCACACCGTATGTCCTGATGGGTACGACCCTTGCGGCAAGGCCCAAGATGCTGGGTGGTGACGCTACTAGGTCCAGAGAGTACTTTGAGAAGGCAATAGCCCTGACCGGCGGGAAGTTCTTGCTGACCCAATATTATTTTGCCAGGTACTATGCGGTTAGGGTACAAGACAAGGCCCTTTTTTACGAGCTAATCACCCAGGTCGACACAATCAGCCCTGACGCCTTGAAAGAGGTGTGCCTTATCAATTCAGTTATGAAACAGAAGTCCAAGAAACTAAAGAACATGGCCGAAGAACTGTTTTTCTAGGAGGTGGTTTTGTCTAAATCAAGATCAGTAACGGTTTATTCCTGTCTTCTTGCAGTTGGATTGAGCCTTCAGTTTTTCTCTCCCGTGACGGCAAATGCAAGTCCAGAGTACCTTATCAAATTTGCCACTGTTGCCCCTGAAGGCTCAACGTGGATGAAACACATGAGGGCCCTGGACAAGGAAGTAATGGAAAAAAGTGGGGGCCGGCTCGGATTCAGGATCTATGCAGGCGGAATTGTTGGAGATGAGCTTGATGTCCTGAAAAAGATAAGGATTGGCCAGATCCACTGTGCGGCATTTACCGGGGTAGGATTCGGACATATACTCCCCATGGTCAGGGTCATGGACCTCCCATTTCTCTTTCGTAACGATGAAGAGGTAGACCTGGTTCACCGAGAACTGCGCCCCTTTTTTGCTGAACAATTCAGGAAGAAGGGTTTCGAACTCTTAGGGTGGGCGGAGGTTGGAAATGTGAACCTTTTCTCAAAGCAGCCGATCAGAGAAGTAAGAGACCTCTCTGGTCTAAAGGTCTGGACCTGGTCGGGAGACCCAATAGCAAAAGAGACATTTGTGGCAATGGGGATCAACCCGATTCCTCTCGCCATTACCGACGTCACAACCGCCCTCAGTACCGGTATGATAGACACTGTCTACGCCCCTCCATTGGGGGCCCTCGCCTTGCAGTGGCAGACCTCCTTGAAATATATGATGGCCCTTCCACTGGTTCACTCCACCGGTGCAGTGCTGATTTCTTCTAACTACATTCAAAAACTTCCACCGGATCTCAGGGAACTACTCATCAGTATCTTTGACAAGGCCATGAAGGAGCTGATGCTGGACCTGAGAAGGCAAAACACGGAGGCAATAAAGATAATTCAGGACAGCGGCCTGGAAATAATCTCCATGCCAAAAGGCGAGGCCTTAAAGGAGTTCTATGCAGTCCATGTTAAGGTTGCCGAACATCTAACCAACAAGATCTATCCCAAGGAACTTCTCGAAAGGGTTTATAAAATCCTTAATAGATCGTAGCTGCTCAGATTCAAAGTCCCAAAGTTCACGGTTCAAGGTTATCTCTGCATGAATGCCCTGAAACGATTTGAAAAGGCCCTTGCCAGAGTGGAGCGGTGGCTAATAGTGGCACTTCTCTGGCTGATGGTCATTTTCACCTTTCTGCAGGTGGGGCTGAGGGGGCTCTATACGCACCGGCATCTCCAGTGGGCCAATACCCTGATGGGGCATCTTGACTGGTCAGAGGCGTTTGTCAGGCTCCTTGTGTTGTGGCTGAGCTTCCTGGGGGCCTCTCTCCTCACTGCCGAGAACAAACACATCAAGATAGATATCTTTTCCACAATACTTCCCCAAAAATGGCTCCCTGTAAGGGAAGTTGTCCTTGCCATGGCCGGGATATTGATATGTGCCATCATGCTCAAGGTCTCCATCGGCTACCTCCAGATGGAAATGGATACTGGGAGCAAGATGTTCCTTGATCTCCCCGCCTGGACAGGCCAAACGATCCTTCCAGCAGGGTTTGCCCTGATCCTATTTCGATTCATTATCCGGGCACTGGATCAAGGGCTCCGGATTATCAAGAGGAGTTCCTGATGATTCTGGCGATGGTGGTTTTGCTTATTTTCCTGATCGCCTTGGGTCTGCCTCTTTTTGCCGGAATCATGGCGGCGGCAATGCTGGGCCTCTATGTAAGCCAGGTTCAGCTTGCAGCAATCCCCATTGAGATCTATAGGCTTGCCAACGCGCCGGTCCTCCTGGCCATTCCCCTGTTTACGTTTGCCGGCTACCTCCTCTCCCAGGGCAATACCTCTGCCCGACTGGTCAGATTCTCAAGAAGCCTGTTTGGTTGGATCCCTGGTGGACTTGGGGTCGTCGCCTTGGTGTCTTGTGCCTTTTTTACAGCCATTACCGGGGCAACAGGTGTTACCATTATTGCCCTCGGCGGGCTGCTTTTTCCTGCCCTTATATCTGAAGGATATGACGAGAACTTCTCACTCGGCCTGATGACCAGTTCAGGGAGCCTTGGACTCCAATTTCCGCCAAGCCTCCCCATCATACTCTATGGTTTTGTCTCAGGCACGAGCATTGAGACCCTTTTTGTAGCGGGTATTCTGCCGGGGATCCTGATAGTGGGGATACCATGTCTCTTTTCTGTGTACATGGGCAGGAAATGGAGACTTGAAAGGCCTGCTTTCTCCACCCGGGAATTCCTGTCAGCCTTAAAGGAGGCTGCCTGGGAGCTGCCGATCCCCCTATTGATCGTGGCCGGAATATACTCTGGTTTTTGCACAGCGACTGAGGCCGCTGCAATGACAGTAGTCTACGTGCTTTTTATCAAGGTCGTCATCTTTCAGGAGCTGGGGCTGATCAAGGATCTACCTGATATTATGGTCGAGAGTATGAAGATGGTGGGGGGTATAATGATCATCCTGGGGGCTGCGCTGGGATTTACTAACTACCTGGTGGATGCCTTTATCCCCATGAAGATCCTGAAGCTGATGGAAGGAATGGTAGGGACCAAGATAGGATTTCTGCTCGTTTTAAACCTCTTTTTGATCCTTGTGGGATGTATGATGGACATATTCAGCGCCATCCTGGTAGTCGTCCCTTTGATCGTTCCCCTGGCAAGCCGGTTCGGCATCGATCCTGTGCATCTGGGCATAATCTTCATAGCCAACCTGGGGATCGGGTATAATACGCCCCCCGTGGGCCTGAACCTGTTTATTGCCAGTTCCAGATTCGACCGGCCGGTAGTTCAGCTTTACAGGGCCACCCTCCCCTTCTTGCTTATCCTTCTGCTAGCACTCCTGTTCATCACCTACTGGCCATCACTCAGCCTTTTCTTACCGAATCTGTTAGGAGCCAGGTAGCCGGGAACCAAGAATTTTTTTGGTACCTTCCAGCACTCAAATACTCCATGAACCGTTAAAATTTGTTTGCAAATTTTTCGGGAAGACTTATTGTATATGAAAATGACCAATTGACTGCTATGAGGCGTAGACCGCCCAGCCTGTCTTGGAGGATAAGTGATATGCCCATTTATGAATTCAGGTGTAAGAGTTGTGAAAATGT
>JAZDES010000238.1:0-11056 GCA_043808585.1 Pseudomonadota bacterium | reverse complement strand
CCCGCCGGCAGGTGGATGGGCTTTATGAGGACCTGAGGACCCGCGGTTTCTCGGTCAGACCCTATCATGCCGGTCTTTCTGATGGGGATCGCACCCAAAACCAGGAGCTCTTCATCAGAGACGATGTACAGATTATGGTGGCGACCATTGCATTCGGCATGGGGATCGATAAACCGAATGTGCGCTTTGTCGTGCACTATGATCTACCCAAGAATATTGAAGGCTACTATCAGGAAATCGGTCGGGCCGGCCGCGACGGCCTGCCGGCCCATTGCCTGTTGCTGTTCAGCTATGGAGATATCCAAAAGGTCAAGCACTTTATCAACCAAAAGGAGGAACATGAGCAGCGGGTAGCCAATATACATCTAAACGCCTTTATCAGGCTGATAGAGACCGACGTATGCCGCCGCCATCCCCTGTTGGACTATTTCGGGGAGGAGTATTCCAAAGAGAATTGCGGCATGTGCGACAACTGCCTCACTGATGAAAAAGATCTAAAGGATATCACCATTGCCGCACAGAAATTCCTCTCCTGTGCAAAGCGGACCGGGGAGAGGTTTGGGGCAGGTCACATTATTGATGTGCTGCGCGGATCAGAGGCAAAGAAGGTTTTGGGCTTGGGTCATCAGAATCTCTCAACCTATGGGATCGGTCATGATCTCTCGAAGAGACAATGGTTTCATCTATCGAGGCAGTTTATCCAGAAAGGACTTCTCGTTCAAGATATGGAATTCGGAAGCCTGAAACTGACGGACAAGGCATGGAAGGTTCTGAAATGGGAGGAGAAGGTCCTTGGGAGGTTGGAAGAGGACGGCGGCCGCACCGGCCAGGATCGGAAGCCCCTCGAAGAGTATGATCGCGCGTTGTTTGAGATCCTGCGAAAGAAACGAAAAGAGTTGGCAGACAGATCAAATGTGCCGCCTTATGTCATCTTTTCCGACAGGACGTTGATTGAGATGGCCTGCTTTTTTCCGAAGAGCATGGAGAGTTTACTGGATATTCACGGTGTGGGAACTGTGAAGTGCGAAAAATACGGTTCTGATTTTTTGAATATCATCCAGGAATACTGCTCTACCCATCAAATTGAGGCACGTGCCGGTCTCATCGCGAAAAATAGGGTTGGGGATACGCCATCCATAGAGAAAAAGAGGCACGAGGTTATTGGAGAGCGCTTCAACTCAGGGCAACCAGTCAGCAAGATCATGGAGGATTTCAACATCAAACAGGTTACGGTCTTGGATCACCTTTACAAGTACTTTCAGGAGGGCAATGACCTCATCAGGTCAGATGAATTGCTATTACTTTCGACGATCCCGTCTGAACAAAGGGAACTCATTCTAGACAGGTTCGCGCAACTCGGGACAGAGTTTTTGAGGCCGGTGTTTGATGCATTTGGCGGGGAGGTGGATTATGAAGAGTTGAAAATTCTTCGCCTCTATTACCTGGGTAGAAAAGGGACTGAAGAAAACGCCCATACAGGCACTCTGGCCCATAAGCCCTTTATTAAGGAGATCGTTTGCCTGGCAAACTCCCGGAAGTATTCAGGCCGCTGCGTTGCGGGCAAGGAGATTCTTGGGGACCAGGTCGGCAAATGGATAAGGCCGGTAAGCATCAGTGAAACCGGCGAATTGTCAATACAAGAGACTACTTATGAAAACGGAAAGTCGCCCCAATTGCTGGATGTTATAGCCATTCCGATGACGAGGCATGATACTCATTCCTATCAAACGGAAAATTATGTCTTAGATAAAGGCCCTTGGCTCAGGAAGGGGATATTCTCCCTCCTGGACCTGCCGAAACTATGCGACCATGCGGATTCTCTATGGGTAAACGGATACAGCAGTTACAACGGTCTGAATGACAGAATACCCGAAGACATTGTAAAGAAGAGGATCACATCATCCCTTTTATTCATCAGGCCTGAGAACGTTAGTATTACCGTCGAAGAGGGTCCTAATCTGCTAAAAAGGATCCGTTCAAGGTTCGCCTTTGCCGGCGTGGAGTACTGGTTTCCAGTTACCGACCCTATAGTTGAGAACAAGTATTTCGATGAAGAAGTGGGCGCATATCCTGTCGATAACAGAGAGCTCTATTTTACTATCAGCATTGGAGAGCCTTATGAGGGTTACTGTTACAAGCTCGTTGCGGCGATCATCAGCCTATTATAGAAAGAAGAATGAAGGAATTATTTACAATCGGGCATTCGACCCATACAATTGATCGATTCATAGAACTCCTCTCAATACACGCGATCACTGCGGTGTGTGATGTGAGGTCACAACCGTATAGTAAATTTAATCCCCAGTTCAATCGTGAGGCCCTGCAATCAGAATTGAAGCGGCATGGAATTCCGTATGTCTATCTCGGAAAAGAACTTGGGCCAAGGAGTGGCGATCCGGACTGTTATGAGAACGGACGGGTAGGGTATGACCTTCTCGCGAGAACAGACTTGTTTCAGGACGGCTTGAGGAGGGTAAGAGAGGGCATGAAGTCCTATCGTATCGCCCTGATGTGTGCCGAGAAAGATCCTATTATGTGCCACAGGACAATCCTGGTATGCAGGCGCCTGGAGGACGACGTCATACGAATAAGGCACATTCTGGAGGACGGTTCGATTGAGGAAAATGAAGATGCGATGAGGAGATTGATGAAATTATTGAAGATGCCTGAGCAGGATCTTTTTACCCCGCAGGAAGGGATGTTACAACGGGCCTATGATATTCAAGGGAAAAAAATAGCTTACATCCAGGATGAGGGCGGGCATTCGGCAGAAAAACCTAAGAAAGAGTGATGTTAGGAGAGTGGTGCTCCAAAAAGATTAGATTGATGTTTTGATTCGGTTTTGGTAGGAGACAAACGGGCTATTGTATGATAGGAATCAGCTGTTTAACGCCTGAAGATAGCAAATGCGATTCTTTCGGAATGGAGGAGAAGAGTTGTCTGAAAAAAGATATTTATCAAGCCTCATTTACCTGACAGCCATTCTGTTGGGGCTATGGTTATTCTATCCAGGGTCGCTCAGGGCTGAAGACGGTGACAAGAAGTGGGAATTTCAGACCGGCGGAGCAGTCTATTCCTCCCCTGCAATTGGCCCTAAAGGTATGATCTACGTGGGATCGGATGATGGAAAGGTTTATGCCTTAAACCCTGATGAGACCACCGTTGGCGGTAACTGGCCTTTTGTAACAACAGGAGCGATCCTTTCCTCCCCAGCTATTGGCTTCGATGGTACTATCTACGTGGGATCGAGCGATAAGAAGCTCTATGCAATAAATCCTGATGGCTCCAAGAAATGGGAATTCGAAACTGGGGATATAGTATCCTCAACCCCTGCTATAAGTTCTACCGGTATAATCTATGTGGGATCCAACGATAAGAAGCTCTACGCAATTAAGTCAGATGGAACATCGGAGGGAGGCGAGTGGCCTTTTCAGGCCGGAGGGGCGATTTCTTCCTCCCCCGTAATCGGGTCTACCGGCGTGATCTATGTGGGATCAGAGGATGGCAAGGTCTATGCCATCAGATCCAGCGGAAAAAAGAAATGGGAGTTTGAAACCGGTGGAAAGGTTTCATCCTCCCCGGGCATAGGCTTTACTGACATCATTTATGTGGGATCAGAGGATGGCAAGGTCTACGCACTCGACCCAGAGGAGGGCACAGGGGTCTGGGCAAATCCGTTTGATACCGGTGCTGCTGTTACCTCTTCGCCGGCGGTCGATAATGACGAGACCATCTTCGTTGGATCAAGCAATGGAAATCTCTACGCCATTAGTTCGGATGGCACCCAAAAATGGGTCTTTAGTGATCCAGGGGCAGCCGTGTCTTCCTCCCCTGTAATAGGTTACGACGGGACAATCTATGTGGGATCAGATGATTGGTACCTTTATGCCGTAAACTCTATAACCGGGGCCACGAAAGGGGGGAATTGGCCGTTTCAAACTGCGGGAAAGGTGTCTTCATCTCCCACAATAGGCTTTGGCGGAACCCTCTATGTGGGATCAGATGACACAAAACTTTATGCTATAGAAAGCAGTTCCACAAAACTGGCAGACCTCACCTGGCCTAAATTCCATCACGATGTCAGGCATACCGCTCGCAATACAACCAACCAATCACCAACATCAGATGCGGGGCAGGATCAGACCGTAGTCCAAGAGGAGACCGTCACGCTGGATGGATCGAATTCCAGTGACCCGGACTATGGTATCCCCCTTTATGAATGGACCCAGACAGACGGGACTACAGTAACCCTCTCGGATCCAACCGCCGTCAAGCCCACCTTTAAGGCACCAAGCGTCGAGGGAGATGAAATTTCTCTCACCTTCCAGCTAAAAGTTACTGATAATGGCGGCCTTACAGACACTGATACCGTTGTTATTACTGTTAAGAAGAAAAAGGGTGATGACAAAGGGTGTTTCATTGGTATAGCAGCCGAAACAGTTGGTTATTAGCGGCCAGGTAGAGCAAGAAATTATTACTGGAACCACCGGCGGGCCATAACAGGGTTTTTTCTCCAGATATGGAAAGTTCTTTTGAGAATAATGATTAAGACGTTCAGCATTCTTGGGGCGACATTTCTTCTTATTCTACTCTGTGCCTGTGCACCATCAAACAGTCCAAGTCCCAAAGTCAAGCCGGTCGCGGCGGGCCGAGAGCATCTTTCGACTGGTGGAATATCATACGTGGATACCCATAACCATCTGATGGGAAAGTCTGGCCCTGGTTCGGCAATTCACGGACCGGACTACGAAGGGGCGGCACGGGTCGCCTTGGCAACCATGGACAAGCTGGGCATCAAGAAGATGCTGATCATGCCGCCGCCGTTTCCTCTTAATCACCCGCACGAATATGACGTGAATGATTTTATTGGAATCGTCCGAACATATTCCGACCGCTTCGGCTGCCTCGGCGGTGGCGGAACCCTAAATGTCATGATTCAGGAGGCTGTCAAGGAGGGCAATACAAGCCCAAATTTGCGGCAAAGATTCGAGAAGAAGGCGCTGGAGATTCTTTCCAGCGGTGCGCTTGGATTTGGGGAAATTACGGCCGAGCATCTGTCTCTGGGCACCAGGCATAATCATCAATCAGCTCCCCCCGACCACCCTCTATTTTTATTGCTTGCCGACATTGCAGCGAAACACGACGTGCCCATCGACATCCACATGGAAGCCGTTCCTGAAAAAATGCCGCTTCCAAACGGCCTCAAATCGCCCCCAAACCCGAGAATATTGAGCCCCAACATCTCTGCCTTTGAACGGTTGTTGGCCCATAATCGAAAGGCAAAAATCATCTGGGCGCATGTGGGGTGGGACAATACCGGATGCAGGACAACCGGGCTTACCGCCGATCTCTTGAGAAGACATCCGAATCTTTACATGAGCTTCAAGATCTCTCCAAGGGATAGCGTGCCCGAGAACATGCCGATAAAGAGAGGAGGCGGGCTAAACGCGGAGTGGCTCGAGGTGATCCGAGAATTCCCGGATCGCTTTATCATTGGGAGTGACCAGTTTTACCTGTCACCTAAAATGCACGGCCAAATCGGACCTCGCAGCGTGGAACCGACTAATAGGTTCTTTTCCATGCTCACCCCTGAGCTTGCCACCAAGATTGGTTATGAAAACGCCAGGCGCATTTTCAAACTCGATGAATAGAGAACGGGAGCATTACAAATTTGTTAATACCGAAAGGCTACCTCGTCATTCCCGCGAAGGCGGGAATCCAGTCTATTGGCATATATCGACATATAAGTCCAGCCATTCAGCTTGTTTGCCCATATGTACAAATAGAATTGTTTTTGCATCGCCATTCCAGGTTATCTATTCTGGATTCCCGCCTTCGCGGGAATGACGGTTGGAGAAGATGGTTCCGATTTTAACAAACATGTAATGCTCCGATAGAGAACTATCTTAAACCGCCATGTTGCAAGGAGAGACAGATGAAAATTACGAACGTTGAAGCCATTGAGGTCCGACTTCCAGAGTCGGAGATGGAGCATAAGGCCTCTGCTGCACGAGGCCCTGATTATAAAAATTCATACAGACGAGGGCATCGCCGGCATAGGGGAGGTGGACTCCTCCGCCCGCATGGCCAAGGCCGTTGTGGAGGCCCCTATGACCCACAGCGTCGCCTCGGGTCTCGCACGCCTCATAATTGGAATGAACCCACTTGATATCGAAATTATCAATGAAAGGCTCTATCAATCGACCTTCTATATCGGCCGACGTGCATTGGTCATTCATACCATTGCAGGCATAGACATTGCATTGTGGGACATGGCAGGCAAATATTACAAAAAACCCTTATACCAGTTGTTGGGAGGCGTCTTCATAGACTGAGATTATGGCACTATTAGAGTGGATCACATGGGCCATGATATTGGGGCTTACAATCGCCCTTTTTATCCTTTGGCTAAGGGATATGAAGGGGGTCGGGCGTGGGCAATCCCGTGACGGCATGGCTATGGCGATAGTCTGCACGGCTCCAAGGTTAATTATCACCTGGAGTGTTATTTTGATAAGTTTCTTGTTTATAGACCTGAACAAATTGAATCTCTTGTGGATATGCCCCCTAACCTTCCTGCTCGTTGTTAATTTGAGGGTAATCATGAAAATCAAAAATGTTTCAAAAACCTCGAAAAATGAGGAGGCATGATTTAATCCTCATCACCAGAGTACCTCCACGCGGTGAAACCCTTCTGCCAACAGGAAATCCTCTCCCTCGGCCATTTCCATGCATCGCTGCCGCAGCCAATCCTGTACCTGCATTTCGCCATACTCCTTTATCTGGCTTTCATGGCAGCGCAAGGCGGCGATCTTAAGATCAAAGGTATCTGTCACATCGAAGCGATGATTTACCTCTTCAGAGGCCCAAAACCAGATCTCTTCTACTTTGTGGGGCTCCAGACCCTCAGCTAATAGGTCTGGGTATGCGAGATGATCCCTGGCATAGGGAAAAACCGCATCAAGAGTAACCTGGCCCGTGATGCGGTGATCCCGATGCCAGAGGTATCGACGGTATGGATCAGAGGTCACAACGATCTCGGGCCGATAAGTTCTAAGCAGTCGAACAATTTCCTTCCGAAACATAGGGGTATCTTCCAGGTCCTGGTCCGGGTATCGCAGGAATATCACCTCGCGCACCCCGAGAAGTTTGGCCGCAGCCATCTGCTCCCTTTCTCTGATTTCGGACAATTGCTCCATCTTCAGGTTTCGGTCACTCGTCCCCTTCTCTCCACTGGTACAGACGACATATACGACCTGCTTTCCCTCTCTCGTCCACCAGGCCACTGATCCCGCCGCGCCGAACTCGGCATCATCAGGATGGGCCGCCACTACCATAATATCTGCTGTTGACGTCACACTATACCTCCATAAAAGATCCCTGAACGATACGGTATTCCCCTAAAATACTCGATGCCACGTTTGACCAGTCAAATCTCTCGACCGATTTACGTAAAGAATGGGGCGGGGCAGAATTAGCCGATGACATGAACTTCTCTATGCCTTCTGCCAGCGAACCAGGAGAACCATCGACAACCACATGCCCTGTTTCGCCCTCAATGATAATGTTCTCCATTGCGCCCACCTGAGTTGCCATGACTGGCGTACCGCAGGCCAGGGCTTCAAGGGCTACCAGCCCAAAGCTTTCGTATCGAGACGGTACAACCAACAGGTCTGCAGCACTGTAATAGGTAGGCAGATCCTTTTGTTCGATCCTCCCTACAAAGACCGTAGTCTCCTCGATCCCACTCATTTGACACATCTTTTTTAGGTCCTGAAAATGGGGTGAATGATGGCCATCTCCACCGACGATCAGCAGTCGAATCTCATGGGTCTGCCGCAAGAGACCCATTGCCTCAAGCAACCTGTCCACCCCCTTTGACGGTGCAAGCCGGCCAACATACAAGAGAAGGGCTCCCCTATGATCAAGACCCAGCCGCTGGCGCGCCCTCGCCTTGTCCATCGGGAAAAAGAGGTCAAGGTTGACTCCGCATGGGGCCACTCCGATCTTCTCAGGAGATGTCCCATAGTACCGGATAATTTGTGTCTTTTCCGTCTCCGTGCCGGCCAGAATGCGGTCACAGGCCTGCGCAATGTGCCTTTCAGTTATTACTCGCAACTCTGGTTCCTGCTCCACCCCGGGTGTATCGTTCTTGACTGCACCGATGGTATGGAAGGTAACAAGATGAGGTACACGCCAATGACCTTGCGCCCAGTCTCCCACCCGAGCGGATAGCCAGTAGTGACTGTGTATGAGATCATAGCAAAGGTCCCGGCTCAGTCTGAACCCCTCTATTTCCCTGAAAAAATCCTCAAGATAGGGGTAGACCGCCAGTTTGTCGACAGGTCCTGGCTCCCCAGCCCTCAGATGAATCAGCCGGACGTTTTCATACAGATCGAGGATCTGCTGGGAACGGGGATCGGGAAGACGCGTATAGATATCAACCCGATGACCACGGCTTCCAAGTTCCCTTGCGATTTCACGCATGCAGACGCTCATACCGCCGGTATCTCTTGTCCCCAATTCCCCTATAGGGCTGGAATGAACGCTGAGCATCGCGATATTAAGCCTTATTTTTTCCAAATCCACCACTGAACAAATCCCCGCCAAACTAACGCTCTATTTCCTCAGCCTCGCCTGGCATCTATATAAGGGTACCCGTTTGCCACCCAGTTGGTGTTTGTAATCTTCGTCCCCTTTCAGAAAGTCGTACCTTTCCATGCCCCTTTCAATGCCGGCTTTGATGTTGAGGACCTTGCTTATTAAGGCCACATTCAATGAACTGTAATCCCGGTCGTAGCCATTATTGTAAAGATAGGTGGTGGAGTTATAATCAAAACACATCACTGCGGCTACAGGTCGCTTGTCTAGATCCAGAAAAAAAAGCTTTAAGATGTGATCCTTGGCCATTGACTCTGCCAGTGAGCGAAAAAAGGAGGCCATCTGACCGGTCATAAATGCAGCTTTATCCGGTCGGTTCGATCTAAACAGCCTCAAAAAATCCTCTATTTCTTCCTCGACCCCTTCTTCAGACTCCACGAGTCGATACCTGGCATCTCCAGCCTCATGCAATCGCCTGAGCTTGCGTCTTATTTCATGTCGCTGCTTTCCGGGCAAAACACCCAAGAATTCATCCCAGGACCGGGGCAGTTCCAGTTCGTAGCTAACATCTTCCTGCTCGCAGGAGACCTCCCAATCCATCCCTTTCTCATGATCCATCAGGTGAGTAAAGGCGGTCGAGTCGGGGCGAACGGGCCCTAAATCCAGCCATGTCACCCCTCGTTGTCTCAAGTGATTGAGAAGGATAGAGCAGAACTCCTGACCTTTTCCAGGAGCAACAATAAAGTCCATGTAATCGCATACATCCCTATCACCAATAAAACAGGCCCTTTCCCCGTGCACCACAAGCGGAGCGATGCCAATCAGCTCTTCTCCATCACTCACAGAGAGGATGGAGGCTGACAGCCCTTTACTGAAGACGCTCCACCACGCCTTCAGCCAATTGGGCAAGACAAAAGGGTAATCCCATCTCAAGGGATATCTTCGATTGCGCCAATACCAAAAAAGGCTGTCAAGGCTTTCCAGGGTAACTGAATATGACTTATCCGTTTTTACCAGTGTTACACCCACTAGATCTCTTTTTTGATCCAGGCGTGGCGAAGCACCGCCACTGTGGACCCTCCTTTGTATCTTCTACTATGACGCCCGATCGCCCGAGCCTCTCCCTAATTGCATCTGCCTCGTTCCATTGTCCTTTTCTTCTGAAATCCTCCCTCAAGTCCAGCAGTTCCTCCACCAGTGGGGCCAGACAATCCGCTATATCCCTTGGAATCGACTCCAGTCTTATCCCCAATAACACGATCAACTCCCTTAGTAACTCCCTTGACTGGGAGATAAATTCAGCGCTTTCAAGGTTCCTCAGGGCCTCCCAGATTGTCCGGTCAAGCTCCAGCAGGGCACCGGTGGCCTCTTTGGGCTCGTGCATTTCGAGGCCCAGGTGAAAGGCAGTCTCGATCGCATGAACCCGTTCCCAAAACGACCCCTCCTTTGTCTCCGGGGCCTCTTCCTGAGGCATTGACTCTTGCCTCGGTGGTTTCCATTCCTTTCCGGTGTCTTTCCCTCGAAGCAGGTCCAGAGGAAAGATGTCCCCCTTTTCAAAGACCACCTCGTCTCCCTGGCGGCGCAGGATCACACGGCCGAGCCCTCTAATTTCAGCTTCTCCCTTTTCAAGGTCCATGAGACAGGCGGTGTGCTCATCCAGGCCAAAAACTGACACATCTTCTGGCAGGAGAGATTCTAGTTGCCTGAAACGGGGCTCGCCCATATAGCAGAAGCGGGTATCGTGCGTTCCCCCTTCGGCGTTGTTCCAGTGGGGAACAACCACCAGATTGAAACCGAAATGGCCCAGTATATTCAATCCCTCCACCCAATGCGGGTCTTCACCTACCTTGTAGATTTCATAGACTGGAAGGGTGAAGCGTCCCACAGTCAGGGCGGCGGCACTGGCGGCCACCAGGCATCCGCCCTCTTCAACCCGCTTGATTAGGATCTCTGGAATAGGGGTTTGGCGCCACTGGCGGACGGCATAGGTGGGGCTTCCCGGACCAATCAAAACGAAATTGGCATCTCTCAATGCCTGAAACGCCAGTTCCGCCTCGTAGGGTATCGATCCATCGATTGATTTATACGAGGCTATCCCAATGGGCTGTTGGACGTGAGTACGGAAATACTCTATGGCCCCCTGGGCCAGCTGCTCCACATTGAGCTGAAATCCAGCCGGCGTGTCCAAAAAAACACCCTTCGCAGGATGGGCCAGGCCACGCAAGAGTTCTTTGTGGACCTCTACCATGGTTGCGGTCAGCTCACCTGAACCCATCAGTGCAATTATTCCCTTTTTGAGCGACATGCCAAACCCCCGTAGATCAAAGTTTAAATATAAGCTTTAGCCTTGATCTGTCCAGTTCTAAACATGTAAACTGGCATCGCCTTGAAGGCTCCCAAATATCCTGCAGAACTGGGGGCACCGTAACACTTTAGCGTTTTGAAAACACTGAGG
>JAZDES010000237.1:0-20236 GCA_043808585.1 Pseudomonadota bacterium | reverse complement strand
CTCCACAGACTTCACCACCCTGTTGGTCGACTCCACCTGGCTGGTCATAACAGCCTCCTGCTCCCTGGCAGTGGCAGCCAGCTCCGTAGATGAAGAACTCACCTGAATCCCGGAACGCTGGACCTGACCAACCAGGGAGTTTAGATTTTCTGTCATACCCTTTAGGGCTAAAAGGAGATGCCCGGTCTCATCCTCCGATCTAACATCTACTGTGGCCGTAAAATCCCCCTCGGCAACCTTCTTAGCAATAGTGACGGCCTGTGAAATAGGGGCGCTGATCCTTCTTGCTAACCAGGTTACTGTTACAAAGGTTATGAACAGGCCAACAAATGAAAGTACCAGGACCTTAATCAGGGTATTCCAAATCGGCTCCATTATCTCACGTTGAGATACACGCATCACAATCGTCCAATCCCCGGTTTCGATCTTGGCTCCCGAAAAGATATGGGTCTCGCCGTCCAAAGGGTCGGTCTGTCGGATCAGAATCGGAGGGCCGGAGTGCTCGTAAAAAAGTTCCAGAATTTTCCTGTAGTCGGTCTCTTCGATATTTCGGGTCATCATTCGTTTATCAATCTCAGTCTCTGCCCCCTTTTCCTTTTTGGAGGTCGCCCTTTGGAGTTGACCAAAGGTTTTCTCGGAGGCCAATTCCATGGTTGATGAAATGATCCGTCCCTTTCGACTTAGCAACACAAAGGCAGCCGACCTATAAGGCTTAAGGCCTTCCAAATAGGCATGCATGTCTGTTAGGGCTCGGTCAACACCTGCAATACCCACGAATTTACGATCTATCTCAATGGGAAAGGCCTGTTCTACGATCATTTTCCCTTCATAGAAGTAAGGTTCGGTAATCATATATTTCTCTTTGCTGTCGGAGAGAAACTTCTCCTTGCACCCCTGGTAATAAAGGCTTGTTTCCATGTCAATTAGAGGATTAATCTTTACTTTGCCCTTATCACTTTGATCAACAAACCAGTAAGGGAGAAAACGGCCGTTCTTATCTAAGCCTTGTCCTTTATCGCGAGATTTTTCCAGATAGGCCTTGTCATCCTGGTCTGCGTTTGGTTCATATCCAAAGTAGGAACCTGTAAGCCTGAAGTTTTCAAGCAAGATGTTCCTGGCATACAAAGTCGAGGCTTCCCGGTTACCGAAAAGGCCGCTTTTCTGCGCCAGAGCCATTGTCTTGGCAATCGTTACAGCCTCAAGATTCCGTTCGTCGATCTTGTTGGCTATTTCTCGGGTATGGGCCTGTATAATGAGATCGTTATCCTTGATCAAATACCTGTACATACCTTCCAGAAATACCACAAGGATGAGAAGTACCACCAGAGTTACTGTTGTGCAAAAATACAAGACAAGCTTTCCCTTTATACTCCTCGGTAATATGCCCCTTTTTTTCACAATTCACCTCTAATAACATTGTTGATGGTCTCGTAAAAAGTCTCCCAGACCGTCACTCCCGCGGGGCCTGTCCTCGCGAAGGCGGGGAGCGGGAGTCCAGGAATCCCGCCTTTGGCGGGACTGACAAAAAGTGGCTGTTAATGGGTTTTTACGAATCCATCATTGTTGAAATTGAGTATTTGTTCAGCGGGTCTAATGTTACTAGGTTACAGATCTCTTGGTCAAACGACTTTTTATTGACTCATTCGGCATCCGTGGGAGGTAGGACGCAGTGCCCCCTTTTTATGGAAGGGATAGGAGGTGGGATCTCAGGTTGGCTTTCCTGTTCGTGAGGCCCAGTTTGGTTCTGAGGCTGTGGCGATGGAACTCAACAGCCCTTTTTGTGGTATTGAGTAACTTGGCAATTTCTTTGGTTTTTTTGCCTTCCTTTACAAGGCCTGCCACCTGAATCTCTTTGTGGGTAAGGCCGGCATACTTGATGGCCATACTGCGAATGAATGGTGAGGAAATATCTTTGAGATTAGAATCAAGTATGCTCAGATAGATTTCCTGCTCTGGACTGAGGTTGCTTTTCTTCAATTTTTCCAGGTAGGGCTCAATCAATTCCCTCACATTTGATACCACCCTCGCTTCGAGTTCTTCTTTGTCCTTCTCCCTTTTCTTCAGTAAGATGTTCAGTGCCTGATTCGTTTCCTCAAGTTGAATGGTCTTGATCTCCAGTTGTTTCTTTGCATCGACCAAATGGGCTGTTTTTTCCTTGAACTGCTCTTCGAGCTCCTCGTAGGCCCTTTTGAGTTTTCGTTCCATATTCTTTTTGTAAAAGGCTATCTCAATGGCCGCCTCTATTTCCTTTTCTAGAAAGGGTTTGAGAATGTACCCGAAGGGCTCCGCATGCTTTGCCCGATCTACCAAACCTTCTTCTGCATGACCAGTAACAAAGATTACGGGGATATCCAACTCCGACTTGATCTTTTCCGCAGCAGCAATACCGTCCATTTCTCCAGGCATTACAATGTCCATGAGGATTATTTCCGGATTAAGGTCTCTTGCCATCTCAACTGCCTCTTTCCCAGTGGCAGCTACGCCAACCACATCGTAACCCATTGATTTGAGCAGTTCTGTAAACCTCATGGATATGATAACCTCGTCCTCTACAACCAATATCCTGGTCATGTTTTTCTCCTCAGAATTTCCCCTTAGGGAATGAGCATAGCCACAGTGGCGAACCGTCCTGTTCTCCCCTCTCCTCTATAAGAGTAAAACAGGTCGGTCCTGCAACGGGTACAGATTGCGGAAAGCTCGATATTTTCTTCCCTTACTCCTGTCTCCATCAATTGCCAGCAGCTTATGGCCCAGAGATCAAAGTAGTTTTCGCGGACCATGAAACGTTCAAAGCTTTTGGGAAATATCCGCGTGTGGCTTACGAATTCAGCGCAGCAGGGGCCCAGGGAAGGCCCGATGGCAGCAAGCATGTCTGCTGAATTGCACCCAAACTCCTCCCCCATCCGGGCTATGACCCGGCCCAGGATGTTCCGGACACTTCCCCGCCAGCCGCAGTGGACATTGGCCAGGACCCTTTGCTCAGGGTCGAAGAGGATAACCCCTTGGCAGTCGGCCTGTTTGACCATAAGGGCGATAAATGGCATCTCTGTTATGATCGCGTCGGCCCTGGGAGGGTAGCCCTGGCCTTCAAGGTACTCCTTTCCAAGGACCATGATTTGCGCACGGTGCAACTGGTCCATAAATACCAGGCGCTCTGCGCCCATGATATTCTTGATCTTGCGTAGATTTTTCTTCACATTTCCAGGAAGATCACCCACACTGTGACTCGTATTAAGGCTGTGAAAAGGGGGGTTGCTTTCCCCCCCATTGCGCGTAAAGACACTGTGTACAAGGTGTGGAACGGCTGAAAGCCTCGGGTAACGGAGGTATCTTATGCCTTTATTAACCCACAGGTGGTCAGACAGTCTGAGCATGCGGATTTTTGGGGACTTTTCTAACAGGGAGAGCAATGGTTGGTTAGGATTTGTCTGGGGTCCTTGGCCGTGCATCCTTATTCGAACCGTGACCGGGAAGGCCCCGCAATCCGGAGGAATGAGATAGATCACATCACGACACAGACTCTCTTATTTACCGCTGCTTCCTCCCGGACCTGACGGGGTTCATAAGCGTCTGTCACGTGAGGTCCACCTCCTCTCCAAAGACAGCAAAGGCTCGACCCGAATCAAGGATCTCCTGAAGGACTTTCAATCCCGCATGAGCGGATTTCGGGTTACAGGGCACCGCTAGCTCCCCATCTAGCACGACCAAGGCCTTTAGAGATTTATCAATCTATGTCCACCCTTTCTTTGAGCTCCTTGCCCACCTTGAAAAAGGGGAGTTTCTTGCGTGATACCTCTATGACCTCGCCCGTCTTGGGGTTTCTCCCCTTGTAACCCTCATATCGTTTCACCTTAAAACTGCCGAGACCTCTGATCTCCACTCTTTCCCCTCTTACAAGGGCCTTTTCCATGTCTCCGAAGACCGTATTGACCACCTCTTCGGCCTTCTTAATGGGCAGATTCTCCTCTTTGGCTAGGGCTTCTATCAATTGAGATTTATTCATGGGTTTCCTCTCTCAAAGGGTGGAACAATAGAAACGTTTACCTGGACAGGACGCAAAAATAGCTGATCGGATTTCTCAAGTCAAGACTAAAACGGCGAAAAAGGATCAGACAAAAGAAAAACCGCTGCTACCTGCCGGCACCGTTAGAAAACTACAATTCATGATGGGGATGATACCGACAATGGATCCCGAGCCTTCGGGTACTGGAAGGCCAATGCCCCCCTGCTCCTAACGGGGTTTACTTTTCAAAGCCCTTGGGTTATAAGGCCAGTCATTTGGATTAGCGAAAGCCGAGCAGGAGCGGTTATTATGAGAAGACTGATTCGGGAGGGTGTAGAGGACCTGGTGCCCTATCCCCCTGGAAAACCAATAGAGGAGCTTGAAAGGGAACTGGGTATCGTGGGATCCATCAAACTGGCCTCCAACGAAAACCCGTTGGGGCCCTCTCCCCTGGCTGTGAGTGCCATCATGGACAAGGTCCATACCCTGAACCGCTATCCCGACGGAAGCGGGTACTACCTCAAGAAAAAGATCGGTGAGAAGTACAACGTTCCAACTGATCAGATCATACTGGGGAATGGATCGAATGAGCTTATCGAACTCTTGATTCGAACATTTTTATCCGCAGGAGAGCATGCAGTGCAGGCATTCCCCACCTTCCTTGTATACGAAAAGATCGTAAAGGGGGCCGGGGGCAAAATGACTTCTGTCCCCCTAATAGATTTCAGAATAGATCTGGAGGGGATGGCCAGGGCAATTAGGCCTGAGACCAAAATCGTATTCCTCAATAACCCGAATAATCCGACGGGTTCAGCTGCTTCAAAGGAGAAGATAAGGGCTTTTTTGGGTGGAATTCCAGATGATGTGATAGTTGCCCTTGATGAGGCCTACATAGAGTTTGTATCGGATGATTCTGTTTCTACGGGACTGGAACTACGAGAGGGGCAGCCGTTGCTATTTGTCCTCAGGACCTTTTCCAAGCTATATGGTCTGGCCGGGCTCAGGATCGGTTACGGGTTTGGATCGAGGGAGGTCATTGAGTATATGAACCGTGTGAGGCAGCCTTTCAACGCCAATGCTCTGGCACAAGCGGCCGCCACTGCAGCCCTGGATGACTCTGAGTTTATCTCCAGGACTCTAAGTATCATAAGAAAAGGACTTCAATACCTGTACCAAAAGCTCGAGGAACTGGGTATTGAATATGTTGCCACCCAGGCCAATTTTTTCCTCATTAAGGTGCCAATAGGCGGGAGGAAGACTTACGAATTGATGCTCAAGGAAGGAGTCATTGTAAGGGCGATGGATAGCTTCGGGCTTCCGGACTATATTCGGATAAATGTGGGCCTCCCAGAAGAGAATATGCGGTTCATTGGGGCACTTAGAAGGGTATTGGCTGCGTAAAAAACCAGAAAAGAGGGCTTTTTAAGAGTTTTTTGTAGATGAATTCAACTATCATAACCATTGATGGGCCTGCCGGCTCGGGGAAAAGCACCGTTAGCCGCATGCTCGCATTAAAGATCAATTTCTTGTATCTCGACACAGGGGCCATGTACCGGGCCGTTGCACTGGCGTCAAAACGGCAAGGTATCGATCCTGGGGACGAAAAGAGGTTAGGTGAGCTTTGTAAATCACTTGACCTTCACTTCAATACAGGTGAAGGATCTCCCAGATTGTTCCTGGGGAACGAGGACATATCCACTGCTATTAGAGGTCCTGAGATGGACATGCTCGCCTCGGAGATCTCTGCGGCAAGAGAGGTGAGAGAGGCCATGGTGTCTCTTCAGCGGAAGATGGGGGAGGGAACCAACCTCATCGCCGAAGGGAGAGACATGGGAACAGTAGTCTTTCCAGAAGCAGGACGCAAGTTTTTCCTTACAGCATCCCATGAAACAAGGGCAGACCGAAGATATAAGGAAAGGCTGGAACGTGGGGAATCGGTTTCGAGGGACAGGGTGGAGGCGGAACTAAGAAAGAGAGACCACCAGGACGAAACACGATCTCTTTCTCCCTTGAGGCCAGCAAAGGATGCCATTATAATCGATTCGACCGGTTTAACGCCCGAAGAGGTGGTTGAGGAGATACGGTGTCAACTTGCGGGGAGCCAGAACAGCAAAGGGTTTCCTCTTACAGATTTATTAAATTAAGTGTTGAACTAAGGAATAGCCTTTGATATAATTTATAGTTTAAGGGATTTTTTTGGGGCAAATCCATAGAGGGGGGTATTTAGGTTAATGGAAAAACAAACAAACAACGCAACCCAAGAGGCAATTACTGAGACTCAAAGTCCGGACACCGTGATTGATGGGGAACCGCAACCTGTCTTGCATGGGGCAGAGAAAGATACGGCTGTTGCTCCAGCTGAAACCGGGGAGGAAGATGCGCAGGAAAGTGATAATTTCATAAAGTTGTATGAAGAAAGCCTCAGGAGTATCCAGGAGGGAGAGGTCCTCAAAGGGGAGATCGTTCAAATAGACAAGGAATTTGTGCTGGTGGATATCGGATACAAGTCAGAGGGCCAAATACGACTCAATGAGTTTATAGATGCGGCAGGGAATTTGACAGCCAAGGTGGGTGACAGAATAGAGGTCCTCTTGGAGAGGAGAGAGGATGATGAAGGCGTCATCAGGCTCTCCAAGGAAAAGGCCGCTAAGATCAAGGTCTGGGATAAAATCAAGGCTATCTATGAGAACAACAGGACTATCAAGGGTAGGATCACCTCGAGGGTCAAGGGGGGGTTGGCCGTTGATATCGGCCTTCAGGCCTTCTTGCCAGGCTCTCAGGTCGACCTGAGGCCGGTAAGGGATATGGATGCCTTGGTAGACACCGAGCATGAATTCAAAATAGTAAAATATAACAAGCGTCGGGGCAATATAGTGCTCTCCCGGAGGGCCGTGCTGGAGGGGGAACGGACGGCGCTGAGGGAGAAGACCCTCAATCAAATTCAGGAAGGAACGATTCTCCAGGGAACAGTTAAGAATATTACCGATTACGGATTGTTCATAGATCTGGGCGGTATCGACGGCCTTGTCCATATCACCGACATGTCCTGGGGAAGGGTGGGACACCCTTCAGAGGTACATCAGATAGGAGATGAGATCTCTGTCAAGGTCTTGAATTTTGACAAAGCTAGGGAGAGGGTATCCCTGGGTATCAAACAGCTGACACCTGATCCATGGAGTAATGCCGAAGAGAAGTACCCCATTGGCTTGAGAATAACAGGGCGTGTGGTGAGCCTGACAGACTACGGGGCATTTGTGGAAGTGGAAGAAGGGGTGGAGGGATTAATCCATGTCTCCGAGATGTCTTGGACCAGAAAGATAAGACATCCGTCACAGGTCTTGAGCGTTGGCGACATGGTGGACGCCATGGTCTTGAACATTGATGTTGCCAGGAAGCGGATCTCGCTGGGTATGAAGCAGGTGGAACCCAACCCATGGGATGTTATTGAAGAGAAGTACCCTGTGGGCACAACCATAGAGGGAAAAATAAAGAACATCACGGATTTTGGGATCTTTATAGGGATTGATGAAGGCATTGACGGTCTTGTGCATATTTCTGATATCTCATGGACCAAGAGGATAAGACATCCCTCAGAGGTTTACAGGAAGGGGCAGGAAGTCCAGGCGGTGGTCTTGAACATTGACAAGGATAGTGAGCGTTTTTCACTTGGCATCAAGCAGTTAGCACCTGATCCATGGGATGAGATTCCAGAGAAATACAGGCCTGGGACCCGAGTAACCGGCACCGTGACCAACGTGACAGACTTTGGTCTCTTCCTTGAACTGGAAGAGGGCATAGAGGGCCTGATTCATATATCCGAGATATCTAGCGACAAACGGGGAAACCCCATGTCGCGATTTCAGGTTGATGATGTAATTCAGGCCAAGGTAATCAATGTGTCACGGGAAGAAAAGAAGATCGGCCTTTCGATCCGAAAGCTGGAAGAGAGCAGTGAAAAGGAAATCCTGAAGAGCTATTTGAACAACCACCAAGAGGCCACGTCAAATCTGGGAGAGCTCCTGAGGGAAGAGATGATGAACTTACAACAGCATGCCCTCTCAGTGGGCCTTGAGTCGGAAAAGGAAACAGGGGCAGAGGCGGCCCGGGAACCTGAGTCTGAAGCACCCCCCGTAACAGACAGGGGATCCGGGGAATTGAACGAGCCAGCGGGGTCCAAAGGTTCCAAAGAAGGCTAGACAACCTAAGGAGAAGCCATTACGACGCACGAAGAGAAGACCGGCCCCCAAGACCACGAAATGGCGAAAAAAAGGCATACGATTCTGACAGTTCTTGTGATCCTTTTGGTCGTTGCCCTCATACTGGGCGGCAGCATGATCCTCTTTCTGAAGCTATTTGGGGCCTCATCGGGCCTTACATTCAATGAGAAGATCGGGGTAATTCCAATTGATGGCACTATCACAAGTGCTCAAGATATCACATCCCAACTGGTTAAGTTCAAGAAGGACGAAGGAATAAGGGCGATCATCCTGAGGATAAATTCACCAGGGGGAGCAGTGGCGCCAGCCCAGGAAATCTATCGTGAGGTCGAGAAAACCGTCCCAGTCAAAAGGGTCATTGCATCAATGGGGACTGTGGCCGCATCAGGCGGATACTACGCAGCCGCAGCAGCAGACAGGATCGTGGCATCTCCCGGGACCATTACCGGCAGTATTGGGGTAATTCTGCAGTTTATCCAGCTCGAGGGCCTCCTTGAAAAGATAGGAGTCCAGTTTGAGATCCTGAAGAGCGGGGAGTTCAAAGACATCGGTTCCCCCGACAGGAAGTTGACCGAACGGGATAGGGAGGTCCTGAATGCCCTGATACAGGATATCCAGGAACAGTTTGTTAAAGGGGTAGCCAAGGGCAGGAATCTGGCCGTGGAAAAGGTCCGTAAGATTGCTGACGGTCGCGTCTTTACAGGTGCCCAGGCCAAGGAACTGGGCCTAGTCGATGTCCTGGGTAATTTTCAAGACGCAGTGGAACTTGCCAAGGAATCGGCCGGTATTAAGGGAGATGTGACCCTAGTCTATAGCAAGAAGAGCAAGCTGGAACTATTAGACCTATTACTGGAAAGTGCAAGCCGATCCGTTCTCAAATTGCTCCAGGGCACGAAGACAACGATAGAATATCGGTGGAGTGGCCCATCATCGGGGCGTAGTGTCCTGGGGGCCCACCGGGGCGTAGGCCCCTCCGGGCCGGGGACCGGAGGCCTCCCTGGCCAGGGCATCAGAGAAAGCTACTGACATCACCTTTCCCCTCTCTCAGGACTTCAGGTGTATCATCAATCAAAGAGACCACGCTAGAAGGGCTCTGATATAGCACCCCGCCATCAACGACAATATCCAGATATGAACCGTAGCTCTCTCTTATGGATTGAGGATCGTCATATCCGGCGCTTGTTGATATGATTGGCCTACCGAAGGTGCCAACAATTGCAAGGCAGATCTTGTTGTCCGGAACCCTGATGCCTACTGTATTTCTCCTTGTAAGCATGATTTTTGGCACCAACCGGGTTCCTTCCAGGATAAAGGTGTATGGCCCTGGCAGGTGCCTCTTCATGGTCTTATATGCGTAGTTAGATACAATGGCATAGTGGCTTATTTCCTTGAGGCTATCGCATACTAACGAAAAGGGTTGACTTAGGGGACGGTTCTTTAGCTTGTAGATGAGTTGAATCCCCTTCTTGTTATAGAGATCACACCCTATTCCGTAAAAGGTATCGGTGGGGTAAGCGATTAGCCCCCCCATCTCCAGGACTTCACTTACACGGTCAATAAGTCGCTGTTGAGGATTATCCGGGTTGATAGCAACCAGTAAGGTCTTCTTAGGTCCGGTCATATGGATATGAATTCGCTAACGGCGTTCTATTTTCTCTTATTTGGCTTGGCCCTGGGGAGCTTCCTAAATGTATGTATCTATCGCATTCCCATCAAAAAATCAATTATAAACCCACCCTCTCTCTGCCCCAAATGCAAAAAGAGGATAAAATTCTATGACAATATCCCTATCGTTAGCTATCTCTTCCTCAGGGGCAGATGCAGACACTGCCGTGAGGCCATTTCATGGGAGTATCCCCTTGTAGAGGGCATTACCGGACTCTTGAGCCTTGCCCTCTTTATCAGATATGGACTGAATTTTCAATTTCTCATTTCTCTTTTTTTCGCCGCTGCGCTCGTGGCTATCAGTTTCATTGATCTTCATCACAGGATCATACCTGATGTCCTCTCAATCCCAGGGATTTTCGCAGGTTTGGCATACTCACTACTTTCGGGGCACATATCCTGGCTTGACTCCCTGATAGGGTCCATTGCCGGCGGGGGGTGCCTTTTTCTTGTGGCCCTTGCTTATCAGCGTCTCACAGGAAAGGAGGGGATGGGTGGAGGAGACATCAAACTATTGGCTATGATCGGTGCATGGATGGGCTGGAGGTCATTGCCCTTTATCGTACTAATATCCTCCCTCACGGGTGCAATTGTGGGGTCCATCTTCATCTTGATGGCCGGTAAGGGGTACAGGTTCAAGATACCCTTTGGACCATTTCTCTCCCTCGGGGCACTTATCTATCTTTTTTTTGGACTTGGGCTGGAAGAGTGGTATTTCCGGTTACTCCATTAGAGAGGCCTGAACTTGCGATTTCCGTTTTTCAGTTTGAGGACAGGAATTCTGGCATCCCTCGGTTTCTTGATTGTGACCGCTATGGTCCTCATCAATGTGGTTATGGTAAAATTCCAGGAAAGGGACCTGATAGAGGCCAAGCTTGAAACCGGGCGGCTGCTCATCCACATACTGGCCCGTCAGGCGGCTGATGAACTTGCCCATGAAGAGAAAGGGGTGGATAGGCCGTTCTCGAGGCGTGGTTTCAAGGAGAAGCTATGGCAGTTGATTCAGAGAGGGGGGTTTTCAGATGCCCTGATACTGGACAGGGGGGGCGTCAAGGTCTATAGTATGGGGTCATGGGCCGCCGGCCCGAGCTCTGGCTCGTATGAGCCGACGGCTGGCGGAGAGGAACCTAACCTCCGGCCCGAAAGCCCTACGGTCTCAGAGTCGTATGAGTCTCCGGCTGGGAGAGACTGGAAGCGACCCCGGAAGGGTGAGGCGGAAAGGGATGCCATGGCCCTTTCAGCCAAGGCCCTCAAGATGAGGAAATGGGCCTTTGACTTCTGCGGGAGCACCTGGGGGGTGATCTGGTTCGCCCCTCAGAGGGTTAACATCTCTTCTCCGGTGCTTTTGGAGGGGCGTTTGATGGGTGCCATCACCATTAGCTCCCGGCTCGACCCCCTGTACGAGAAGCTCAGGGAGTCAGAGAAGACCATCCTCATTTACATCATCCTGAATACGATTATCCTCGTCCTCTTTGGATTCTATCTTCTCTCCCTCACTGTGGTCAGGCCCATCTACAGGCTGTTGCATATCACAAATCAGTTCAAAGATGGGGTTCCTTTTCCCTCGTTTGGTGATTCGCCCCGCAATGAGATCGGGCAGCTTTCCCAATCGCTCCATATGATGCTCGGACGTCTTGAAGAAAACAAGAAGGAGCTTAGGTCGCATATCTCCTCCCTGGAAAAGGCGAATCAAGAGATAAAGAAGGCCCAGGAAGAAATCATCAGGTCTGAGAAGGCGGCTTCGGTAGGGCGGCTGGCAACCGGGGTGGCCCATGAGATCGGCAATCCCATAGGGATTATCCTGGGCTATCTGGAGCTGCTCAGGGGAGAAGACCTTGAGGAAGAAGAAAGGAGGGATTTCCTGGAGCGCATTGAATCGGAGTTGACACGCATTAGTCGAATCATCAAACAGCTCCTCGATTTTTCACGCCCCTCCACTGGTGAACGAAAGCTGGGGAAGGTCCATAATATGATCATGGAGACGGTCAGTATGTTGAGGCCACAGCCTATGATGGCCCATATTGACATAGAGATGGCCCTGAATGCGGCAAGGGACAAGGTCTGGGCAGGACCCGACCAGCTGAAACAGGTCTTCCTGAACATTATCATGAACAGCGCCGATTCCATGCAAGGAGACCGGTCGCTGGATAATGAGGACCAGAGCGGAGTCCTGAGGATCAGGACCGAAAACATAGGTGATTCAATAGAGATCAGGTTCTCGGATACAGGCGAAGGGATCCCGGAGGAAGAACTGATTCATATCTTTGACCCCTTTTACACCACCAAGGAGCCTGGTAAGGGGACGGGCCTGGGATTGTCCATATCGTACAGGATCATAGAAGGGCTGGGAGGTGAAATACGCGCCGAGAGTTCTCCTGGCAAAGGCGCTACCATCATTATCAATATCCCTCTCCATGAGGGGGAAGAGAAGTGAGAATAGGGGGGTATAGGACCCATGTCTCAGCACCGTGTCTTAGTCATAGATGATGAAGAGAACATGCGCCATATGCTGAAGGTCATGCTGGGCAAGGCAGGTTATGCTGTGGAGAGCGCATCGGATGGTATTAAAGCCCTTGAGCGAATGGAAGAGTCTGATTTCGATTTTATCCTCTGCGATATCAGGATGCCCCGCATGGATGGGATGACCTTCCTGAAGAAGGCCAAAGAGAAGTACCCTGAAAAGACATTCGTTATGATGTCGGCCTATGGGACTGTGGAGACGGCGCTGGAGGCAATGAAGGAAGGGGCCTATGATTACATATCCAAGCCCTTCAAGAAGGACGAGGTCCTCTTGACCCTCAAAAAGGCCGAGGAGCGGGAACGGCTGAAGGAGGAAAACCTGAGGCTCAGGACAAAGATCCAGGATATGGAAAAAAGGTATTCATTTGGAAACGTCATCGCCCGAAGCGAGGCCATGGTTAAGGTCTTCGACCTTGTACGCAAAGTGGCCGAACACAAGACAACCGTACTCCTTACAGGAGAGAGCGGGACAGGCAAAGAGCTGGTCGCTAAGGCCATACACCTCAATGGTCCCAGGGCCTCAGAGCCCATGGTGACCATAAATTGCGGCGGTATTCCGGAAAATCTCCTTGAAAGTGAATTGTTCGGTTACAAGAGGGGGGCATTTACAGATGCGGTCAGGGACAAGCCCGGTTGTTTCATGGAGGCAGACGGAGGGACCATATTCCTAGACGAGATTGGAGAGCTGCCATTGTCCTTACAGGTGAAGCTTTTACGGGTCTTACAGGAAGAGGAGGTTACCCCGCTAGGGGGGAGGGGGTCTCAGAAAATCAACGTCAGGGTGATCACGGCCACGTCTAGGGACCTTGATAAGATGGTTCAAGAGGGAAGGTTCCGGGAGGACCTTTTTTATCGCATCAACGTAATGCGCATCCATATCCCTCCCCTCAGGGAGAGGAAGGGGGACATCCCGCTCCTTATGGGTCATTTTATAGAGACCTTTAACAAGAAGCTGAATAAGGAGGTAGAAGGGCCTACTTCCAGAGTAATGTCCATCCTGATGGAATACCGCTGGCCCGGAAACGTGAGAGAACTGGAGAATGCAATTGAAAGGGCTGTATTACTTGCTACGGGGCGATTGATTACGCCTGCAGATCTCCCCTCCCATATGACACGGGCTGAGGGCCTGTCCCGTTACCTCGGCCCTAAAGATACCCTTTCCATCAAGAAGGCATCCAAGGAGCTGCATCGGACACTCATCGAGAGGGCCCTTGAAGAGACAGGAGGCAATAAGACCCAGGCGGCCAGGCTCCTTGAAATCAGTCGCCCCATGCTCATTTCGAAAATCAAGGAATATAACCTTGAAGTGGGCTAGGGTTATGCCAGGGCTTGGCCGCAAATCTGTTGTTGACATAACTTAAGACTTTTTCCTATTCTCGCTGATCGGGGAACGCAGAACCTGTGAATGCCTACAATTCCTCACAACATTGATCAATGTTTGGATACGCTGAGAGAAAGCCGGGCTTATGGAAATAGATGATCTAGACCTTTCAGTGTCGAGGTTGGGTGAGTCCCGTATTCACACACCCATGTCCGGGGTGCAATTTGTGAACGATGAGGACCGGGTGCTTTTTAATTGGAACCTCAAGGAGGTGCAGGCCATTCTGAATAAGGGGGGAGTGCCCCCCAGTTTTGAAATGGCCGGTCCAAGGAAGAAGATCTATTTCGATCCTTCAAAGCTCAGGTGCGGAATCGTGACCTGTGGAGGTATATGCCCTGGGGTGAACGATGTCATCCGCGCAATCGTGTTAAGCCTCTTCTACCACTACGGCGTTCATAATGTGCTGGGATTCCGTTACGGCTATGAGGGTCTCTCACCCAGGTATTCCCATGCCCCCATGAGCCTGACCCCCAACGATGTGGCATACATACATGAATGGGGAGGCACCATCCTCGGCACATCCCGGGGGCCTCAGGATGTCTCTGAGATGGTGGACACCCTGGAGCGTATGAACATTAGCATCCTTTTTGCCATCGGGGGGGATGGGACCCTGCGCGGCGCCCAGGCCATTCATGAGGAAATCAGACGGCGCAAACTCATAATAGGTGTGATCGGGATTCCTAAGACCATTGATAACGATATCTCGTATGTGGACAAGACCTTCGGCTTTGAGACGGCCGTTGCGGAATCGAAGGAGGCCATCTACGGGGCGCATGTGGAGGCCATCGGGGCCCGAAACGGCATCGGGTTGGTGAAGCTGATGGGCCGTAAGTCAGGGTTCATCGCCGCCAATGCAACCCTGGCCACCACCCAGGTCAATTTCTGTCTGGTGCCGGAGGTCCCCTTCAGACTGGAGCCCTTCCTGCTGGCCCTCAGGGAGCGGCTTGAGAGAAGGCGGCACGCGGTCGTGGTGGTTGCGGAGGGGTCGGGGCAGGAGCTGATGACGGAGACAAATAAGCGGGACCAGTCAGGCAACGTGCGCCTGAACGACATCGGCCTATTCCTGAAGGATGAAATTGCGGCCTACTTCGAGCGGGAAGGAAAGGGGGTAAGTCTGAAATACATTGATCCCAGCTACATGATAAGAAGCATGCCAGCGAACCCGCATGACTCGGTCTTCTGCCTGCTCCTGGGTCATAATGCGGTACATGCTGGGATGGCCGGCCGGACAAATCTGGTCACGGGATCCTGGAAGGGTGAATACACGCACGTGCCGATTCCGCTGGCCGTGTCAAAGCGAAAGCAGATAGATCCGGACGGGAGATTGTGGAGCAGTGTCGTAGAATCCACGGGACAATCTAAAGAGATGCTGTAAAGGAAACCAACTGGAAAGCCCCTGAATCTGATTTGGGGATAATCTTCCACCAATCTCAACTGATTGCCCCATAAACACCTTTCTCTCCCCTACTTCTGTAAAACCTCCCGGAGCCTTTTGCGGCAAACCTTGAAACGGCAGGAACCGGCTTATTATCCCATTACGGTCAAAAGGGGATAAGATCTGATGTGTGGCATATATGGAATAGTATCTAAGACCCTTTCCGAGGGAGAGGTTATGAGCCGTCTTTCCCGCATGGGGAGACTTCAGAGGCATCGGGGGCCGGACGATCAAAGGGAGACCCTCATTTCCGTTGGAGATCACCGGGTAGGGCTTGGATTTGTAAGGTTGTCTATCCTTGATCTGGAGACAGGGATGCAGCCAATCCAATGCCCGGAAGATCAATCAGTCATCATATGTAACGGCCAGATCTACAACTACGTCGAACTGCGGCCGGAGGTGAGGAATGAGCCTTTTGTTTCCAAAGGGGATGCGGAGGTAGCGCTTCATCTCTACCGTAAAATTGGTCTCGATTTTCTCCAGCGCCTAAATGGGATGTATGCTGGTGCCATTCTTGATCCGGTGCAAGAGAAGCTCGTGATGTTTCGCGATCGCTTCGGGATCAAGCCGCTCTACTATGCCACCTGGGATGAGAACCTTGTTTTTTCATCCGAAATAATGCCCTTGCTGGCAGGAAGCGGACTTCCGAGGCGGCTTAACCACTCCGGCCTGGGGACACTCTTTACCTACCGATACCTGCCGGGTGAAGAGACTATGTTTGAAGGTCTAAAGCGACTGCCCCCCGGTTCTTTCCTGGAATATGGCTTAAAAAACGGGAAAACGCGTGTGGAGCGGTACTGGGAGTATCGCTTGGACCGCGTGGATACCGATCTCGGGCTGGACGAGGCAGCGGAAACTTTCCACAGCTTGTTCACGGATGCTGTACGCATCCGGCTCAGGTCAGATGTAGAGGTGGGCTGTCTTTTGAGCGGTGGAATAGACTCATCCGCTGTGGCATCCCGAGTAGCGGGACTAATCCCCGATGTCAAGGTATTTACACTGGCCTTTGATGAAGAGAGGTATAACGAGCTCCCGTCGGTGAAGAGGTTCATCAGGGCCAATGAGGATCATTTCGGGTCCGTGCGGCTGGTGAGTAGGGTTTGCGGCAGGGAGTCACTGGACCAGCTCCCAGGGATCGTCAGGGCAATTGAGGAACCGATCTCTCTGGGGGCTGTTCTCCCAACGGATCAGGTCTGTCAACTGGCCAGCGAGCACGTGAAGGTGGTGCTTACAGGGGAAGGTGCTGATGAGATCTTTGCAGGCTACCGTAAGTTTCTGGTCGAAATGGCTGCCCATGAGTATGGGAATTTATCGGTGGAAGCTCAGAGGGAGCTGGAAGAGATCTATCCCGAGCTCCGCTACTACGTGGCCGTAAGGGATCGCGATCCTGTAAGGCGCTATATTCAGAGTGAACTTCTCTTTGGCAGGGATGAGTTGCGAAGGCTCATCGGTCGAGAACCTCCTGCGGATCTTTTCCCGGAGGAGGCCCTGCCAAAGCTGAGCGGCAAGGAACATCCCCTGAACGCCGCCCTTGCCATGGAGAGCCGTTTCCGTTTGCCAGATTATGTTATCCTGCGACTCGACAAATTATCCATGAGGTACTCACTGGAGACGCGCACCCCGTTCCTGGACTACCGACTGGCCGAGTTTGCCGCGACGCTCCCCCCGGGCTTCAAGGTCCACCTGGGGCTGGGGCAAGGAAAGATGATCTGCCGCTACGCCTTTGCGAAGCATGCTGTCCTGGACTCAGAGACCGCCTATAGGGATAAACAGCCCTTTACCATGCCTCTGGCAGACTGGCTGAGTGATCCGTCTTCCCTTCCCGATTTCATGAAGGAGATCCTGCTGGGAGATATTGTGGAAAGGCAAGGGATCTTAGATGGAGATATGGTAAAGGACCTGGCACGAGGTGTCTCAGCTGAGGGTGTGGGGCCGGAGACGCTTGTCTCTGATGCAGATCGGGTGTTCGCTGTAATTGTATTTACCCTGTGGTATGATGAATTTTTCGGCTGAGAGAAGCGGATGAAGGGTGTGATTGATCAGGATAGAAAAGACGAACTCCTAGAGGGCTTCACGAACATGTTCCTGGAAGCCCTGCGAGAACGGGCATCGGATGGCCCCAGGAGCTATGGCTTTGAGTATGAATTTATCTCCCGGAGGCCACTTTCATTGGATCGTATGGAGGAGATTTACCGGTTTTTGCCCTCTCTAGATTTTGACCAGGATGAAGGACGTTTTGTTTCGCCCTCCGGGATCTATATTACCTTTGAGCCAGGTGGACAGATCGAATACCATAGCAGACCCGTGTATGGCTGGGACAAGACTTGGCTGGATGAGACATCGTCAGAGATCGAGGCCACAAATGAGGCTATCCTAAACACATTGGGTATCGAATACCTGGGTGTCGGATACATCCCGGACCGCATGGATGCCCCCTTGTGCCTGACTACGGAACGCTACCGGAATCTACATGCGCGTCTGCAAAGGAGTGGAACACGGGGGCTGGAGATGATGAAAGGAACTGCCTCCATTCACCTCCATGTGGTCGTTCGGAACAGCCAGGAGTTGCCTATTCTTTTCCATGAGCTCTGCCGGCTATCCCGAAGTGAGGAATTCGGGATGTCCCAGGATCGGCGAGATATCTGGGATAATACAGATCCTACCAGATGCGGCCAGGCCGTTTGCGGCCATGAAGCTCTCAGGGGTTCAGAGGAGCTGGTGAGAGAGCTGGTGCGATTTGCCCTAGATGCGGTTGACCTCTGGGAGGACGTTCCATTCAGACAAAGGACAAATGTAACCTTTGACAAATTCCTATATCATATGACCACGATCTTTACGGATGTGCGCATAAATTTCAAAGGGCCAACCCTGGAACTGAGGACCCCGGACAGTATTCCCATGCCATCTTTCCAAGAGAAATGGAAGAAATTTATTTCTATACTGGAAGAGCATTAGTGTCCAAAATAATTTTTGGTTTTGTTCCGAAGATCTATCTTGTCAGACCTTTGGTGCTTGAACCACGTGCGCCGGCTGGAGTATTGGAGTAATGGGGCAACGGATTTTATCCTTTTTCCCAACACTCTACTACTCCATTACTCCAGGTCTCCGACTTGGCAAGTGCTGCTTGAGCCAATACTGCCAATGGAGTTCAGAGATGCTGGAAAAGATGTAAGTAAGAGGAAGAAAGGAGGATTACTAATGGCAAACGTTGATATCTATACATCCAAGACATGCCCCTATTGTATCAAGGCAAAAAAGCTCCTGGATTCGAAAGGTGTAACATACCGGGAATTGTATGCAGACGAAAGACCTGAACTGGCCGAGGAGGCTGTTCAGAGGAGCGGCGGAAAGAAGACGGTCCCTCAGATCTTCATAGGGGATTACCACGTGGGCGGCTGCGACGAACTCTATGCACTAGAACGAGAGGGAAGGCTGGATCCCATGCTGGAGACCTAGTGGGCAGATAAGACGGAACAGCTTACGTCATTGACACATAATTTAAATTCTTTATACTAAGAGCAAATTCAATTGAATAGTAATGAAATTGCGATTCATGTGAATAGTGAGTGAAACGGTGCTGGCATCAGGAAAAATTTTTCAAAAGAGTGCAATCTAGAAGTCATGAAGAAAATACGCATTCTGGTAGTGCTCATTGCCTGCCTCATAGCGGGTTCGGCAGTTCTTTTCGCCTTGTTTAAGCCTGCCAAGGGGCCGCCGCCTCGGCAGACAGAAACCGACCTGCTCAAACATCCCACATACTCTAAGTATGGCTTCTCGCCGGCAGACGGTGTGGTGCGCATCGGCATTCAGCCATTCTGGGTGTTCGAGGCCAACATAGTAGAGGCCATGCGGCGGGACCGCTTGCTGCGGCAGGACCTAACAGAACTGGGTATGAGGGCCGAGTTCTTTTCCTTCTGGAAAGGGATGGACATTACTTTCTTCATCGCCAAAGGTCTTCTGGATGCGGGCATGAGCGGCTTTCCGCCGGCCCTTATACTGACTACATCCCATGAGATCCTCGTCCCGGCCCTTGTGGACCAGGGCTTTGACGACCTCGTGGCGCTGGACTGTCTGACGATCCATGACCTGAAGGGCAAATCCATTGGTTTTCCCTTTGGCTCTGACGCCCATTTTATGCTGGCAGAGGCGCTGGATGCTGCTGGCGTAAAGGCCAGGCTTGTTCCAATGGACGTTAACGAGATGTTAATAGCAATGAAAAGTGATGAAATCAGCACCTGCGCGGTCTGGGAGCCGGTCACATCAACGCTCCTTTCGATGAACCCGGATGCCCGGGTCATTCACCGGGGCAGATGGATCAGCTTCATCCTGTTCAGCGGGGATTTTGCGAAGAAACACCCTGAGACGGTCCTTTTCATCCTGGCGGCCCAGGTCCGCGCCATCCGGTGGATCAATGCTGACCGGGAAAACCTTGTCCGTTCCAGCCAGTGGGCAATAGAGGCTTGTAAGGAGTTTTCGCCCCAGGCCCCCGCCCTTTCTCTGGAGGACTTCGCTAAACAGGCCGGCAAGGTCGCAGAACTCTCCAGGACGCCAATCATATCAGAAGAGGATCTTGATGACGGGGGTTTTCTCCCGCGGGCCTTTGCCTTCCTAAAGCGTGAGCGACTGATCCCGGCCCACGCCAAGTGGGAGAAAACGCGCCTCATGTTCAACACTCACCTGATAGGGTCAGTTCTCAGAGAACCACGTAAATTCCGTTTAAACCAATTCGATTATGGTACGGGGGAGAGCCGGTCATGACCCTCTTCTCTGAAACTTCTTTCAAGATCTCACCGCGAAAAAGGCTGAGCCTTCGCTCCATGATGTTTATCGTGTTCGGGGGCCTGTCGGTTGTTGTGATCATCGGCGTTAGCCTAATAAGGTCCTTCGGCCTCCCTTTTTTGGGGATCAACGGCGAATACCAGGACCTGATGGCGGAATCGGTGGATGAGCTTAACCTGATTGCCGACCTTAAGAAGGAGCGCCTGCAATTCTGGCTCAAAGAGCGGCAGGTTGAC
>JAZDES010000236.1:0-20364 GCA_043808585.1 Pseudomonadota bacterium | reverse complement strand
GATACGGTAAATCGGATTAAGGCAGAAGCAACTGAAAAGAAGGAAATTCTCTGGTAAGGGGAAAATCGTATGGGTATGGTGGATGTTACTGAAAAGCCGATTATCAGACGTCATGCTGAGGCCACGGGAAAGATCCTGATTTCTGCGGATACGATCCAGAAGGTCAAGGACAATGAGATAAAAAAGGGCGATCCGCTCCTTGTTGCAGAAATCTCTGGCATGAATGCGGCAAAACAGACCCACCTCCTGGTCCCCCATTGCCATCAGATCCCGCTGGACATGGTACAGATCACTTTCCGTACCCTCAAGGATTCCATTGAGGCCACATGTCTTGTGAAGGCCCAGGCACGCACCGGTGTCGAGATGGAGGCCCTTGTGGGTGTCTCCATGGCCCTAAACACCGTCTGGGACATGGTCAAATACCTTGAGAAGGATGAGATGGGTCAATATCCTCATACAAGGATAACCGATATTCGGGTGGTGAAGAAGGAAAAAGGTAAGAAGAAAGGTGGTAAGGATAAATGATAGTCGTAAGGGAGAACAGATGAAAAAGATCCTGATCGTTTGTATGAGCCTGGGTCTGACATTGATATCCCATGCAGGGTGGGCCGAGCAGGCCTATGTGATAAATACATCCAAGATAACCCTGCGTAATGAGCCAGCCGTTGACCAAAGTATAATCACAATGCTGGAGCAGGATCAGCCCGTGGAGCTCCTGGGATCCAATTCCGGTTGGAGCCAGGTCCGTCTCGTTGGACCCGGAGGCAAGACTTTCGAGGGCTGGGTCTTGAGCCGCTTTCTGACCACACAGGTACCGTGGAAAATTCGGGCAATACCTCTAAAGAAGGAAAATTCTCTGTTAAAGGAAAACCTTACTCGCCTTGAAAAGGATTGGACAGTGGTCTCCAGCAGAGAAAAGGAGCTTGCCCAGAGATTACAGGAGAACAAGGCGGCCCTGGAGGAACTCCAGGAGAACTATAAGGCGCTGAGAGCTGGGTCTGCCGGCTTCTTAGAGCTGAAAAAGAAGTATGAATCAACAAACAGTTCACTAAAGGCGGCGAAAGAGATCGCAGAGACATTGGCCAAAGAGAATGAGATCTTGAGGTCTTCCCATGGGAACGAATGGTTCCTCACCGGGGGCTTGGTCCTTTTCGTTGGTCTGGTTTTCGGCCTGATCATGGGTAGACAACAAAGGAAGAAAAAGGCCTCTTTTTATTAGACTTTTTGTATATACTTAAAACTTAACCTTAAATTGTTCGTAGCGTATATCTTCCTTTATTTCCAGGTTTGCTCACCTCATTTGCCAACTCAATCAAGCCTCATGGCTTTGAGGGTTCACCTGCCGCTTTCGCCAGGGGAGTGGAAATTTAAGGGGATTGGAGGCCATGCACCTAGAGCCCACCATGAAACAGGCAGCGATCCGGAGGAGTGTAAGGAAGTTTGCCGAGAGGAGACTTGCCCCTGCAGCGGTTGAGATGGACAGGACAGGACATTTCCCCCTGGATATTGCCGAGGAAATGGCCAAGCTTCAGTATTTCGGTCTGGAAATCCCTGCCAGATACGGAGGGGCAGGACTTGACAGCGTAAGCGCAGCCATCGTGATTGAGGAGATATCAAAGGCAAACGCGGCCGTGGGGCTGTGTATTTCTGTTCATAACAGTGTCTCTGCCTCCCCGCTATATTTTTTCGGGAGTGAGGAGCAACGGCAGCGTTTCCTGATCCCTTTGGCAAAAGGAGAGAGAATCGGCACCTTCTGCCTCACTGAACCGAATGCCGGGTCAGATGCCTCTGCCCTTGAGACTAGTGCAATACGTGACGGGGGAGGATATGTCTTAAATGGTAACAAGATCTTTGTCACAAACGGTGGGATCTCCGGTATCAACTTGATATTTGCCAAGACCATACAAGTTGAAAAAGGCAAGGAATTTAGTGTCTTTATTGTCGAATCCGAGAGGGAAGGGCTCGAGAAGGGCCAAATTGAGGATCTTATGGGCATGCGGGGAAATCCCGTATGCCCCATTTCTCTCCGTGATTGCCATGTCCCGCTGGAGAATCGGCTGGGAGATGAGGGGGGAGGCCTTAAGATAGCCCTCTCGACCCTTTGTGGGGGTCGATTAGGTATTGGTGCCCAGGCCCTGGGGATTGCTCAGGCCTCTTTGGATGTCTCAATTAGGTACGCCAAGGAGCGTCATCAATTCGGTCAGTCCATATCCGATTTTGGGGCAATCCAAGGTTTCTTGGCCGAGATTGGGACACGTATCGAAGCGGCCCGTCTTCTTATTTACCGAGCGTGTGACCTAAAGGAAAAGGGAAATAGTTACACAAAGGAATCGGCCATGGCAAAGGTCTATGCCAGTGAAGTAGCCGTAGACGCCACGCGTATTGGTGTCCAGATCCACGGAGGATACGGATACACCAAGGCCTATCCCATCGAGCGGTTCTACAGAGATGCAAAGGTTTGCGAGATCTACGAGGGAACCTCAGAGGTGCAGCGCATGGTCATTGCACGCGCTTTATTACAGGGATAGCTAGAGGAAAAGGGCAGGATCAGGGATGGAAATTGTGGTTTGTATCAAACAGGTTCCTGATGTACCTACCGTGCGAATGGATCGGGAAAGGATGACCATTATTCGGGAAGGGGTGGAAAGTGTCATCAATCCGCTGGACTATGTTGCCATGGAAGCCGCTCTGGAATTACGCCAGAAGATCGGAGGGCACGTCAGTATAATCACAATGGGGCCGCCCCAAAGTGAAGTGGCCCTCAGAGAGGCCCTGGCGGCGGGTGCCGATCGGGCCATATTATTGACAGATCCCGCCTTTGCCGGGGCTGACACCCTGGCAACGTCACACGTGCTTGCAAAGGCGATTGGAAGGCTCGACCCTTTTCCAGATATGATACTGTGCGGAATGCAGACAACCGACAGCGACACAGGGCATGTGGGACCTCAGATCGCAGAAGAGCTGAACATCCCCCAGGTATGGGGTGTGAATGAGATCCACCTGGAGGGAGAGGAGTTGATGGTGAAACGGTTGAGCGATGGATTACTGGATACTATGCGGGTGACGTTGCCGGCACTCCTGGCGGTGACACATGAGCTTTGCCCGGTGAAGGATCTTCCCCTTGGGGCCTTAGAAACCGCCTTTACTGCGAAAGATGTGATTCGATGGGGCATGGATGATCTGGGTCTTAAGGCGGAGGAGGTGGGGTTTGAAGGTTCTGCCACACGGGTTCGGAGGCTTCGTGTGCCTCCCCCCACCCGAAAGGGCGAGATGGTGAGCGGCCCGCCACAGGCCCTGGTAAATTGCTTGATCAAAAAACTCGAGGCGCTCAGCGTCTTGGAAGAAGAAGATGGAAACGAATAAGGTCTTTGGAGGCATCTGGATCTTCGGTGACTACAGGAACTATTTCCAGAACCGGGTTACCCTGCAGTTGATTGCCAAAGGGAAGGAGCTAGGAAGGCAATTGAAAAAGGGGGTCACCGTTGTCCTGTTTGGTGAAAGGGTGCATCAATATGCCATGGAGTATGTGGCTCACGGGGCTGACGTGGTGGCAATGGGGGAACATCCTGGGCTCAAGGAATACGGGGTGGAGACTTATACGGTTTTGCTGGGCCGGTGGGTAGAGGCCTTCCGGCCTGAGATATTGCTCGCCGGAGCCACCTCATTTGGGAGGGAGTTCTTCCCTCGATTGGCCAAGAGACTGCGTACAGGGCTCAGCGCCGACTGCGTAGCACTGGATGTGGATCCGAAAACAGGTCTTCTAGTCCAAACAACCCCATCCTTTGGAGGTGAACTTCTGGCAGAGGTGATCACCCCCAACCATCGGCCTCAGATGGCAACTGTTCATCCAGGGATCTTCGAAGAACTCCCCCATGATTCGGCCGCGATCGGCTGCGTAATCTATCCGGAAATCGGTCTCCTCCCTGAGCCCCGAACCAGGGTTATCAGGAGCCGTCCGCACAAGTCGCATCATGTCAAACTGGAGGATGCCCCGGTGGTGATTGTTGGTGGAAGGGGACTTGCCTCAAAGGAGCTGTTCGGTCTCCTTTTCGAGCTGGCAAGTTTGCTAGAAGGTGAGGTAGGGGCCACACGGCCGGCGGTTCGGGAAGGGTGGGCCGATGAAGATCGACTTTTGGGCCAAACAGGGAAAAGCGTGAAACCCAAGCTCCTTATCTCTATCGGGACCTCGGGAGCCCTGCAATACACTACCGGCATCCAGGGGGCTGAAACCGTTATTGCCGTCAATCGGGATCCACGTGCGCCCATCTTCAAACTGGCTGATCTCGGATTGGTGGGGGATGCCGGCTCGTTCCTCCCCTTATTGCTTGAAACACTTCGAAAGCGACTCTAGGCGAGCAACGATGATCGAGTATCGTGAAAGCTTGGTGAGTGCCCATCATAACTATCTGGTCAATGGATTACTAACCCCAGGGTTCTTGCTGGGAAATCCGGCATCTGAGGAAGGTTTTTTCTTTTTGGGCGATGTGGTCCACCCCGGAGAGAGCCGTCCGTTAATCTCTGCAAGGCTACTGGATAAAGGACGGGCCCTCCTTGTGGAATTGCATCGAAACAAAATCAGGAGGAATCCTGGAAAATGCCTTTACGAAGCAGTCCCTGGCGGTTTTCTAATCCTTCAGCATTCAGGAGAACCAGTCCTTGAGGTCCGAACCATGGGCTATCCAAATGGATGGCTGACCAAGATAAGGGCCATGCTATTTGACGAGACCGGTGATCTTAGAATGGAGTCGGCTGGAGAGGGGATACGGATACACGGCGATGCGAGATTGGTCCTCAGCGCCCCATATGGGTCTGTCTAGAGATACTACAGAGGGCATGAAACTGTCTCTAACTGAAGGGTCTTAGCCTTCCTTTGTAAAGAACTGGCATGAATCAGCAATAAAACGGATCCCTCACGGCTGGGAGATTATTGCCATAGGGAGATTCAAATGGGAGGTGTAGCTTAATGGCCGAAAGAGAGCATACACAAACAATAAGACTGCCGGAGTCCCAGTATGATGGCGAGACATCCATAGAAAAGGCCCTGCTCAAGAGGAGATCGGTTAGAACTTTTCGGGATGAATCCTTGACACTTGAGGAGACATCACAGCTCCTGTGGTCGGCCCAGGGTATTACAAACCCAAGGGGCAACCGGGCCGCGCCTTCCGCTGGGGCCCTTTACCCACTTGAGACCTATATTGTTGTAGGAAATGTGAGGCAGCTTTCTCCCGGGGTCTATAGATACACTCCCAGCGAACACGAACTACGTATGATACAGGAAGGGGATGTCAGGGGAGCGCTCTGCAAGGCCTCATTAGGCCAGAGCTCGGTTAGGAACGCGCCTCTAGTGCTGGTTTTCTCCGCTGTCTACAGACGGATCACATCCAAATATGGGGAAAGAGGTATAAGATATACCTGGATCGAAGTGGGTCATGTGGGCCAAAACGTTAGCCTACAGGCCATTTCATTGGGTCTTGGCAGTGTAATGATCGGGGCCTTTAGAGACGACGAGGTAAAGTCGGTAATGAAATTCGGGGCAAATGAGGATCCACTTTACATGATCCCCATAGGAAGGTAGAAGGCAAGGGTCATGTGCGAGCCATGGGTGGTGGTCTACAGACATCCCAATCCGGTAATAAGGTCATTCCTGACCCCAAATAAGATATCGGCATATAGGGTGGAACGCTTCAAGGGGCCCCTCGATGAAGACTCTGAGAAACTCCTTAAAGGCCTGGGTACTATTGGGGAAATGGTTGTGAGGGAGATTATGGCCATCCCGGGGGTTGAGGAGCTCTATATCAAACCCACTGAGGTCCGGATGAAAAAGAACCCCTCGGTTTCGTGGGAGGAAATCGAAAGAAAGACCATCGAGATCCTCAATCGGGCACTTAGGAGAAGAGAGATAAGGCTCATCAAGAAGGATAAATCAAGGACTTAATCTACGGCCGCATTCCTCGTCTCGTCGGGCCCAGCTCACTGGGTAATAATCGGTAAGCGGTCTCAATCCATTCACATAGAAGCGGCCTTGTATCCCTAGGATCGATGATTTCCTCAATACCAAACATCTCTGCCGTAAGGAATGGGGACGTCATTTTCGAGAGACGTTTCTCAATCTCGTTCCTGAGGGCCTCAGGGTCTTCGGAGGCCTCTATCTGACGTTTGTAGGCCGCCTGGACTCCTCCTTCCAGCGGCAGAGATCCCCAGTCCCCGGAGGGCCACGCATAGCGCAGATTGAGCCGCGAATGATTACCATGGGCCGCGCCCGCAACCCCAAAGACCCGCCTCAAGATGATGGAGCACCATGGCACAGTGGCCTGATACACGGCAAATATGTAACGCGCCCCGGCCCGAATGGTCCCTTGCTTCTCAGCCTCCACCCCGATCATAAAACCTGGATTGTCAACGAAATTGACCACCGGAAGGTGGAATGTATCGCACATATCTATGAAGCGCACCATCTTGTCGGAGGCAAGGGCGTCGATGGCCCCACCTAGGAAGACTGGGTCGTTGGCTATCACACCTATTGGACGTCCGGAGAGACGGGCCAGACCAGTGACGACTGAGCGGCCTTGCATCCTTCCGATCTCGAAAAAGCTTCCCCTGTCAAGTACCAGGTCGAGGATTCGGCGCATAGCATATGGGCGCCGTTTGTTTCTTGGAATGATTCTGATCAGTTCATCCTCTCGGCGATCAGGTGGGTCGATTGGTTCAATGACAGGCGGCATTTCATAAACCGAATCCGGGAGGAAGGAAAGAAACCGTCGGATATGATCAAAGGCCTCTTCTTCGGAGCCAACCTCATTGTCCACGGCCCCGGAGCCGCGGGTGTGGATATGTGAACCGCCAAGTTCCTCCTTGCTGACCTTCCTTCCTGTAGCAGGTTCCACGAGGGGAGGGCCTGCAACAAAGAGTTGGGCCGTTTTTCTGGGCATGACTGAAAAGTGGGAGAAAACGACCCGAGCTGCACCAAGCCCGGCTACAGGTCCGAGGGCGGCGCTCACTACCGGTACGGTTGAAAGAAGCTCCTCCATTACCTCCATGGCAGGATTGTATGGCACATATGTGCGATCCATCATCTCCAAAAACTTGACGCTTCCGCCTCCTCCGGTCCCTTCCACCAGTCGTATCATAGGCAGACGGAGATGCAATGCCATTCGTTCCGCGTAAGAGGCCTTTCGACCGATTGCAGCATCTGCTGCCCCCCCTCGAATAGTGAAATCGTCGCATCCCAGTACCACACGCCGGCCGTCAATCCTGCCGGTACCCATAATGAAATTGGAAGGAAAGAGTTTGACGAGACGCTCTCCTTCATGAGTCGGAATACCGGTTATGGCCCCTGTCTCATGGAATGAGCTATCATCAAGGAGCTTGTCGATTCGCTCTCTGACATTTAATCGATCAGCAGCCCGCTGACGCTCCAGACTATCCGGTCCACCCATCTGAGAAGCAAAGAACTCGCGGAGGCGAAGTTCCTCAACCTCCGGTCCCCAGTCATCATCAGAACCCTTTTTTGAATTGCCCATCTGTTGCTCTCCGGATCGCGCCGAAAAAGTATGCCCAGAAGTTCATCCGTATGGTAAACTAAATCAACCCGAGACCCTTTGTCCTGTCAAGGAAAAAAGGAAGGTAACAGTGATAAGACTCTCTAACGTATATTATCGCTATCCCCATACCCCTGAGGGATGGGTTCTGAAAGGAATCAATCTTACCATTCACGAAGGGGAATATGTCCTTTTGTGCGGGGCTAGTGGTTCTGGCAAGTCCACCCTGGGCTATCTCTTAAACGGCCTCATTCCGCACTTCTTCGGAGGTGTTCTTGAAGGTTCCGTATTCGTAAGTGGGTTAGAGACAAGGGCGGCAAAAGTCTCTGATTTCATCTCAAAAATCGGCCTGGTACTTCAGAACTCTGACGCCCAACTATTCAACAGCACGGTTGAAGACGAGATAGCATTTGGCCTCGAAAGTATCGGGCTATCCACCAGACAGATTGAGCGAAAGATAGATTGGATCACGGATACACTCCACATAAAGGATCTCCTCAATCGATCTCCAACGGCCCTTTCGGGGGGAGAAAAACGGCTTGTGGCCATTGCATCGGTTCTTTGCATGGCCCCCCCGGTTCTGTTGCTGGATGAACCCTTCGCCCACCTAGACTGGGTAGGTGCCAGACAGGTCCATGATGCACTCCTGGAGGTTCACAGAAGCGGGAAGACGGTAATTGTCATTGAGCAACGCCTTGAAGGTATTCTGGAGAGCGCCACAAGATGTCTCTTATTGTCATCCGGGAAGCTCCTTTTTGACGGCCATCCAAGGGATGCCCGGCCACTTCTCCTGCGAGAAGATCTGATGCCCAGATATCCCAGGAAGAGAGAACATAAATTTCTTAAAAATGATCCCGTGCTGGTTGCCCGGAACCTCGTCTTCAAGACGGCAGGAAGAGGGATTATCAATGGAATCTCATTTGAGGTAAAGGAGGGAGAGACCCTGGCCATCGTCGGAAAGAACGGCTCCGGCAAGACCACTCTCCTTAAGCAATTAAACGGTTTGCTTCGCCCTTCCGAAGGAAATCTATGCTTAATGGGCATGGACGTTCAAAAAAAGGCACCATCAGAAATGGCGCGTTTCGTAGGCATCTCGTTCCAGAATCCTAATGATCAGTTTTTCAAGAATCGGGTGCAGGACGAACTTTTCGTGGGATTAAGGGGATTAGGAGTTGGGCATGATCAATGGTTAGAGGAGATCTGTGGCCTCTTCGATCTCCATGATTTCCTGGACCGCTCTCCTTACCGCCTCAGCGAAGGGCAAAAAAAGCGCGTTGCCCTGGCTTCCATCCTCGTAATGCGACCGAAGCTTCTCGTCCTTGATGAACCCACCGTTGGGCAAGACGGCCGCTTTCTTCAAGCCATTACCCGTCTACTTATGTCCCTTGAAGAGCGTGGCCTTACCATCTTAATAGCGACCCATGACCTGGAGTTTGCTGAAGCGATAGCCCGGCGATGGATCATATTGCATGAGGGGCGGGTAGTGGGAGATGGTTCACCCCATGAACTCATGCGAAACGAAGAACTGATCCGAATGGGGGCCATCTCAAATCAAAAGGACAGGGTAACCGGCCGTCGGATCGAAATACTGAAGGGGTAAGAATGAGTTGATACGATTTGATCCGAGAACCAAACTCGCCCTTGGGTTTATGGGCCTTCTTGTCGTATTGTTTACCCAGAGGCCTATCACCCTGCTCGTGGAGTCCTGCCTTCTGGTAATCCTCATGTTTTCCCTCAGGCTCGCTGTGGCATGGGTACGTTCACTTCGACTCATGGTGCCCATGGTAGGTATTGTCTTTCTCATCACTCTCCTTTCATTTGATCTCAGTATAGCCTTATTGTTATCGATCCGTCTTCTCAACCTTCTTGCCTTGTCACTCATCTTTTTTCGGAGCATAAGCCCGGAGGAAATTGGAGACGCACTCAGGAAAATGCGGGTTCCATTCCAGTTTTCATTTATTCTGACCACCTCATTACGCTATGTCCCCTTGATTGGGCAGAAGATACGTTCTATTTTTGACGCCCAACGTTCAAGGGGGATCGACCTCCGACCGAGACCGGGGAACCTGGGTAACTTCATGGCCCTATTCATGCCGCTCCTGGTCCAGTCCTTTGTGCTGGCAGAGGAATTGGCCATGGCCATGGAATCAAGGGGGTTCGCCATAAAGGGAAGAACGTTCCGAAGGGATTACAGGCTTTCACCTTGGGAATATGGATTGATGATCTTTTCTCTTGCCCTGCTTGTGGCCTTTGCCTGGTGGGAGAGGAGATAGATGGCTGGACTAAGACTTGCTTAGGGCCGTTAATCGAGTCTTATTTGCAGCCCGACGTTTTGCAGCACGGGCCAACACACGGGATGCCTCTCGTAGCGCCTCAATTTTCTCAGCCGCCTCCTTGTAAAAGCACTCTGCCTTGTCCTCAAGCTCACAGGCCATTGCTACGGCCTTGACCAGGCCAGTTGCCTCTGCGCCCTTTCTGTCGGTTAAGATGGGTTCGCTGGAGAAACCGTAGATGGGTTCCAGAATCATTTCCGTCACGTTTTCCCTTCGGGTCCGAAGCATGACCTGCTCATTCCTCTTGGCCTCGGCCGCTAGTTCTTCGAAGAGGGCCTTGTGTTCAACGCAGGCCGGGTTTGCTGCGAGAGCCTTATAAAAGGCCTGATCTGCGGCCTCCAACTCCACTGCAAAATTGAGAATGCTTCCGAAATTCTTAAGCTCCATGTTCACTCCTTAAAGAAAGCTCCCAACGCCGCGAAAGGCCGCAGTCACAACAATTCAACGTCGAGGAGCAGGGAACGGAGTTAGTGCGACAAAATATCATCGGGCTTTCAGAACCATCGAACGATGGTTACCTTGGTGTCAGTGAAGAACTGGAATATCTCCCGGCCGTGGCCTTTCAAGTCCCCAAAAAACGACTCGCCGATGCCGCCAAATGGGAAAAAGCTCATAGGCGCTGCAATCCCAATATTTATACCGATCATGCTGGGGGCTACACGGTACTTGACTTCCCGGGCTGTCTTTCCACTGCTCGTGTACAGGCAGAAGGCGTTTGCGAACCCCCTACTGTTTGTCAGTTCGATGGCCTCTTCAAGGTCTTTGACGTGTATGAGGCTCACTATCGGCCCGAAGATCTCCTCCCGTGCGACAGTCATATCAGGAGTTACCCCGTCGAGGATCGTGGGACCGACAAAAAACCCATTGGGATAGCCCTCGACCTGGATACCACGGCCGTCCAGGATGAGTTTTGCCCCTTCTTCCAGACCTTTTTGGATATACCCCAATACGCGTTCCTTGTGTGATGCACTGATCACCGGGCCCATCTGGGTTGCCTCGTCCAGGCCATCACCCACGCGAATGGCCTTGGCCGCGGCCGTGAACTTCTCCTTGAGTTCATTGTACACGTGTCCGACGGCCACCAGGATCGATCCGGATAGGCAGCGCTCCCCAGCGCAGCCGTAAAAGGAGGTAATTAGAGAGGGCATACCCTTATCTAAATTTGCATCCGGCATTACCACCACGCAGTTTTTGGCTCCTCCCAGGGCCTGAACCCGCTTCCCGGTTTCACCGCAGGTTTTGTAGATGTGACGCGCCGTGGAGGTCTGCCCGACAAAGGATATCCCTTTGATGTCAGGGTTGTGAAGCATGGCATTTACCACCTCCCTGGACCCATGGATCATGTTCAGTACTCCCTCGGGAAGCCCTAACTCGTCAATAACCTCAAAGATACGGGTTTGGGTCATGGGCACCTGCTCTGAAGGCTTAACGATGAATGTATTTCCGGTAACAACGGCATAAGGAAGGAACCACCAGGGCACCATGGCCGGGAAGTTAAAAGGGGCAATACACCCAAAGACGCCAATAGGTTGGCGCTCGGCGTAGCAGTCGATATCCTGGGCGATATCTTCCATACAGTATCCGGTCATGAGTGTTGTCACGCCCGTTGCGTGTTCAACGTTCTCAATCATGCGCCGCACCTCGCCCCTTGATTCATCGATGGTCTTGCCCTGTTCGGTGACCAGGATCCGCGAAATATCTTCGAAAGATTCCTCAAAGAGCTCCTTCAGGCGAAAAAGATACCGTGCCCGGCTCAGGGGCGGCGTACGTCGCCATTCCCAAAAGGCCTCTTTTGCCGCCGCCACGGCACTATCCAATTCGGCCGGGGTAGAGTAGGGCACCTGTGCAATCTTTTGGCCAGTGGCCGGGCACCACACATCCCCAATCTCAGTTGACTGTGAAGCCTGCCATTCCCCATTGATGTAATTTCTTATCATCGGAAGTTCCATCTAATTCTCCTCCAATATTTTTTGACAGGATAAACAGGATTGATACGTACTAAGTGCTTGAATCACACCGTAAGGTCGATAAGACAGCTCCGGCCGAGGGTCCACCCTCTCAGCCTTTTACGGCGCCCATGGTAAGCCCGCCGATAAATCGATCCACAAAGAAATTGTAAACAATGGCAATTGGCAAGGAGGCAATCAGACACCCCGCCATCAGCCCTCCCCAATTGTAAACATCGCCGTGCACTAGAAAGGTGGGCACCCCGACGCTGACCGTAAACTTGGACGCCGCAGTGACAAAAGTCAGGGTGTAAATATACTCCTGCACCACCAGGGTGAAGCTGAATATCACCACTGTTAATATGCCTGAGGTGGATATGGGAATAACCATCCTTATGAAGGCGCCGAAACGGCTGTAGCCGTCAATCATGGCCGCTTCCTCGAGGTCGGGGGGAATGGCCTTGAAAAAGCCCATCAGGAGCCATATGGCAAATGGAATGGTGAATGAGGGGAAGACGAGTATCATAGACCATAACGAGTCCTGAAGGCCCAGCGTTGCCACAACCCGAGACATTGGGATGAACAATATGGTCGGAGCAACCAGATAAGTAAGAAATATCCCAATGCCAAGTCTCTCGCCCCACCTACCACCAAGCCGCACCAGACTGTACCCGGCGGGTATGGCAAGGACCAGGGTGATTCCAACTACCATAACGCCCACAAATGCTGTATTAATAAGCCACTGTACAAACAGGGTCTCTGTGAACAGATATTTTATATGGCTGAGGGTTGGCGGCATGTTAAAGAGAAACGGATTGTTCGTCCGGTTATAGAGGTCGGCGTCCTGTTTGAACGCTGTAATCAGCATCCATAAAAAGGGGAGGCTGGCGAAAAGGGCGAAAATCCCCAGTGTTCCAAAATGGGCCAGCTTCAACCCAAGCCACCTGATGCCTTTTTTTTCTTCTACCATCCTAGGTTACCTCCGAACGACGGGCTATCCTTAGCATGAGTATTGCCACTGCCAAAAGGAGCGGGAAGAGGAAGACGGCAGTGGCCGCCCCTCCTGCCAGGTCGCCCGCATCGATTCCCGTATAGAAGGCCTGACTGACGAGCACCTGAGTTGAGTCATAGGGCCCTCCTCTGGTCAGTACCAAGATGATAATGATGTCAGTGGCTGTAAAGACAATTCCAAAGAGAACGGCCACCAGCATGATCGGAAGCATCATGGGAATTGTGATCTGAAAGAGTCGGCGAAAATAGCCTGCCCCGTCAACAAGGGCTGCGTCCTGAATGTCCTTTGGAATTGATGATAGGCCAGCCAGCATGATGATCATGGCCAACGGCAACATACGCCACACGTGCACCGCGATAATAGAGGCCATTGCCAGCTCCGGCTTTCCCAGCCACATGGGCCAAAAATCAGGCCCGAAGAGACCAGTGCGCTGGAGGAGCCAGTTTATGGGGCTGTAAATGGAGTCCAGCATCCATAGCCAGCCGATAACCCCCAATGAGATGGGCGCCACATAGGGCATCAAGATGAGGGCCCTGAGCAGGAATTTCCCCTTGAAATCCTGCACCAGAAGAAGTGCCAGGATCTTCGCCAGTACTACAACGATCAGCATTGATACAAACGTGAAAAGGATCGTGTTCTTGAGGGCTGTCCTGAACTCCGGTTCCTCCATGATACTCTTAAAGGTCGAAAACCCAACAAAGTTGTATCCAACGCTCCCAACCGATATATCACTTAAGCTGTAAGCAAATGCCAGAATCAGGGGGTAACCCACCAGTGCCAGCACATAAATCACAGCGGGCGATATCATCAGGGAGCCCAGGAGCTTCTCGTTATCGAGAAAAAAACTCATGCGTTGCACCCTACCAATAACGGTCTTTCCCTTTGCCCTATCTACAGGGTTCATACCATCTCCTTACAACGGGATTGGACCCGCGCGCAGGCCTGTATCAATGTCGAAGAACTTGACGTCCTGTCGCGGAACCGCAAAGTCGTAGGTTGCACCAACCTTGATGGTATAGTGTGTGAAGCTTGTGGGCAGGTTGGCCACAACGGGATAACGGTTAAACCGTTCCTGCAGCCTTCCGTAAACCAGCCGGTCAGCTCCAAGGTCCTCCACCCTTGTTACCTCAAGGGGAAAAGATTCCAGCTTTATGGATCCACCGTGCATCTCCTTTGGAAGGAAACATTCCGGACGGAACCCCACAATGCGCTCCTTGGTTTTCATCAGATTCATGGGTGGAGAGCCTAGAAAGCCAGCCACAAATGTGTCGGCAGGATCTGAATATACCTCTGCCGGGGTCCCTAGCTGGCGGACTTTTCCCTCGTTCATGACGGCAATACGATCGCCCATGCCCATGGCTTCCACCTGATCATGTGTTACATAGATGGTGGTGATTTCCACGCCTTTCTGGAATCGATAGAGCTCCTCCCTGGCCGAGGCCCTGAGTTTGGCATCCAGGTTGGAGAGTGGCTCGTCCAGAAGAAAGACATTGGGTTCCCTCACCAGTGCCCTCGCCAGCGCCACCCTTTGTCGCTCTCCTCCAGAGAGCTCCCTGGGCTTTCTCTGCAGAAATCTCTCAATTCCAAACATGGATGCTGCCCATTTTACCTTCTCGCTCATCTTCTCCTTGGACATCCCTGCTGCCTTGAGGGGGAAGGCGATGTTCTTGAACACGTTCATATGAGGGTATAGAGCGTAACTCTGGAAGACCATGGCAATCCCCCTTGCCCGTGGTGGTAAATGGGTAACCACCTCACCACCGATCATGATGTTTCCTGCCGAAGGTCTCTCCAGTCCGGCTATCATCCGGAGCAGAGTTGTCTTGCCACAACCCGAAGGACCCAGGAGCACCAGAAACTCGCCCTCAGTGCTGACAATATCTACCCCATTGACGGCCTTTACGTCACCAAAGTGCTTTTCTAGGCCTTGCGTCTCTACTACAGCCAAGAAATCCTCCTATCTTTCATCCAGAATCTCATGTTCTGCCAAAAAAGATTTGATGCAGCTCAATTTAAATCAACGCCCCTTTGGGCCATCGCCGCCCAAAGGGGCGAAATTAGGCTGGCCGGACGTATCTGTCCGGACCAAACGTCCAAATGCTTCGGGACCTAAACCACGCCCCGTGCCTGCCATTTCTCAAATATCTTTTTTACCTTACGGTCTGCTGCGCTGATGGCCTCCTCGGGACTCATCTCCCCGGCGGCGGCCCTGGCAAACATGGTAGAGATGATCCATGTGCTGAATATCTCGTCAATGGCCGCATTGGCATACCCTGGGTACCCAACATTCGTGGCCCAATCCAGGACATCGTCAAGGACTTTATATTTGTCCGGGGGATGAGCATTCTTGTCATAGGAGACCAGTTTTTTCAGGTCAGGAACCGTACCGGGCCAGCACGGGAAGTTGTAGAACTCGCTGGCCAAAAATGCCGTCCTAAAATCGGAGATGTAATCTACGAGGAATTTCTTGGCCCCCTCGATGTTGTCCGCGAACTTCCAGATCACGTAAACGTCCATGACGTGTTCCAGGCCCATCCTGCGCACCGGCCCCTTGCACGCCTTGGCCAACCAGATTTTCTTTGAAATCTCCGGGTCTGTCTTCTCTGCTGTCCGGGTAATGGATATGGCGTTCAGGGCCAGGGACCCCTTGCCCGAGATCATAAAACGATTATTGGCCGAGGCATCCCAGGTAAACACCTCGTCGGTCATGCACTCCTTGTATAGGGCCTTGACAAATTTGACCGCCTCCAGTGTCTCTTTGGAATCCAACACCGGATTACCTTCCGCATCCTGGACAGATGACCCAAAGGAGTACATGATGGCCCTCATGGCCATGTTGGTATCGATCTCAGAGGCCAGGCCTATGCCGACAGGGATATTGAATTTGTTCTTTATCTTTGCACCACCGACGCGTACATCCTCCCAGGTGTCGGGATACATGCCCACATCATCCCAGAGGTCCTTGCGGTAATTGACGGGATCGGGGACGAAGCTGTCAGAGAACCCATAGTATTTCTTTGTCTTGGGGTTGTAAGTGCTCTTGATGGCCAGTTCGATTGGTTTCCCGACGTTTTTCTCGCATTCATCGTATATTTCCTTGTGGTCGATAACCTGGGCTTCCATGTCAGGCTTGGGCCACAGGAACATGAACAGGTCGTGACCCTTCTGGGCTGAGACCTCTGCTGCGGCCCGGGCATTCAGGCCGGCCAGGCCGATGGTGTCAAGGATGACATTGGTGTTATTCTTCTGCCCCCACTCCTTAATATAGGTCTCTGAAAACCACTTATCGTACCCCGGAACAAAGTGGACCCATTGCAGGATCTTAAGGGTTTTTTGCTGGGCCGCACCGTAACGGGGGAAGATCAACCCTCCTGCCCCCAGTGCCGCGGCCCCCGTTAAGGTTGTCTTAATGAATTGCCGCCTGGTGATAACCCCTATCCGCTTTTTTTTCAACCCTTCTGTGCTAAATGCCATGGTGCTCCCTCCTTTTTTTGGAAAGTGAAGTGCCTGTCAGACATTCAAAATTTCATTATTTATTAGAGTTGAGTTTTGAGGTTGACTCGACATACAATCCAGAGAAGTTGGTTGTCCTCAACCCATTTACCTGGATTGATTTTCGGCTGATTTCACTTGCTGGCTACGCTAGGTGGAGGGGACAACTTTGGAACCGGGCGAAGGCCTTGAGATTCAGCCACAACTATGAGTCTTGAGGGGGGCGCGCCCCAGTCTTGATCCTGATAACTGCCGGACGGAATCTTCTGGGTCAACACCGATCACCCAATTCCACCGCATTTCTGATCATGGAGATTTAGGTTTTGGTATTGCCTCTAAAATTAACCGGTTAGACTTTCAAGTCTTATTACCTTTTTGTAACATCCGAAAGGCCTTGTCAAGGACTTTTTTTAGGATTTCTTTGTAATTACGGGCTTGAATATGAAGCAAGAATAGGTTAGTTGGTGTGGACAAGTGGGTTTTCTTCTGATTAACGAAGTCATTCAAAAAAGGAGGAGGACATGAATATTGATGATGTAAAAACAATCGCGGTTATTGGAGCAGGCAATATGGGGCACCAGATCTCTACGCTGTGTGCCATCAAGGGTTACAAGACAACCTGTACCGACGTCAGCGGGGACGTCTTAAAAAGGGCAGAGGCCTTTGTGGATAAGTACCTCCAGGGTCGCGTTGAAAAAGGTAAGCTGACCGAGGAAGAGGCCAAACAGGCGCGCAAGAATATCCGGTTCACATCGAGCTTGGAAGGGGCAGTAAAGGATGCCGATTATGTTATTGAGGCGGTACTTGAGATCCTTGATCTCAAACGAAAGATCTTTGCCGACCTTGATCGGATGGCACCGCCTCACGCCATTCTCGCAACCAATAGTTCCTACATAGTCAGTTCGCGGATTGCCGATGCAACGAAACGCCCGGAAAAGGTCCTGAATCTCCATTTTTTCAATCCTGCCCTGGTAATGCAATTGGTGGAGCTTGTTCAAGGCCCCCATGCCTCAGATGAGAGCGCAGAGATCTCCATGGCCCTGTGTGAGAGGATTGGGAAAGTGGCTGTTCGCCTGAAAATGGAGGTGGATGGTTTTCTTCTGAATCGGATTATTCGGGCCATCTATAATGAAGCAATGTGGATGCTTGAGATGGGTGTGGCCAGCGCTGAAGATATCGACAAGGCCTGTGTCTATGGCGCAGGGCATCCCATGGGACCCTTCCGGCTGAACGACCTGACCGGTTTGGATCTCTCCTATATCATGGCCATGGAGGCCTTTAAGGCGACTGGTGACCGGTCGCTTCTCCCTTCTCCCAGCCTTGTTGAGCATTACCTCAAAGGCGAGTATGGAGAGAAGACTGGGAAGGGCTGGTATGACTATAGCGAGCAAGGCAAAGGAAAATAGTTGAGCGGAATTGGCCCGGCTGCTGGCTGAACTGATGCCTGGGGACCTGGAATATACCGTTCAAGGTTGACAAATAGGACATTTTTTGTTGCATCGGACGCATAGAAGGTGGAGCCGGTCGCAAAAGTGTGCCCTCAACGTGCTCTTTCCACAACTCTGACAGACCATGGCATCCATTGACCGGGTCACCGGATTATATGTGAGAGATAGATTCCTTTTATTTCTTCCCACCGATACCCCGTAAATGACCCTCACGGCAGGTGTTCTGATGAACATGGCCGCGCACGGTTCTACCTTGATCCGGATGCTGTATTTCTTAAACAGGTCATCCCTCTTTCTCGCGAGTTCATCGGGAAGGAGCCCTATTTTTGTCTTCCGGTCTCTGATGACTTCCTGCGACAGCCCAGGCCTTTCGATGCTTTTCTCCATTTCTCTTTTAAGGGCATCGTAATACTCTTCCAGATTGATCACGTCCCTCCCGAAGCGCCTGTTCATGCTTTGTTCAAAGGAACGGACCTCTTCTGCCAATATTTCTCTTGATTGATCCTCAATGCCATCCATAATCCTTTTGAGCATGTATTCTTTCCGGAAGGATTTCGGGGGAGGCCTAAACTCCCTGGGAACACTCGATATCATTTTCGCCATACCGGGGATGGAGGCGCCTGTCTCACAGTCAAAGACAAGTTGAAGGAGGCCTTGCTTTTGTTCATCACTCTGCGCCAAATACCGGCAACTGAGAAGAATGTAATCTGTCCTAATAGCTGCCGAAGATTCTACCTTTCCAACTGAATTGAAGAACTGGAACTGTTCACTGATCAGTCGGTCAAACCCCTGGCTCTTCAGGTAGCCAAACTCAAGCTCGCAAGCAAGTATCGGTACCAGGGCACAGGCCGCATCCACCATTTTTTCGAGCAAAGGGGAGCCGTAGCTCATTGAATAAACCCCTACCACCTCGGAATCTAATCCGTTTTCTATTCTGATATGATCGGGTGTCTCGAGCAATTGCGAGAGTTCCCCTGGCAGGAGCGCTTCAAATCCGTCCTTGTTTCGTTCAAGGACAGCCCCCCGATTCTCAAGAAAACGGATAGCAAACTGATCCAGTTCGTGATCGGGATTAGAGCTCATAGTTTTCTCCGAAGAGCTTCTCATCCAGCTGTTTTGTCTTGTGATAGCTGGTCTTAGCCTGTTTAAGCCTGCTGCTCAGCTGACTAAAGCCCTCTTCCCTCTCTTCCTCGGATCTCGAATTGATCCAGATATCGAAGACCATTTCTGAGAAATCCTGATCCTCCATGACCCTGCCCAGAACCATGTCTATCTCTCCGATGACCATTTCGAACATGTTGATCTTCTTGTCCAGAATCTCCAAAATGTAATCCTCAATACTTCCGGCGGCGCAAAGATTGTATATTGCCACTTCCTTTTCCTGACCGATACGGTGGATACGGCCGATCCGCTGTTCTATCTTCATGGGATTCCAGGGAAGGTCGTAGTTGACCATCTGGTGGCAGAACTGGAGGTTTCGGCCCTCTCCCCCAATCTCGGTGGTCACCAGGATATCTTTTTCTTCTCTGAAGGCCTGAATCTGTTCGTCTTTCTTGCGGTTGTCCATCTGGCCATGGAAAAGGGCACAGGAGATTCCGTTCCATTCCAGGAACTCGGATATGTGCTCTAGCGTGCCCAGGTACTTTACAAAGACCAGTTTCTTGTCGTTCCCGGGAGAGGCCTTGATCAGGTTCAGGAGCATTTTGTTTTTGTTGCTCTCATCAAGTGATCGGCACATATTGCATATGGCCCGGATCTCCTTTTCATGTTTCAAGAGCATGTCCTGTTTTTGGAGAATACGGGAAAGGGTAAGGCCTACAGCTCGGGGCGACGATCCCGCCTCTTCCAAAAGGGTCTTCAGCAAAAACCTCTGCCCTCCGCCGTTGGTTGCATTCATTTCTCTTATCAGTGTGGATATTCTTTGATAGAGATCCAGCTCGAGTTCACTGGGCTCGACCTTGATGGTGTGAGCAAATCGAGGAGGGATGTCGATTTTTGCTACCGCCCTGGTATTGCGTATCATAACTTGGCCGAGGAGTTCTTTTAGCTGATTACGGTTTCGAGGATCAGTTGGATCGCCCCTGGTCATGAACTCCTTTCTGAACTCAGAGGCAGTCTTTAACTGCCCCGGCTTCAAAAGGGTTACCAGATTGTAGAGTTCCATAAGATTGTTTTCTACCGGGGTGGCCGTGAGAAAGAGCAGAAACCTCTTTTTTAGGGCATTGACCAATTTCCAGTTAAGGGTGTTTCGGTTCTTCAGGTGATGGGCCTCATCAACGATGACCATGTCATACTCCCTTTCGGTCACCGCTGAGAAGTTCTTCTTTGATTTGGCAAGATTGATGGAGGAAAGTATAAAAGGTTCTTTCCAGAATGACCTGTCCCCGGTGCGATATGCCGGATCATCGGTAGAAGGAAAGTCCAGAGCAAATTTGGTCCAAAGTTCTTCCTTCCATTGGCTCACAAGCGGGGTAGGCGTCAAGATCAGGGCATTTTTCACCATTCCCCTCTGGATGTATTCCTTCAACACCATAAGGGCCTCAATAGTCTTACCCAAACCTACCTCATCGGCGAGGAGGGCACGACCACGAAAGA
>JAZDES010000235.1:0-3682 GCA_043808585.1 Pseudomonadota bacterium | reverse complement strand
CCCTCTGCGCCGGTATCGCCCGTTGCCTGACCGGTTCCGGCCAGAAAGTGGGCTACGCCCTTTGGAATCCATCAGCGGAGTTTGGGTATATGAGATTTGCCATGCCCGAAGAGTTGAGCACGGCTTATGTGAATTTACTTGATTTTGAACTCAAGCAGTGGGTGGATGCTGGCCTTTCAGCAGCAGTCTACACCCAAGCGACAGACGTGGAGGACGAAGTCAATGGGTTTGTGACCTATGACCGCGCTGTGGAGAAGATGGATTTGGTTAAGGTGCGGGCGGCACACAGAATGCTATTGATGAGTAATGAGGATGAGTAAGAAGGCCGGAGTTACCCGCCCTTTTTGCCTCAGGGAGTAATATATTGCCACCTTCTAGATCCAGTGCATGGGGGTGAATGTCATTGTGACGGATGATCTGGCGGTATACAAGGTGGTAGCCAAGAAACTGAACCTGGAGCACCAGATCTGCCAGTTCCATGTCCGGCGCTGGGTGGGAAGAACACTCAAGGAACTCGAAAATACACTCTCCAAAGAGTGGCTGTGGGTGGTGGAGGAGATCAAGGAACTGCTGGAGGCACTACCACCGGATGGCGATAAGCGCCTGTATGCTTTATGGAAACAAGACAAAGTCTCCAAGGGGAGACGGAACGACCAACAGACTCCTGACTACCAACTGCATGACTTGCTCATCCGCTTGAGCGAGAATTGGTCAAGCTTCTGTGCTGTCTACACCGATCCAGCCATCCCCTGGACAAATAATGGCACCGAGCAAGTCATTGGACGCATGAAAATGCGCGCCAGAACGGTACGGGGCTACAAAACCTGGCCAGGCATGCAGACCGGCCTGATGCTGGCTGATACAACAGCCAATTGATCCCTGAAATTTGGAGGAAGAGCCTTTTGTCTGACCAATTTTCCAAACTCACCAACCGTGTATGTGACAAACACGTGACAAACACGAAATTGATTATCGGTTGATGGTATCGTATAATGAAAATATATCCGGTCGCATTTTTGATGACCTTATTTTTCCGCTGCCCAGCAAGGGGTTGTCGAGAGAATCAATAAACGTTAAGGATGATAAATGTCAAAATTATTATACGATGATATCTCGGCCCAGATCGAAAAAACCATTAAAGGCATGTCCATCGGAGACAAGCTCCTTTCCGAACGAATGCTTTCGGTGAAGTATGGTGTCAGTAGAAATGTTCTCAGGGAAGCTTTGCGCTCCCTGTCGGAAAAGGGCTTGCTTGAAATCAAACCCGGCAGAGGAATTTATGTGGCGAACCTGGAAAATGAAAAGGTTGTGAGCCGTTTGGAAACCATGCTGTTAAAACATCAAAGCAGTTATCGCACGAGTTTTATCGATATCGTTGAGGCACGTACCACCCTTGAACTTGCAGCATTTGATCTCGCTTCGGAGAGGGCGACAGAGGACGATCTCACATCTATTTATCGTGCGCTGTCAAAAATGAAACAAAGCCAGGGGGATGTGGAAATGTTCAATCGTCATGATCTACAGTTCCACCTACGCATTGCCGAGGCGACCCACAATTCCGTCTTCCCGGTGCTGGTAAATACCTTGTGCGAGATGACCGGTAAACAGATGTTCATGTTCATCCGCCTCAACCCAGACAAGATAGGGAATGTGCTGCTTGAGCACATGGAGATCGTCGAGGCGATCAAAAGCAAGGACAAGTCCCGTATCGCGAAAGCTGGCCTCCGCCATTTCAATGTTTCGGAAATAATCGGGGGTGTTGCCGCGGGGAAATAGCTCTGCCGCCGGAGGGGGAAGGGAACAAGCCTCCCATATTTTTAGAATTTTAAGGTGCAAGTAATTGACTTTGCCCCTCGATTACTATATAATACAAAGGATCGTGTGTGAATTTTTTTTAACATTCTACTGGTAGTACCAGTTGTACCAGTAAAAGCCCAGTAAAGGCGAATCATGGTCAGAAACAAACGGATATCCATCTTCTTATATCTGTTTCCCGCCCTGCTGATCCTGGTCATGTTTGTTTATTACCCCATCGTACGCAACCTGGGATACAGCTTTACGAATTGGGACCTGATGTCCAGCACCAGGGAATGGATCAACCTGGACAATTATCTCAAGTTGTTAAAAGCCTCCGATTTTAAAATCTCATTCATCAACAACATCCGCTACGTGGTCATCTCACTGATCTTCCAGGTCGGCGGTGCCCTGATCTTTGCCGCCATGGTGGAAAACCTGAAAAACCGCAGGCTGTCCGCGGTCTATCGCACCACTTTTTTCCTTCCCTCGCTCATCTCATTGACTATCATCGGCTTGATGTTCACCTTCATTTACAACAATGAAGGACTGTTGAACGGCTTCCTGAAGCTGGTCGGCCTGGGCGCCTATACAAAGGGCTGGCTGGGCAACAGCGGAACCGCCATTTATGCGGTGATCGCTGTTTCACAATGGCGCAGCATCGGGTACACGATGATGCTATTAATCGTCGCCATCCAGCGCATTCCCCGGGAAATCTTCGAGGCTGCGCGCATTGATGGCGCCTCTGCGTTCCGTATTTTCAAGGACATCACCATCCCCAATATCAGCGGGATGCTCAAGATCGCGTTGATGATCAATATCGCTGGCGGATTCCTGGTGTTCAACGAAATTTTTATCATGACCTCTGGCGGGCCGTATGGCTCGAGCCAGGTCTTAAGCACCCTGATGTATGATTATGCCTTCATTCATGGCAAGGTGGGTTATGCCGCCGCGATCGCGAATGTGATTCTGGTCATTTCCTTCCTGTTCTTGCTCCCGCAGTTGTTCGTGAAAAGTAAAAATGAAACCTAAACATTCATCAGGGTACTGCCCGGGAAAGGATGATCCATGCTAGAGAAGCTCAAAAACAAACTTGGTGGAGCCTTTTCCATTACGATCCTGACGATCTTCTTCCTGATCATCATCCTTCCGATGATCTGGATGATCCTCAGTTCCTTTAAAAGCACGACCGAGATCTTCTCCAATGTATGGGGGCTTCCGGAGAAATGGCTGGTTGATAACTATGTCCAGGCCTGGAACAGTGGCATCGCCAGGTTTTTTCTCAATAGCGTTTATGTGACCGGGCTGACGGTCACCCTGACCCTGGTCTGCTCCTGCCTTTATGCTTACAGCATGGTGATCCACAATTTCCGCTTCAAGAAGGTATTGATCGCCCTGACCGTCATGGGACTGCTGTTTTCCCCTATCGTCAGCATGATCCCGCTCTACCAGGAGATCCAGGTGCTGGGCCTGTACAACAAGCGCTGGGCATTGATCCTGATCTACACCGCCTACCAGATCCCCATGTCCTTCCTGCTCATCTATGAGTATTTCCGCAACATCGATCATGCCTACCTGGACGCGGCAAGGATCGATGGCTGCAGCGACTTGCGGGGGCTTCTCTCGATCTATGTCCCGATGAGCCAGCCGATCCTGATCACTTCCGCCGTCCTGACCGGTTTTTATGCCTGGAATGAATTTTCATTTGCCCTGATCCTGGTGAAAAATGACGCCCTGCGTACCATCCCCGTCGGGCTGCTTTTCTTCCAGGGAGAGATGCACAACGAATGGTCGATTCTGCTGGCAGGCCTGGTCATCTCCGCCATCCCGATCATCGTATTTTTTGCCCTCACCCAGAAATTTTTCATCGCCGGCTTGTCCGGTGAAG
>JAZDES010000234.1:0-2928 GCA_043808585.1 Pseudomonadota bacterium | reverse complement strand
ACCACTGAGTGATGTCCAAGGTCGGAGGGCGGTAGGCAGGGGGCAGAAGGCAGAAGGCGGTAGGCGGTAGGCGGTAGGACGAATGACGAAGGACGATTGAATGACAATCGAATGACAATCGAATGACGTCCCGAAGGGACTAATGACGGCGAAGCCCAATGACCACTGAGTGATGTCCAAGGTCGGAGGGCAGAAGGCGGAGGGCGGGGATGGGAGTGCTTTAATTGGAAAACGGGAAATTTCCAAAATTGTACGGGAAAATCATTAGATACCTTATCATATGCGCAGCGGGGATATTGTGTTTTGTCGCCCTGGGAATTTATCCCCGTCAAAAGTCCATTGCCAACCTTGACACTGAGGCTGCAAAATTGGAGACTGAGATAATGGCACAGAAAGCACTCATTCCCATATTTAAGGATCTCTTAAAGAGGGCGGCGGTCAAGAGCCCCACAACCCTGCCTTTTCCCAAGAAGGCTAAATTAGACCGCGCAAAGGCGGTTATGATCTCCGATACCTTCAGGGAAATAGCCCAAATGAGCGGTCTGCAATTGGTAGACGTGGTGCCAGACCTGAAGACATTGGTCAGTGGAAGCGAATCTCTCTCCGTAAATGTGCATCTGAGTGGGGATTTTCACAATTTTCGCGATTTCTTGATCCGCATGGAGCAACTGCCCTACCTGAAGCATGTTGAAAGGGTCCGGATTCAACCGGCAGAGGGTGTCAAAGAATTCCGGCTTAAGCTGTGGCTGGCATTGGATACATAACTTCTCCGGAGACGGCCTGAATGGCAAAACGGGAAAAAGTGATCTTAATTCTTGCGGGTATCGCCCTTATTTACGGGATATTCCACTTTCTTCCGTTTTCGGGTTCAAAAAGAGCCCCTGTCAATACCGGAGAGGAGTTAAAGGCCCTGAACAAACTGATTACGGATGTTTCCCTGAGTTTGGGTAAGGATGCCCCCGATAAGACCGTCACTTTCATGATCGCTACTGCAGAAGCCGAGTGGACCAAAGACCCTTTTTTTGACAAAAGGCCCTCGGCCATAAAAAAGATTGAGGAAAAGCCCAAGCTGGCCGCAACCGCTATGAACTTTGTTTATTCGGGTTATATCGAGATGGAGGGGAAAAGGATTTGTATTATTAATGGGATGGAGTATGAATCAGACGAGGAAATGGTGACTGGCGGATATGTTGTCAGGAAGATTGATCCAAAGAGCGTAGTTATCGAGGTCAAGGCAGATAGGCAGAAGATTGTTGTTCCCCTTCAGGAATGATGGTCTCGTAAAAAGTCAGGTGCCGAAGTTTTCTTGTTCGTAACCGCTTGATCTTGTTGCATGCCGTTTTCAATTTTTGTGAATTTTGCGCCTTTTTGCGGCTTGATCAAGAATAGTGGTAGGAGGTTTAGACTGTGTGTCCGCTCATCCGCATAAACAAAAAAATGGTCCGGCTTGTTCTTACTGTTGGACTGATCTTGCTGACATTCGGTTGTGGCACTGATAAGACCGCAGAAAAAAAGGGGGCCCTCGAAAAATGGGTTGAATTGGCGAAAAAGTCAAAACCAAGATCTCCGGTTCAAAGGCAACGAACCATTGAGGAACAAAAAGAGAAAATTGATCGAGAGGAGGCCATACCTGTTCCTGAAAGGCCGCTCCCCACCGATAAGGTTACGCTCAGGATAATCAATGAGGATATTTCCGTGCTCTTGCGCGCCTTGGCTAAGGCTGCCAATCAGAATATAATGCTCAATGCGGACGTAAAAGGAAAGATCAATATTAACGTGGAAAAGACCTCCTGGGACCAGGTCTTTTGCGGCGCTCTTGCCACGGTCGGGCTTACCTACATGTGGTCTGGGGACATTATTCGCGTGATGAGCGCCCAGGACATGCAAATGGGTTTGGATTTGGAAAAGAAACAGGTGGAGGCAAGGGAGCTGAAAATAGTGAGCAAGGCCCTTGAACCCCTCGTGACAAAGATCATTTATATCGACTACGCCGATCCCAAATCACTGGCTAAAAACCTTGAAATAGTGCTCAGCGGATTCGCAAAGGACGAGCAGGCAGGTGGGAAGAAAGGGGCCGTGAGCCCGAACAGAAAGACATCTGTTTCGGTGGATGAGTACAACAGGGCCCTTATTGTTACCGCCTTGAAGGGAGATATCCCGAGATTGATCGCCCTGGTCCATGAATTGGACAGGCCCACCCCCCAGGTGTTGATCGAGTGTAACATCGTTGAAGCCAGATCGGAGGTGGCCCGCATGCTTGGCGTACAGTGGGGAGGGTTATACCACGGCCCAGATGGAAAGAACTTTGTGGACACTACCCTGAAGACTCCGGAAAACCTGCTCCCCGCGCCCGATCCAACGGCAGGTTTGATCGTCGGCTACCTGACTCAGGCCGCAAATTACGTCCTGGAAGTCCAACTTTCAGCCCTTCAGGAGGATGGGATGTTGAATATCCTTTCCAGCCCGACCATTACTACCCTCGACAATAAAGAGGCCGTCATCGAAAGTGGGGAGGAGATACCCTTGATCTCAATCATCTCAACCGGCGCGATGGCGGAGCAAACACCTGAGTATAAAAAGGCGGCACTCACATTAAAGGTAACTCCCCATGTGATAGACGGGAAGATGCTAAGGCTGGATATCATGGCCAAGAAAGACGAGTTTGATTTTACGCGAGAGGTCAAGGGGTATCCGGTTATTATCACAAAGCATGCCAATACAAGCCTTGTCCTCTTTAACGGGCAGACCACTGTTATCGGGGGCCTCACCAAGGATAAAAAGCTCGACCAAAACGCAGGTATACCGTGGGCCAAGGATATCCCCCTGCTTGGCTACCTCTTCGGGGCCGAGGAAAAGCAGCATCAGATGGATGACCTGCTCATATTCATTACTCCCCATATTTTGAAAGCGAAGGAAGTTGGCCTGCAT
>JAZDES010000233.1:0-11899 GCA_043808585.1 Pseudomonadota bacterium | reverse complement strand
CATCCGGATGGCAGCAATGGCCAGGAGACCTGTTCCACAACCAAAATCAAGGACTTCCTGGATTGGGAGGCCCTGGAGGAGAGTGGAATCATTTGCAATGTGGTCCATGATCCTGAGGCAGAGCTGGGTGGTTGGATGTCTACCTGTGCCAAAGGCGTGCTTCGGGTCGAGTATGATTGTCCTCCCATCCATCGGCATGGGGAGAGAGGGGGACCAAGGCTGGACGGTGAGGGAGGGTATGGGGTGAAAGGGCCGTTCAAACTGGCCATCACCTATGGGTGGCTCTGAATAGGAGAGATTTCGAACTCTAATATCAAAACTTGCCCGCGGAGAAAGGGACGTCTCTATCTCCCTTATAATTCGAGAGATACAGAGGAGTTTATCGTCAAGCAGCTCCTCTTCGGCCTCTAAGAACAAGAGCCTTTGGCGTCTCTTTTCATCATCGGTCGCTTTCGGGATAGTTTCGAACTTCCATGAAAGGCCTTTGAGCTGTCGGGAGAGTGATGAGATGGCTGAAAGGGGTCCCTCAATTGAGATCTCAAATGGCATTAACTCCGCCCCAAAAGACCTCGCCCGGCCTTATGATTCTAATAGACACCAGATAGCGAAGGCTCCTGTCATTTGATATCCTTATGATAGGCCTGAAGAGACTTGACGCTCCCATGTCCGGCCCGGTTTGCCGCGATCCCTCTTGATGCGGCATGGGCGGCGGCAAGTGTGGTGATGTAAGGTATCTTATACTTGATGGCCGCCTTGCGGATATAGGAGTCATCATACTTGCTGAGCTTGCCGCTGGGGGTATTGATCAACAGGTGTATTTCCTTATTCTTGATCCCGTCCACGATATTCGGTCGACCCTCATGCATCTTCAAGATCAGCTCCGAGCCTATGCCATGCTCGGCCAGAAACCTATGTGTGCCATTGGTCGCCTTGATCTTGAAGCCAAGCCTTTCAAATTGCCTCACCACCTCCAAGACACCTGTCTTGTCCTTCTCAGATACCGTGATCAGGGCGGTGCCATCGGATGGAAGTACCTGCTGAGTCGCCTCCTGGGCCTTGTAATAGGCCAGGCCAAATGAGTCTGCCAGTCCTAATACCTCTCCTGTAGACCTCATCTCCGGGCCCAAAAGGGGATCCACCTCAGGCAACATATTAAATGGGAATACCGCCTCCTTTACCCCGAAGTGGGGTATGGATCTGGGCCTGATATCAAGATCGCCCAGCTTTTTACCCAGCATGATCTGAGTGGCAAGCCGCGCCATGGAAATACTACAGACCTTTGAGACCAACGGCACTGTTCGCGATGCCCGAGGGTTGGCCTCAAGGATATAGACCATATCATCACAAATGGCGTACTGGATGTTCATCAGTCCCACCACGTTGAGTTCCACGGCTATCTTTCTGGTATAGTGATAGATGGTATCCAGGTGTTTGGCTGGGATGCTAATGGGCGGAATAACGCATGCTGAATCACCGGAATGAACACCGGCCAGTTCAATATGCTCCATCACAGCAGGCACAAAGGCATCCTTGCCGTCGGCAATGGCATCAGCCTCTGCCTCAATGGCGTTCTGGAGGAATTTATCTATCAGAATTGGCCTCGCCGGGGACACATCCACGGCGGCAGCAACATAGTGCTTCAGCATCTCCTCGTCATGGATCACCTCCATGGCGCGCCCCCCGAGGACGTACGAAGGCCTCACCATCAGGGGATAACCTATACTATTGGCCACCGCAAGGGCCTCTTCAAGGGTGCTGGCCATTCCGGATTCCGGCTGTGGGATGCCAAGTTTGCGCATCTTCTGACGGAAGCGGTCCCTATCCTCCGCGAGGTCGATGGTGTCAGGAGATGTCCCTATAATCCTGACGCCCGCCTCTGCCAGTTCATTCGCGATGTTAAGGGGCGTCTGACCGCCGAACTGCACAATCACCCCTTCCGGCCTTTCCTTCTCATAGATGCTCAAGACATCTTCCACTGTAAGTGGTTCAAAGTAGAGCTTATCTGAAGTATCATAGTCCGTTGATACGGTCTCGGGATTGCAGTTGACCATGATGGATTCAAAACCCTCGTCACGGATGGCAAAGGCAGCGTGGACACAGCAATAATCAAACTCGATCCCCTGGCCGATGCGATTGGGGCCGCCGCCCAACACCATGATCTTTCGCCGTTCGCTTGTGCCGACCTTGTCAGGGCCGTTATAGGTGGAATAATAATAGGCAGCATCCTCTACACCGCTAACGGGTACAGGCTCCCATCCCTCCACAACCCCCAAGGTTGTGCGCTGGGTCCGGATGTCCTTTTCCGGGATTTGAAGGAGCCCTGAAAGGTAGCGGTCTGAAAAACCGTCCTTCTTGGCCTTTTCCAGCAAGTCATCGGGGATCCCTCTGCCTCTGTATCGAATGATCTCTTCCTCCAGATCCACCAGCTCCTTCATCTGCTCGATAAACCAGGGCTTGATATAGGTCTTCTCATAGAGGCCCTGGATGCTGGCGCCCTTCCTCAGGGCCTCGTACATAATAAATTGTCGCTCGCTTGAGGGCTCAGACAGGAGATCAAGGAGGTCATCAAGGGGCCTTTTGTGAAAATCCTTGGCAAACCCAAGCCCGTAGCGGCCTGTCTCCAGAGACCGTATGGCCTTTTGAAAGGCCTCTTTGTAGGTCTTGCCTATGCTCATGGCCTCTCCCACAGCCCGCATCTGTGTACCCAGCTTGTCCTCCGCACCCTCAAATTTTTCAAATGCCCACCGGGCAAACTTGACCACCACGTACTCCCCCCACGGGGTATACTTCTCCAGGGTCCCTTCCCTCCAGTACGGGATCTCGTCTAGGGTCAGCCCCCCTGCCAGCATGGCAGAGACAAGGGCAATGGGAAAACCGGTTGCCTTTGAGGCAAGGGCAGAGGACCTCGAGGTCCTCGGGTTGATCTCTATTACCACCACACGGCCGGTCTTGGGATCATGGGCAAACTGGATATTGGTCCCCCCTATGACTCTAATGGCCTCCACAATGTCATAGGAGTGTTTCTGGAGCCTCTTCTGAAGCTCAGGGTCTATTGTCAGCATCGGCGCCGTACAAAAGGAATCTCCGGTGTGGACACCCATGGCATCCACATTTTCAATGAAACAGACCGTTATCATCTGGTTCTTGCTGTCCCGCACCACCTCGAGCTCCAGTTCCTCCCACCCCAGGACAGATTCCTCCACCAGGATCTGCCCTACAAGACTGGCTGAAATACCGCGGCTCGCAATGGTCTGTAACTCTTCCACATTATAGACCATGCCACCTCCAGTCCCGCCCATTGTGTAGGCAGGCCGGATCACAACAGGATAACCCAGTTCATCAGCCACCCTTTCCGCTTCCTCAACACTAAAGGCAGGCTTGCTCCTAGGCATCTCAATCCCGAGGCGGTTCATGGTTTCCTTGAATGCGATCCTGTCCTCACCTCGCTCAATGGCATCCACTTCAACTCCGATTATCTTCACCCCGTATTTCTCCAGCACACCGGTTCGATGAAGCTCAGAGGATAGGTTCAGACCAGACTGACCACCCAGATTTGGAAGTAAGGCATCGGGCCGCTCCTTCTCAATGATCTCGGCCATGGTCTGCAAGTTCAAAGGCTCAATATATGTCACATCAGCCATGCCGGGATCGGTCATGATCGTCGCAGGATTAGAATTAACAAGCACAATCTCGTAACCCAGCTTCCTCAACGCCTTGCAGGCCTGGGTGCCTGAGTAGTCAAACTCACATGCCTGGCCGATAACTATCGGTCCAGAACTGATTATCATCACCTTCTTTATATCGTCGCGTCTCGGCATAGATATCTCCTCAAAATCTCCCAAAAAACCTGGTGGCCCGTTCTGAGTAACAAAGATTCTGGGGCTTGCAGACTAAGAAATACAAGGAAAGGAATCTGGATATAAGGGTTTCTCAGAATGGCATTGTCTTCAATAACACTCCAGCAGTCTATCGCCCTGGGCTTATTCGATACCGGGTGAGACCAGCCGGAAGGCCCTCTTGGCAGGTCAATATAGAAGGGTGGTGAGCTACTGTCAAGAATGAAAGACGCATAATTTTCTACTTCCCCTTCAGGACCTCACTCTTTTGCCCCATATATGGCATTTAAGAAGAAGTTTTTGGTGTAATCATAGGTCTATGACGTTAAAGAGAGTCTAGGGGAACGAATAATGGCTATAGGCACAAGGCTTAAGGCTTAAGGCCAAAGACCAACGGATCAAGGTCTTTCCTTGTGCCTTACGCCTAATGCCTTATGCCGTATCGCTACGACTGATTCTTTGAGAATATTCCACTTTTCGGACAGCAATTCCAAGATCTTTTTCTTGAAGTCTATGGCTATAGGATTGAAGATTGAAGCCCATCAGAAAACCAAAGAGATAGACGGTGAACTTCGGAACTTTAAACCTGTTTAGTTCCGGATAAAACACCAAAGGGTTTGAAATTGCCTGCGTCGAGGACTATATTAAGAAAGACGTAACCCTTAACCGGTTAAAAGGTTCGGGTTTCATATAGCAACGGGACAAGATTACGAGGCCCGTGGTGACACTGATGACAGACAATAGAAAAAAATATTTATGGTTTGCCCTTATCCTGCTTCTTCTCTTCTTTTGGTCCGAGAGGGAGGAGCTTTACAACTTTTTTGAATCAAGCCGAAGGCCTGAATACCTCGATTTTAACCGCCCAAAGGGTAGTTCTGAGCCCAGGGCTATCGTAGTCTCGTCGGATGAAAAGATCCACATGGACGTCTTTGAGCGGGTTCATCCGGCAGTGGTGAACATCGCCACGACAACCCTCATTATGAATTTCTGGCTGGAAGTCATCCCCAGACAGGGGCAGGGGTCAGGCTTTATCATAGATAGAGAAGGATATATCCTCACCAATAACCATGTGGTAGCCAAGGCCCAGAAGATCACGGTTACCATGGCCGACGGCAGTAAGATCGCCGCAACCCTCATAGGAAGGGATCAAAGTTCGGATCTGGCGGTAATCAAGATCCCTTCAAGATATGTGAATGTCGTGGCCCCCCTGGCCGACTCCGACAAGGTGCGCGTGGGGACAGAAGGCGATCGCCATTGGAAACCCCTTCGGTCTATCCCATACCCTTACCACAGGAATTGTCAGTGCCCTCAAAAGGGGTATCAGGACAGAAGACGGCAATCAGATTGAAGATCTCATACAGACCGATGCAGCCATAAACCCCGGAAACTCGGGGGGACCGCTTCTCAATTCCAGTGGTGAGGTAATAGGAATCAACACAGCCATTTACAGCCTCTCAGGGGGATACCAGGGTATTGGCTTTGCCATACCTATCAATCTCGCCAAGGGAGTGGCGACCCAATTGATCTCATCTGGCAGGGTGGCCCGACCATGGCTCGGCATCTCCGGTATCTCAATTACCCCTGGGCTTTCAGAAGGCGTGGGGCTCGGTGTCCAGGAAGGTGTGCTGGTGGTCGAGGTGGTAAAGGGAAGTCCCGCCCATGAAGCCAAGCTAAGGGGTGGGCACAGGGAGGTAATTCTTGGAAGCCAGAGGTTACTGCTTGGTGGAGATATCATAACCGCGATCGATGACCGTGAGGTCTCTGACATGAAAAAACTGGTCCAGTTGGTGGCGAAAATGAAGGTAGGGGAGACCGTGTCTTTACACATCCTGAGGGATAACCGTTCACTGGACGTGAATATTATGCTGGCAGAGAGACCTTAGAGAGGGAGGAGACTAGGCCTCTTCCTCGTGCCCCAGGAGGATCATCCTCTCCGTGGCCGCCTGTTGTCTTTTTTTCTCCCACCTATCCCAGTCCTCCCTGAGACGTGCCAGTTCTTCTCTTATATCCCTCGCGTCTCCTGTGTCCTCATTGCGATGGGAGCCCTCCAGTTCGGCCAGGCAGCCCTTCAATTTCCTTATACGCTCCTTTAGGGACCTCATGGCTGCCAGGGCCTCCCTCTCCTTTTCTGTGGGTATTTCAAGCCTCCCTGGACAACTTGGACCCAATCTCTTAACTATGGGGAGATCATCTTTTCCCATTCTTGTGATTCGCCTCTTCCCGCCCCGTGTCAAATTCCGGCGAGGCCATTGGACGTCTACCGGTCTTTTGGGCCTTGACATTTTACAGTAACCTCTAGTATCCCCAATCCCTGGCTTTTTGCAAAGTAAAATGAACGGGAGAGACAATGATGAAGATAATTGATGGTCTTTATGGTTTCCTCTGGAACAACCCGACCGAAAACAACTGTAATGCCTATCTGATTGACGGTGAAAAGAGGATACTGGTGGATCCGGGTCATTACCATCTCTTCGGGCATGTGAAAGATGGCCTTTTAAGGCTCTCCCTTTCGCCGCAAGATATCGATATGGTTATTATAACCCACGGTCATCCGGATCACATGGAGGGCATAAGGATATTTGCGGGGACCTCGACCTTGATCGCTCTCCATAGGGCTGAGCTGGATTTCATGAAGAGTGCAGGCCCCCACTACTGGGAGGCCCTGGGCATTTCAGGTTTTGAACCTGATTTCTTGCTCCGGGAAGGTGATCTAAAGATAGGAGGCCTGGACTTCGAGGTCATACATACCCCTGGGCATTCACCGGGCTCCATTTGTCTATACTGGCCGGAGAGGAAGGCCCTCTTCTCAGGCGATGTGGTCTTTAACCAGGGAATCGGGAGAACAGATCTACCCGGGGGTAATGGGCAGGAGCTCAAAGAGAGTATAAAGAGGATTTCGCAGCTTGATCTGGATTATGTCCTCTCAGGCCACGGCGCCATTGTTTCCGGACATGAGAATGTGGTTTCTAATTTTGAGGTCATCGAAAACTACTGGTTTGCCTACATTTGACCGTGAGTTCATCTCCCTGGGGTACCTTAGAAACCACCCGATTTTTCAGCTCTTTTGGGTCAAATCCTTTCTTTTCAAATCAAGTTCTTGCCTTAATTCTTCCCTGGTTTCTGACAAGTACCGGGCCCACTCAGGGTCCGCCAGGATGTTTGGGATTACGGCCGAGCCTCTAATACCAGCGTTATCCAAGGTCTTCCCCATGACCTGCTCCCGGACCTTTCTCTGTTTCTCGATCTCTTTAAGAAATCTATTCACAATTTCCTTTAGGGGCCTGGTGTCGGCATCTGTAAGATATTCAAGTGCATCGAGCAACTTCTGGTTTTCCCCTTCCAATTCCATGCGGTCCAGACATTCCTTGACAAGGGCCTCCCTTGCCAGGTCGTGCTGCATTGGGCCAAGGGAGGCAATCTCCCTTTTGACACCCTCAAGATTCATTGCCCCGTCCAGGAATTTCTGAACATAACCTCGGACCTTTCCTTCGACCTCTGTCCTTCGGAATTGCTCCTTCTCACTCTCCGTCATGGTAAGACCTTTTGTCTTTTCCAATATGATGTCCAGGGTACTTCTGATCTCTCCCATAAAACTCCCTCGTCCTCAGTCTGTGGTTAGTTGCGAATGGTTATCTGTCATCAGTCATCCGTCGCTAGTCCCTCGTTTGCTGCTGACCGTTTTCCTTTCCCCATAGATCTCTTTCAACTTTAGTCACTTTAGTCGCTTCAGCTCACTATCTTAGCCCTAATTCCCCCATAATCGCATCGTGGAGCATGGGCCGAAAGGTTCTTATCTTTTCGTTATTTCGCACCGGGTGGACGCGATTCGTGAGGAAGATGACAATTACGTCCCGGTCAAGGTCCATCCATATGGAGGTCCCGGTGAATCCCAGGTGACCAACACTATTACGTGAAAAATAACTTCCCGAACTGGAATTTTCAAGGGATGGAGTATCCCAGCCCAATGCCCAGGTCCCATGCTTCGCAGACCTCGTTGGCGTAAAGAATGTCCTGACGGTTTCAGGCCTCAGGAAGTCGTCCTGCTGGCCATCGAAATGCTTCATCAACAGGCTGGCCAGGCAATAGACCTCCTCACACGTCCCGAAGAGTCCAGCATGTCCTGAATAGCCGCCTAGTACATAGGCATTCTCATCGTGGACTGTCCCTTGGATGACCCTCCCTCGCCATGGGCACTTCTCGGTGGCCGCAAATTGATCAGCCCGAAACCTTCTTTGAATTTGAGCGTTGCAGATGAATGTCCTCTGTAAAGATAATGGCTTGAAAAAGAAGCGATCAAGAAACAGGTCCATCGGAATCCCTGCGGCTTCTTCAATGATCCATTCGAGCATCATAAATCCGAGGTCACTGTAAAGCGTCTCCCGGCCGGGCGGAAAGATCAGGGGTATCTCCAGCAACCGCCCTCTCAAGAGGCCCTTTCTTTCTTGCATTGGAAACCGGTCAAGATCCATGTAAAAGGGTCTCCAATCAGGGAAGCCCCCCGAGTGACTCAGGAGCATCTTTAAGGATATGGACCTTTTTTCCTCGGGAACATTTTGGGTTAGCAGGGTATCAAGCGTCTGATCCAGCTCAATAGTCCCGTCTTCAACCAGCTTCATAACGGCAAGGGTAGTGGCCAAGGGTTTGGTCAGGGAGGCCAGGTCAAAAATGGTTTCCCTCTCCATGGGGGCAACCTCTGGTATCAATGATCGACGACCGGCTGCCGCCAGTAAGAAAATCTTTCCCCCTTGCGCCACCAATAGGACGGCCCCGGGATATACCCCTTCATGGACGCCCTTTTTGAGCAGCGATTCTATCTGATCGTTCGTTTCCACAGTCACTATCTCTGCCCCATGGGGCTGCAATTTACCTTTCTTTGAATCAAAACTTCTTTGAAAGCGCTACCCACCTATGGTAAGAGACAAAATTTAGCCTTTTGGCAGGGTATAACCATTCACGGGTTCACCGAAAACCTGATCCGTTGAATCGTGAGTCGTGAGGGTAACCCTGAACCTGTGAACGCCTACGTCAGAGTATACACACTATGACCACAACGAACAACAACAGACATCCTCTTACCTTCGAAGACAAGGAGGTAACCCTTGTAGGGACGGCCCACGTGTCCAGGGAAAGCGCTGAGCTTGTGAGCAGGGTCATAAGAGAGGAAAGACCGGATACAGTATGTGTTGAGCTTTGCCAATCCAGATACGAGGCCATCACCCAAAAAACCAAATGGCAAAACACTGACCTCATCAAGGTTATTAGAGAGAAAAGGGCCTTTCTACTCCTTTCCAATCTCATGCTTGCATCCTTCCAGAAAAGGATCGGTAAGAGGCTGGGGATCAAACCTGGAGAGGATATGTTGCGGGCCGTTGAGGCTGCCGAGGAGATTGGGGCCAGTGTCCATCCGGCAGACAGGGACATAAGGACGACCCTATCCAGGGCATGGCGTCTAATAGGATTTTGGCCAAAAATCAAACTCCTGACCGAGCTGGTTGTCTCCATGGGAGACACGGAAACGATCACGGAGACGGATATTGAGAGGATGAAAGAAAAGGATGTCCTTGAAACCCTTCTTGCAGAAATCGGTGAGGCCCTTCCGGAACTTAGGCGTATATTGATCGACGAGAGGGATCAGTACCTGGCTTACAAGATAAGGACTGCCCCTGGGAAAAAGATAGTTGCAGTGGTGGGGGCAGGACATGTGCCGGGGATAATCAAATACTGGAATGAGCCAGTAGGCGTTGAGGCCCTGGAGCAAATACCAAAAAAAGGAAAGCTGTTCGCTTACCTGAAATGGGTTATCCCTGCCGTCGTGGTAGGGCTGATTATTCTGGGTTTTTTCTTTGCCGGGAGCTCGGTTGGGACTCACATGGTAAAATGGTGGGTTCTGGCCAATTCTGTCCTCTCAGGCATCGGGGCGGCCATAGCGCTGGCCCACCCTTTCACTGTGCTCTCAGCCATTGTTGCCTCTCCGCTCACATCTCTAAACCCTATGATCGCGGCCGGCTGGGTGGCTGGCCTCGTGGAGGCATTCCTGGTGAAGCCGAAAGTAATGGACTTTGAGAAACTGCCTGAAGACATAATATCCATTAGAGGGTTTTGGAGAAACAAGATCACCCGAATCCTTCTGGTCGTTATTTTTACAAATCTTGGCAGCTCCTTGGGTACATTCGTGGCCATACCCATGATGGTTAAGGTATTTAAATAGTCAGATGCGAGGAGTTTTCGAACTCACCGAAACTCCCAACCTGTAAGGGCAGTTAACACTACGAGGGAGTGCATTAGGAGCAGGATAGCGAGGGGACAGATAACCCAGATGCGGGCCGTAACCTCCTCGCTATCTTGAGCCCGTGTAGCGGATGATCCTTTTGAAAGGTGATGCAACTGAAATATGAGAGATGCAGAACCAACGAGAATAAATACATAATTCCACACCATGAGCCAGATCGGATAAACGCCCCAAAAGCTTTTCATCTCCTTTACATGAAAGAGCTCCACACACATAAAGAGGGCCCCCATGGCCTCGAACAAGAGTATCCCCAACAACACCTTCATACGCCTGAGACGGCTGAGCCAATCCCAGTTCCCCGCCGCAAAATCCCTTACGCCCATAAGGGCCAGGACACCGATCAGAGATGACGCTGAATTGACGGCCATATCGGTCCACCCGTAATAGCGGTCCTTGTAGATGCCTTGCTCCAGCTCGTCGACTACACCCAGCAGAGAAGCGCACAGGATCACAAGGACAAGAACTCCTTTTCCTCTGTAGTCCTTGGAGATCGCTTCAAAAAGGAGCCAGGACATCAGGACATATTCCGGTATGTGAATATGCTTGTTTGGATTGGGTTCAAGGGAGATGACAAGACATACAATAAGAGCGCAGGGAATAGTAAACCCGAGGCACCTTGTACCATGCTTGACTGAGAAGCCATAGAGCACATAGGCCAATCCGAAAAGGATGATGATGGCGAGGGGGACCTTGCCGGCAATTTCTTGTGAACAACCCTTCGAAATGGCCTCATATACAGCAATGGCATGGGGAAGGGCAATAGTATAGGCCGCCACCAATGCCCAACGGATTACCCTCGAATGGAGGCTTCGTTCAGGGGTATCCATCTCACCTGGAGAAGAGGATCATTCCACTAGTTATAGGGAAAGTTTCCGGTAACAAAAAAAGGGTTATCGGCCGATGCCATATAACCCTTGTTATCGTGGTAGGCACGAAGGGATTTGAACCCTTGACCCCTACCGTGTCAGGGTAGTGCTCTCCCCCTGAGCTACGTGCCTACGGGTTCGACCAATTTATCAAGCGGCATTCCGCATGTCAAGTCGTATTCTGTCGATCCCTCCCTTCTCGTCTTTCAATCGCTCAGAACCCCTGCCCCTATCGTCCGAAACCAGTAGCGCATGTAGTGGAGGCCCGAGCTTACAGTCAATAGCCCTGTAACCCAAAATAGGTAGATGCCGAGTTGAGATGAAATAGGAAAGTAGTTTCTCAAGAGCACCATAAAAACCGTTCCAAGCTGAAGACATGTCGTCACCTTACTCAGAATTGATGGCCTGATAGTGAAATCCTGTCTGTTTAGGAAGAGGATCAAGACTCCCAGCAGGATCAGGATATCGCGGCTGATTACAACAACGGTCAGCCAGGAAGGTATAAATCCCCTCGCCGCAAGGACAACGAAGGCAGTTACCAGCAGGATCTTGTCGGCAAGCGGGTCTAGATAGGATCCGAGTTTACTCTTCTGGTCAAATAATCTGGCTACCAGTCCATCGGCCCCATCACTCAGACCTGCAAGCACAAAAACGAGTAAAGCGGGCAAGAACCTGTCATTAATCAGGTATATCACAAAGATTGGTGCCAGAATGATCCGTAGGCTGGTAATCAGATTGGGTATGGTCATTGTTATCTGAGCCACTCTCAATCGTCAAAAAATATTTTCATCGGTAATACTTTAGCGCTTTGAAAACACTGAGGAGTAAGATGACAGACCGTGAGGGTCTTTTTTCCAAAGGACGTAACCCAAATTCTTCACAGCCTGTGGCACGCCCCATTACCTCTA
>JAZDES010000232.1:0-6628 GCA_043808585.1 Pseudomonadota bacterium | reverse complement strand
TTTGAAAACACTGAGGAGTAAGATGACAGACCGTGAGGGTCTTTTTTCCAAAGGACGTAACCCAAATTCTTCACAGCCTGTACCACGCCCCCTTACCTTTAAATACAGTTTCTGCCAGGCAGGGGAGAGGGCTCTTCATAGGGACATCCTCTTATGGGGCTGTTTCGTAACGAGGTTCAAGACCTCACTGCAGTTCTTTGAAATGATGCCGTCCTTTACGTCCTTTGGAAAAAAGACCCTCGCGGTCCTCTGCCTCTCTTTCAAAACGCTAAAGTGTTACCTTCATTCGTTTTAGGGTTTCCAACTCAACCCTCAGTCACTCATCAGTATTGATCTCACACGGTCGCAGTATCCCTGACTTTCTGGATCAACAGCGACAAGATCGATTTCCGGAGGGGAGGACACGCCGAGCCCGAGGTCAACGGCCCGTGAAATCTGTTCCTGACCGAAGATCCTCTCATTCATGATAGCGGGATTGCTTCCCAGTTCCTTGAGAACGGCCAGGCCCACAGCGTCTATGGCAACCCGATCGGTTGAAGCCAAAAAGACATTACCATTAGCCCTTTTTCCTGTCATAGGTCCTCCGTCTACGAAGGCATCAATTCCATCCAATACGATCAGATCGGGCGAGAAGGGCTCATTTATCTCGGCTACCATCTTTTGGAAGTGCGGAGACTGATGTAATTCGCTCATATATTGGAAGCCGTGCCTGAAGGTGGGAACAACCCCCACATGGAGCTTGAGTGACAGGGTGAAGATGCCGCCAAACTGGTGCGTCTTTAGACAACAGGTGCATATCAGACATTCGGCCTCCAGGATCGGGCGCGCGACCCTGAAGCCTCTTGACCAGTGGCCGTTCTTTGGGCGTATCTCGACCCAATCCCTTTTTCCGAGGTCGTCAAAGTCTATGATCTTGACGTCATTTTTTCGAGAAGTGAGATGATTCCCTTTTTCTCCATCACCTCGCGTGTAGGAGGATAGCTCCTCTCGCCCAGGGTGATTGACCTTGCGCCCATCTTCCAGACCTCATCAACCAGGGCCATCAAAGTGTCATTGTCTGTGGACCCAGGTACTCGATCAGCAGTGTTGAAGTTGGGCTTGATCAAGACATCCTTTCCTTTGGCAGGATTGATCTTCAAGGCATTAATAGAGGCCCTGACACCAGTTTCTCGGTCTCTGGTTTCAACAAATGTAACTCGGCTCATATTATCCTCCCCAAAGCCCTAGACCAACCTTGGGCCCGTAATCCCTTGACCCCCTACAATGTTTTTGCTAAAAAGGCCAGAGCGAAATGGCCCCCCCTCCCTTGGGGGGAAGTCAATGCCATATCCTCCTGGCGCGTGTTCTTTACGCAGGATACAACTAAGGGCGAAATAGGTCAAGAGCGGCCTAATATCCGGACGAGAGGAGGCGAAGATGGAAGGAAACAGACAGAGGGCCTTGGTAACCGGGGCGAGCAGTGGAATAGGGAGGGAGACGGCCATCAGGCTTGCCGAGAATGGGTTTGAGGTAATAGCCGCGGCAAGAAGAATAGATCGCTTGAAGGAACTTTCGGAACGGGTTCAGGGTATCGTGCCAAGAGAGGTTGATCTATCCCAGCCCGAAGACGTGGAGGAATTTTGCAAATACCTCTCCGGGTTGGAAGACCCGGTGACCGTGCTCATAAACAACGCAGGGTATAGTGTGCGGGGTGCCCTTGAAGATGTCTCCCTGGAGGCATTAAGGCGGATGTTTGAGGTCAATTTTTTCTCACTGATACGGGTTACACAGGCCTGCCTCCCGGGCATGCGCGGTCGCAGGAAAGGGACCATCGTCAATCTCAGTTCCATTGTAGGGAAATTCACCTTTCCCATGAGCGGACCTTATGCCTCCACCAAGTACGCGGTGGAAGCGATCAGCGATGCACTGCGGATAGAGTTGCGGCCCTTTGGGATAAGGGTGGTTGTAATCCGTCCAGGTCCCATTGCAACCGAATTTAACGAGGTGGCCAATCGATTGACTGGCGACCTCATGGGCAGGACTGATGCAGATTATAAACCGATATATCAGGCCTCAGGTGCGGCTGTGGGCAGAATGTTTGCCGGGATCAGCATACCCGGCCCTGAATTGATCGCCGGTCTTATCCTTGAGGCGGTTTTGTCGGAGGCCCCCAGGGCCGTCTATGCCGCAGGCCCGCTCACCGATGAGATCCTGGCCCAACGCAGCAGGCTTGACGATGATGCCTTTGATCGTTTCCTGACAGAGAAGACCGGTCTGTCAGGTCTAACAGTATGATAAGGAGGGGGATCCCTTTAATGGTGGATTCCGGGGAGATAGGATGAACATCATATTGTATATCATTGCCATCTTGTGGATCGTAATGGGTACATTCGTGATCATTTATACCGAACGAACCCGGGAGTTTCTGAAGAAACCGTTCCTTACGGATAGGGTAAAACCGTTAGCTCTTTTGCCTTTTATCGTTGGACTGGTCTTGGTAATCGGCGCCTTTTTCAACAGGGATATGTTCTGGTTTGCCTTCATCCTGGGGTTGCTGGCCATGTTAAAGGGCATCTATTTTTTCCTGGCCCCTCAGCAACAGGTGAAGGCCCTGCTGGAATGGTGGTTTTTTAAGGCCGGCCCCGGCACCGTGCGTTTTTTCGGACTGATCGGCTTTGTCATTGGGGTTGCCCTATTGTCCTATCTCAAGTAGATATCCGCGCGCTTATGACCAGTAGCCTTTGGCGCAAAGTCGTTCCACCGAAAGGCCTGCCCCCGGGGGCATGAAATAAAAAGAATAACACTTTAGCGTTTTGAAAGAAAGGCAGAGGACCGCGAGGGTCTTTTTTCCTCTCCCCTGCCTGTGTCCCGATTACATCGGGATGAAGAATTTGGGTTACGTCCTTTGGAAAAAAGACCCTCACGGTCTGTCATCCTACTCCTCAGTGTTTTCAAAGCGCTAAAGTGTTACAAATTATAAAGTAAGCCCATTGGCACCTAGCACAGGGGATTAAACTGTATAAAAAATGCGGAACAGAACCTTGAATGAATACTTTGTGATCTCGCACGGCGCATTCCAAAGTGGTAAGGGAATTCTATGCCTGAAAAGAGCGTCCTGATCCCCATAAAAGGCATGACATGTGCGAACTGTGCCCTCAATATTGAAAGAAACCTCAAGAAACTTGAGGGCGTTAATCGGGTAAATGTCAATTTTGCTACCGAACAGGCAGAGGTCTCGTTTGACCCTGCTCAGGTTCATCTGAAGGATCTGGAAGAGAGAATTCGAGGCGTCGGTTACGGCGTTGCACTCTCCACTGCTGAGATCCCTGTCACCGGCATGACGTGTGCGAACTGTGCAATGAACATCGAGAAGGCCTTGAGGAAAAAGACGCCTGGGGTGGTCCGTTCATCCGTCAATTTTGGCTCTGAACGGGCCCATGTGGAGTATATCCCCACCTTAACTTCCATAGAGGAGATCATCTCCGCCATAGAGGAAGCCGGATACGGTGCGATATCACCACAGGAAACCCTTGAAGCTGAAGATGCGGAGCTAAAGGCCCGAAGGGAGGAGATCCGGAACCAGACGCGAAAGTTCCTTGCAGGCCTTGTCTTCACGGTGCCCCTTTTCCTGCTCAGTATGGGACGGGATTTCGGAATATTTGGATCATGGGCCCACGCTGCATGGGTCAACTGGCTCTTTCTTGCCCTGGCCACGCCTGTTCAGTTTTATACGGGATGGGACTACTATACAGGGGGCTGGAAGAGCATCAAGAATGGCAGTGCCAATATGGATGTCCTCGTGGCAATGGGATCATCCGTTGCCTATTTCTACTCCCTGATCGTGCTATTTAATCCATTACTTGGCCAGCATGTATATTTCGAAACATCCGCGGTTATCATCACCCTGATCAAATTGGGTAAGATGCTGGAGTCCAGGACAAAGGCCAGGACCGGGGGGGCCATACGCAAGCTGATGGGGTTGCGGCCCAAAACGGCTACAATCCTAGAGCATGGACAGGAGAGGGATATCCCGCTCTCACGAGTAAAGGTGGGGGACGTGGTAATTGTCCGACCGGGTGAGAGCATTCCTGTAGACGGCACTGTCCTGGACGGGGAGTCTAGCGTGGATGAATCCATGCTTACGGGTGAGCCCATTCCAGTGGACAAGGTCCCAGGCGCCCAGGTTGCCGGTGGTACCATAAATGGACAGGGGCGTCTCAAGTTAGAGGCAACCCGGGTGGGAAAGGACACGGCCCTGGCCCGGATTATCCGGCTAGTTCAAGAGGCACAGGGCAGCAAGGCCCCGATCCAGGCACTGGCGGATCGGGTGGCCGCTGTTTTTGTCCCGGGGGTCATGGGGATCGCCCTTCTGACTTTCCTCCTGTGGTGGATCATCGGTGGTGAATTTGTCCCGGCCATGATACGCCTGGTAGCGGTCTTGGTTATCGCATGTCCGTGCGCACTGGGGTTGGCCACTCCCACTGCCATAATGGCCGGGACGGGACGGGGGGCAGAAAAGGGGCTTCTATTTAAAAACAGTGAGGCACTTGAGCTTTCCACCAAGCTTGATACGGTTGTCCTGGACAAGACGGGCACTATCACCCTTGGAAAACCGGCCGTTGTGGATCTGATATCTTTGGATTCCCATCTACAAGGGAAAGAAGAACTCCTGAAGATTGTGGCTTCAGTAGAGAAGGGTTCCGAACACCCTCTGGGACGGGCCATCGTGAGGGATGCCGAGAGGCAGGGGGTGGACCTATTTGAGCCAAAGGGGTTCACGGCATTCGGGGGGCTTGGGGTTCAAGCAGATGTAAACGGACAAAGAATCCTGGTAGGCAAGCCGGAATGGTTTGAAAAGCCTATTGTAGATCTTTCCAAGGCAACCGGCCGGATCGAGGCCTTGCAACGGCAGGGCAAGACCGTAGTGGTTGTGGCGACCGAGACAGGACCCTTGGGACTGATTGCCCTTGCAGATACTGTTAAACCGGAATCTGCACAGGCCATTGGAGAGCTTCACGGGATGGGTCTAAAGGTGGTCATGCTGACCGGAGACAACATACAGACGGCCAGGGCCATTGGCAAGGAGGTCAGTATTGACGAGGTGATTGCAGAGGTCCTGCCGGAGGAGAAATCCTCAAAGATAAAGGAATTGCAGGAAAAAGGGGAGACAGTGGGAATGGTTGGAGACGGGATTAATGATGCCCCGTCCCTGGCACAGGCTGATGTGGGTATCGCTATCGGTACGGGCACAGATGTGGCGATGGAGACTGCGGACGTTATCCTTGCAAGCGGGAGCCTCACAGGAGTGCCCAAGGCCATTAATCTGAGCAGGACCACCATGAAGACCGTGAAGCAAAACCTTTTCTGGGCCTTTTTTTATAATCTGGTTCTCATACCAGTTGCCGCCGGTGTACTCTACCCGCTAGAGTTCCTTCCCGGGTTCTTGAGACATCTCCACCCAATCCTTGCGGCACTGGCCATGGCAATGAGCAGCATTACCGTCGTATCCAATAGCCTTTTGCTATACAGGAAAAAGGCATTGTAAGAGTTTGCACCAGGTTGCCATATGGTCGGTAACGAATACCAGAGCACAACGGAATGACCTGTGGAGGGATACAGGCTGTTCTTGCGGTGGCTTGACTTAAGTCAAGGCAAAGGGCTTGGGTTTTTTGCTAGGATAGGTGTCAGGAATCTGAGCGAGGTGAATCGAGTTAGGAGGTCAATGCCATGAGATGCCCAGGCCAGGACAGCCGATATTGGAAACCAGGTGCCATTTTTGAGGCAAAATGCCCCAACTGTGGAAATGAGGTAGAGTTCTTCAAGGATGATACAACAAGGCTTTGCAAAGGGTGCGGCCATCGGTTGGTGAACCCTGAAATGGATTTTGGGTGCGCCTCCTACTGCAAATACGCAGAGCAGTGCGTGGGGGCCATTTCTCCGGAACTTCTGGCCCAAAAAGAGGAGCTCTTTAAAGAAAGGGTGGCCATAGAAATGAAGCGTCATTTCAAGAAAGATTTTGGACAGATAGGCCATGCCGCCCGAGTGGCCAGGTATGCAGAAGCAATTGGTAAAGAAGAAGGCGGGGACCTGGGTCCTGTGATAACGGCGGCCTATCTTCACGGATTAGGGGCCGAGAAGGCGCAGGAAATCTTGAAAAAAATGGATGCTTCTGAGGCGTTAGTCGAAGAGGTATGCGACCTTATTGATCGCCTTCATAATCCAGGATCGGTTGATACCCTGAATTTCAAGGTAGTGCACGATGGCCGTTTGATGGCAGATCTGGAACAGAGAAATAAGCAGGCACCAATACCCCAGGAAGAGTTGGAACGGATATTGGAAAAGTCCTTCCTTACAGATGCGGGTCGGATCCTAGCAAAGAAGCGCCTTTCAGAATAGAAAGCGCCACACTCAACACGCTAAATCTCAAGTTCTTACACTCCCTTCAGCTTGACATACCGACTTCTTTCCATTAATTTGCCTTTACTTTGCGAACCAGAAATGCAAAGCATTGTAACACTTTAGCGCTTTGAAAACACTGAGGAGTAAGATGACAGACCGTGAGGGTCTTTTTTCCAAAGGACGTAACCCAAATTCTTCACAGCCTGTGGCACGCCCCCTTACCTTTAAATACAGTTTCTGCCAGGCAGGG
>JAZDES010000231.1:0-3834 GCA_043808585.1 Pseudomonadota bacterium | reverse complement strand
GCATCCGATTCAGGGGCCGGGACATTACCAACTTGAGGCCCCATCTTGTCCCATCATTTGGGATAGGTCGCTCGTTTCAAAATCTACGGCTGTTCGACCGGATGACCGTATTAGAAAACGTGATGGTATCTCTTCAGAATCAGACAGGAGAGCGCATTTGGGGTTTACTTTTTCGTTTTCGAAAGGTAAAAAAAGAGGAAGAATCGGGCAAGGAAAGGGCGATTGCCTACCTGCGTTTCGTGGGACTGGGAGATAGGGCCCAGGAACTGGCAGAAGATCTCTCTTATGCGGAACAAAAATTGCTGAGCCTGGCACGGTTGCTGGCAACCGAGGCAAGACTTCTGCTACTGGATGAACCTACTTCGGGTCTTGATCTCGTGTTCATGGAAAGCGTCTACCCGGTGATAAGAGAACTGGTGAATCATGGTAAAACCATCTGCATTGTTGAACATAACATGGATGTTATCCGGGCCATTGTTGATGACGTCGTGTTCATGGATCAGGGGCAGGTGCTGGCAAAAGGAACCCCGGATGAGATCATGAATGCACCGGAACTTACGGAGATATATTTTGGATCGTAGACTATGCTGCTTGAAGTTGCGGAACTGGTAGTAGGATATCACAAGAAGAAGGCCCTGAGAGGCGTCTCTCTCGATGTGGAAGCGGGTGAGATAGTTGGAGTTATCGGCCACAATGGAGCAGGAAAAACTACGCTCTTGAGATGCCTCTTCGGCCTCTTGCCGCCGTGGAATGGACGGATCTTTTTCGAGAACAGGGATATCACAGGCCGCAGCACCGAGTTCAACGTGAAAGAGGGGCTATCGTACATGCCTCAGGGACAGGGGCTTTTCCCTGATCTCAGTGTCCATGACAATCTTGATCTTGGAGACTACGGGCTAGGGAAAAGGAGTTCGAGTGTATCCATGGATCAGATCTTCGAGCTCTTTCCGATCCTTAAGGACCGGCTCAACCAGAAGGCAGGGACCCTGAGCGGGGGAGAGCAGCGAATGCTCAGCCTCGGTCTTGCATTGACCCAGAGCCCGAAGCTCCTTCTCCTTGACGAGCCCTCGATCGGTCTTGCACCGATTATTGTTCAGAATGTTATGGAAACGGTTCAGGAGATCAACAGCCGGCTCCGCACGGGCATCATGATCGTGGAGCAAAATATTGAAGCCGTGAGCAACATTGTGAATCGTTTCTTCATTATCAAGATTGGACGGATTGTATTTTCGGGTGGTGCTGAAATCGCCAGGGACAAGAAGAGATTGTGGGAGCTATTCTGAGGTATGTGAGCGACAGGAGGTCAAAGGATAAGCATGGACTTTCATCTGAGCATAGAAGAACTTGAGATTCAGAGAAATACGAGGGCCTTTGTTGAGCAGGAAGTAATTCCCATGATCGAGCTGTTTGAGTCCGGCAAGGGATCAGCGAGAGAACTGATGGGAATCATAGGGAAAAAAGGGCTTTTTCGATTGCTCGTGCCGAAGGAATATGGCGGAAGGTATGAACAGGTTCGATCCCTCCCCTTGTGTCTTGCCCGCGAAGAACTGGCCCGGGGATATAACTACGCGGGGGCCTGTATTGCGACTCAAGGTCTTGCCGCAGTGCCCATTGTTATCGCAGGGAATGAAGAACAAAAAAAGAGGTATCTTCCAGGTCTTGCTGCCGGGGAGTTGGTCGGGTCTTTCGCCCTTACAGAGCCTGGTGCAGGATCAGATGCCGCCTCGATTTCCACCCGTGCAACGCGCGTTGGGAGTGAATACGAGATGACAGGGGAGAAGCGATTTGCCTCCAACGCCGGTATCTGCGACTTTTACGTAATTTTTGTCAAGACCGACCCTGAAAGGGGGGCCAAAGGAATCTCTGCGTTTGTTGTGGATGCGAAAACAAAGGGCCTCCACTTCAAGCCGATTCCTATCCTTTGCTATGATGTGCTCGGGCACTTGAGACTCGAAGAGGTGCGTGTGCCGGCAGATAATATGTTGGGCCAAGAAAACGCCGGCTTCAAGATAGCCATGCAGACCCTGGACGTCTTGAGGGCGACCGTCGGGGCCCATGCCGTTGGAACGGCCCAGGCCGCCCTGGACTATGCCCTCGCCTATGCCAGGGAGCGTGTTCAGTTCGGAAAGCCTATTATTGATCAGCAGTCAATCAGGTTTAAGCTCGCTGAGATGGCGGTTTCGATCTCCGCCTCCCGTCTTCTGGTCTATCAGGCAGCGGTGGCAAAAGATGAAGGGGCGCCGGATATAACCGTCAAATCATCTATGGCCAAACTGTTTGCCACAGAGGCGGCGCAGAAGGTGGTAGACGATGCACTCCAGATCTTTGGAGGAAATGGAGTGGTTGTAAAGGACTACCCCATGGAGCGTCTTTACAGAGAAGTGAGGTCCCCACGGGTCTACGAGGGGACCTCAGAGATTCAAAAACTTATCATCGCCGGCAGGATGATCAGGGGGATTGAAGGAGGATAAACATGGATCCCGAAGAGATCGGAAGCCTTATCAAAAAAGGCACAGTCTATGACCTAGGGATGGATTACTTTGTCGGCATGCCACACCATCCCAATCATCCGCCTTTCGCCTTTTCACTCACAAAGGTGCACGGTGATATGGTCTATGATCGAGGGGTTTCTGCAGCAAACTGCCTCTTTACCACAGGCGGTCATACAGGCACCCATTTTGACGCCCACGGACACATAAGCAAGAATGGACAGGTCCATGGCGTGGGGTCAATAGAGCCTTTTCAGGGATATACCGGGCTTAAGAAGGCAGGTATTGATCAGGTCTCGCCGGTGGTCACAAGGGGGATCCTTCTGGACATTGCGGGCATGGTAGAGACCTCCTGCCTCGGGCATGATTTCTGCATAGGCGCCTTAGAACTGGAGAAGGCAGCTTCGCGTCAGGGGACCGAGATAAAAAAGGGAGATGCGGTTCTCATTCGGACCGGATGGATTCAATACTATTACGACTCAAGAAAGTACGTATCCCACGAAGAAGGATGCCCTGGCCTTGTGGAGGATGGGGCGGCCTGGCTCGTTGAAAGGGGGGCGGCCTACGTGGGTTCCGATACCATTGCCCTTGAAAAGACGCCGACGACACACCTCCCCGTTCATGTGATCCTTCTCGTTAAGAACGGTATCCATATTATCGAAGTAATGAATCTGGAAGCAATCGCAGCTGATCGCATCTATGAATTTCTTTTTGTGGTTTCGCCACTCAAAATACGGGGTGGCACCGCATCACCTGTCAGGCCAATCGCCCTGGCATAAGCTCTTCAGTATCACAAGAATCTTCTTGACAATTGAGCCGCCAGGTTTGACCATTAATAATTTCGATCCCATTCCAACTAGGGCAATTGATCTCTAAGCTGAATCATTAATTACGGAGGGGGGTCAAGGCGAAGACGTGGTACCATCTTAACTTTAGCACAAAACTTTTTGACGAAAAAGGAGGTGTGAAATGAGGAAAGTACTTAGTTTGATAGTAACGGTTTTTGTGGCGGTATGTGTTTGTGGGGTTTCTTTTTCAGTGGCTGGAGATGTTGAGGAAGGGGGCGTTATCGTGGCGGGGGCTTTAGGTCCAGCACCCGGGGCGATTGCTGATAAGAATTACATGAGAGACGTGTGGGTTTCGGACTCCAGCGCGGCTGATTCTGCTGCAGTGAGGGTTTACTCCAGTGGTTCGAGTGTGCATATCCATGTTAATTATTATGTAGCTGCTGAAGGAACAACCACAAGATATTATATGATAGGAAATGCAGCTGGGACAATGGCATATTTCGTCGCTTATCAGTCTTCCCAGTCTGCTGGAGATCAACACACGCATCTTTCAGTGC
>JAZDES010000230.1:0-2024 GCA_043808585.1 Pseudomonadota bacterium | reverse complement strand
TGCCGTAGGATAGCCCTGAGCCCACTGGCAAAGGTCATGCCCGCCTTTGTGTTCAGTTGGACCTGCCGGATCTTCTCCACCCGGTATTCTACCGGATCCTCAAGGGTGATGATGTTGATATCCGGTTGATTGAGTTCCTGGAGAATAGCATACAGGCTCGTGGTCTTACCGCTTCCGGTAGGCCCGGAGCTCAGAATCATTCCATAAGGTTTCGTAATCATGGATTCGATCTTATCCATATCCCCTCGGGACATCCCGAGATGCTCCAGGGAGTAAATGCCGGCGCTCATATCCAGCAGGCGCAGGACCAGATTTTCTCCATAGATCGTCGGAATCGTGGACGCCCTGATATTGACTTCCTTATCCTCTATATTGACGGTGAACCTGCCGTCTTGAGGCACCCTCGACAGAGAGATATCCATATTGGCCAGGACTTTCACTCTCGAGACAACCGGCATAAACATCGCCTTATGTGGGGCCGGCACTTCGTGCAATTTCCCATCCACTCGAAACCGGATCTGAACATAGTCCTTTTCTGGACTGATATGGATGTCGCTTGCCTTTTCGCGGACCGCCTGGGAAAGAATGGAATTTACGAGACGGACGACGGGAGCGCCTTCAGAGGCTTCCTGAAGCGATGAGACCTCAAGATCCTGCACAGCAGGCTTTTTCTCCTCATCAGCGTCGGAGTCGTACTCTACCTGCCCGATGGTCTCAATGAGGCCATCCAGATTCGAATACGCGCCGTAAAGGGTGCCGATAAGTTGGTCCAACTCCTGCTCGGTGCAAATGACGGGATCCACCTCGCAATTGGTCAAGGCCTCCAAAGTGTCAAAGGCCGCGATATCTAGGGGATCCGTCATGGCGATGGTCAGCAGAGCCCCCTTTTTTCTTAGTGGAGCCGCCCGGTGCTTTTGCGCAACGGCAACCGGAAAGACCTTCGCCAGGTTTGGATCCACCGGATATCTGTCCGGGTGAAATCTTTTCACCTTTAACTGCTCGGAAAGGAAATCCACAAGCTGGGACTCATTCAGCATACCCTGCTGAACCAAGACCTGCCCGAGTTTCAGATTTGATCGTTTCTGGGCTTCAAGGGCCTCTCCGAGCATTTCCTTGGTCAAGACCCCCGCCTCTAGAAGAATCTCTTCCAATCTCCTTTTTACCTTCAATGACTACCTCACATAGCCAGTTCATACGATTCAGTTTCTATTGTGGACTTGATGTATTGCCGAATCCGAACGTCGCTGCAGAAAGACCCTCCTCAGAACTTGTCTTGAGTATGGGGTCTGCAAAAAAGACGGTATCTCTCCCCCATTCGTTGATGATCTGAACGCCTGCAGACAACTTCGGTGGCAGCCTTTCCACATACGCCCTGGCAGAGCCTTGATCCTTAAAGTATGTCTTGTGTATGATCACAAATTTCAGGCCATCCTTCTCATTCCAGCATGGGATCATACGAATGCCGGGTACATCGCTTTGATAGCTCTTAACAAACTGATAGGCGTCCTCTAGCTTATCTTTTCGGGCCGACTGAACCCACCAGCACTTTTCCAGTGATTCCTCGATATTCACTGGAACCGCCGGGAAGCGGATGAGTTGACCTGTCTGTAATAGGTCCGGGTTTGCCATTTCCTGGTTGACTTTGGCCACCCATTTCAGATGTTGATTGGTGTAGATCCCGTAGATCTTCTGGATCATTCCACCTAATGTCTCACTCTTGCCAAGGATTAACTGACCCAAAAGGTTGGGAAGCCCCTTTCCCTGATCGGTCTGCTCCGGGGGAGGCAAATTCTGACCTCCTGCTACAGGTTCAGATGCCTCTCTTCCTTGCTCAACAGCCTGTTTCTCTGGGGCCCCTGTGCTGGCAACCTCGTCTGTTTTCAGCAATGATTTCTCAGAACCCTGAGGACTGACCGGTTTCCGGGCCTCAGGGGGCTGCTCACGAGAGGTCTTTCCTGCGGGCGGTGATTCCTTTTTCTCTCCCAGCCCACTCCATGGCATCGGAACCCTAGCATGCTCAATCC
>JAZDES010000229.1:0-2180 GCA_043808585.1 Pseudomonadota bacterium | reverse complement strand
TGACGGAATTGGAGGGGATACCGAGGGTGAGAAGAGGAATGAAGGCCCCGCACACGGCAGAGTTATTCGCCGCCTCTGGACCGGCTACGCCTTCGATGACTCCTGTGCCGAACTTTTCAGGATGGTGGCTCATCCTCTTTTCCATGGCATAGGAAGTGAAGGAGGCTATGGTCGCCCCTCCACCGGGGATAATCCCCAGGAGGAAACCAAGGATACTTCCCCTGCCAATGGGCTTCCAGCTCTCTTTCCAGTTCTTTCTGTCGGGCAGGAGGTCACGGAGTTTGCTGGGACAGGTTATAGAATCCCGCGTTGATCTGGCAGCAGTGTTCCCTGCCATGAAAAGGATCTCACCGATCCCGAAAAGACCCATGGCAAGAATTGCCATATTGATCCCTTCCATGAGATTCTGGTTTTCAAAGGTAAATCTCTCGACCGCGGTGGCAGGATCCATGCCGATGGTTCCCAGGGCAAGGCCCATGGTACCCATAGCAAGGGCCTTTATAATGGACCTGCTGCCGAGGTAAACGACAAGGGTGAGGCCAAGGAGCATAAGTGAGGTATACTCTGGGGGCCCGAAGGCAAGGGCCATGCCAGCCAGAAAGGGGCTCAGAATACTTAAGCCCAGCGTACCCAGAGTACCTGCGATGAAAGACCCGAAGGCAGCAATACCCAATGCCTTCCCTGGCTTTCCCTGGAGTGCCATCTGGTACCCATCTATGCAGGTCGCCACGGATGAGGCCTCGCCTGGAATATTCAGGAGCACTGAAGTAATTGTCCCACCATACTGGGCCCCGTAATAGATTCCGGCAAGCATGATGATCGCCGAGGCGATGTCGATCTTGTAGGTAAAGGAAATGAGTATGGCAACAGTGGCTGTGGGACCGAGGCCCGGAAGCACGCCGATGATTGTGCCGAGAAGACAGCCCACAAGGCAATAGATGATATTGTAAAAAGATAATGAGGTCTGAAACCCCAAGACAAAGTTTTCGAGCATGTCCAGAGTCCCTTATGTTCGGTTCACGACACTAGTTATTTTATAACCACTTACCGATCAGGCCTTTGGGGAGGGGTACCCCGAGCAGATAGAAGAAGAGGATTTGGCTCGCGATCACTGAGATGAGCCCTACAATGATCGTAACCTTCCAGTTCTGGTGCTCCACATATTTCAGAACAAATATGAGAAAAGCCAGCGAAGAGATAAGAAAACCTGTTTTATCAAAGAGGAGGCCATAACAGACCACTAGTCCCACATAAAAGAAGACCCTGGTCCCGGTTTCTGCCTCTTTTGGTCTTTCCTGTCTTTCTTTCTTACTCTCTTTCTCTCCTCGAAAGCCGTTGACCGCAATTATCGCGCTCAGCCCTGTAAGGATCAGGCCGACCACAAAGGGATAAAATCCCTCCCCCGGGCCTATATTGCTCCAGATATGAAACCTAAGGGAGAGGAAGATAAGGATGATGCCTGCGGCGAGGAGACAGAGTCCACTCGCCGCATCTTTTCTGTTCCGCACTTTATTCATAACGAATCCTATTCCAGTCAGAGAGGAACAAACGTTACTCAACCATTTCCATGTTCTTCAGCACGTCCGCGGTTTTCTTGTAGTCCTCCTTAACCAACGACGTGTACGAAGCCGTATCCTTGTATACGGGAACCTCATACATGGTCTTGAGAAGCTCGTGGTATGAAGGGTCATCATAAGCCTTTTTGAAAGTGTCATGGAGTTTTTTCACAATAGGGGGAGGCATGTTCTTGGGTCCAAAAATCCCCACGTGACACCCGGAGGGGACGCCGCGGGTGTAACCTTGTTCATAGAATGTAGGAAGATCGGGAAACTGTTCGTTCCTCTTCGAACCTGCAACGGCTAGACCGCGAAGCGCCCCTGACTTTACCTGCGGTCCAAGAGTGGCGGCGATTCCCGCATCCACATGGCCACCCAGGAGCTGGCGGATGACCTCGGCTACTCCCTCGCCAGGTATATGGTTGACCTTCACCTTCTCTTCAGAGAATATGTAGGCCATCTGCATATGACCCCCACTCTTCGGGCCCTGGGACTGGTATTTCAGTTTCCCTGGGTTCTTCCGGGCATCATCGACGAACTCCTTGAAGGTCTTGTATTTCGAATCCGCCTTCACGGCAAAGATATATGAAACATCAGCTACTTGGATAATATACGTAAAGTCAT
>JAZDES010000228.1:0-8696 GCA_043808585.1 Pseudomonadota bacterium | reverse complement strand
ACATAAGTTACCTTACCTTGGTCCTCGAAGGTAAGAAAATCACGCCGCACAGCCCTGGCCGTGCCCTCGCCAAAGACAAAGGCCTGAATGGGCCCCCTTTCGGCCCGGACGCAACGTACAGGAAGGGGTAGACGTTCAGTTACCCTAACAGAGGCCTTTTCCTCTAAACGATCTCTGACCCTCTTAATGCCTAGTGCGCTGACAGCAAGAATCAGCAATACCAGGGGGATCACAAACAGGGCTTTTCGTTTGAGCGATTTAGCCATGAACAGATCCTTTCTTCATGATCAGTCTAATAATCCTGTTTAATCATAAGTGAGCAGGCGGGTTCCCAGATTCTCGAAAACGGTTCTTATACAAGACTGGGAGTTGATATCTGTTTCAAACCCCTTGCAGCATCGGGGTCAATTGAGGTCGCATTAGAGCGCCGGGAAATGGTGGAATCGGTATACGCTACTTCACTTTATCCCTCTCTATCGCCTTACAATCACCCTTCCAGATCGCCTTCACGATCTTTTTATCTTGGTTTACCTCAAAGTAGGTGATGCAATAGTCCATAGAAGGAACACGTCGTCCAATCACGTCTCCTACCATATCCGGTTGATCTTTTCGGGGATCAATGCGTGGGGGGTACTCTATGAGCGCGGAATGGGCCAAGGGGTTGAGGGTATATTCGTCTCTCGTCTCCACATACACAAGCACTTCCCCTTTATCGGAGGTATCATAAACCCTGCCAGGTTGCCCCCACTGATTAATCAGATCGTTGCGGTCATGCCCCACATAGCTTTGACATAACTGGGTATACCCTTTGTCGGTAGGCAAGGAGTAATTCCCGCAACCCCCGGACACTACCACAATAGATATGAGAAAGAAGGGCAGTACTGTCTTCATATATTTCATGGTCTCCTCCTTCTGGTCTTTTCTCTTACAAGGAACCCGCGGCGCCCGGCCACCTATTGCAAGGGCATGTCTTGACGTACCTGGGAGCCATCAAAACATCTCTCTGATGTATAAAAAGAGCATAACGCCTGACAAGGCCAGTTTCAGTCCAGTGCTCAGCATATTTCCCACAAATACACCCCATCCGGCCCGAATGGCGCTTTTTCCCTCCCCCCCTGCAAGCAACTCCCCGGCAAAGGCCCCCAAGAATGCACCTATGACCATACCCCAGGGCGGGAAAAGGAAGAGCCCTGTCACCATACCCCCAATGGAAAACCACAGGCTCAATCTTGATGCCCCGTATTTCTTTGCACTGATAGCAGGGATCAAATAGTCGGAAATGCTCACTAATATAGTCAGGGCCGCCATAATAATCAAGAAGGTAGAACTAAATGGCTTCCAGCCTTTGACCCAGGAGAGGATAATTAGCGCCAAATAGCCAAGAGGTGGGCCAGGGATGACAGGGAAAATGCAACCAAAGACACCGGCCAGTGCAAGGAATAATCCAAAAATTATCGCTAAAGCAATCAATGTCCAACACCCATTGGACTATCCGGATCCGCCATAATAGAATCTTGGTAATACTTTAGCGCTTTGAAAACACTGTGATGACAGACCGTGAGGGTCTTTTTTCCAAAGGACGTAATCCAAAATCTTCACAGCCTGTGGTACGCCCCCTTACCTTTAAATACAGCTTCTGCCAGGCAGGGGAGAGAACTCTTCATAGGGACATCCTCTTATGGGGCTGTTCCGTAACGAGGTTCAAGACCTCACTGCCGTTCTTTGAAATGATGCCGTCCTTTACGTCCTTTGGAAAAAAGACCCTCGCGGTCCCCTGCCTTTCTTTCAAAACGCTAAAGTGTTACAAGAAATCTTGTTTCGCCCCATACACCCTCCACAAGACAGGAAGGGGTTTTCAATCGAAAAAATGGTGAAAGGTTGAAGATCAATATAAATGACGGCATCCTGTTTCCCCAAAAAAGAAGAACCCAAAAAGCGAGGGTTAGATGTCGGATTGGACAGGTAACGAAAAACGGCAATTTGAAATAATCGCCCATAAAAAAAATCCTGTCAATTCCATTTTTCTTATGATAGTCATGAGTTGTGTTTATGGATGCCCTTCACCAATAAATTCTATTAATCAGTTCGGCAGCTGCTCAGGTTCAAGGTTCCAAAGTTCAGGGCTCAAGGTTAGAGACGGGTGAACCCAGGCAACCCTGAACCCTGAACCTGACAACCTGAATCACTCTTGTCCAAAATCGCTGATCCATATCACTGAAATGACCCTCAGATGATGGGCACAATAGAATTTACTGAGATGGGGTACCTGGAGTAATGGAGTGTTGGGAAAAAGATAAAATCCATTACTCCATCACTCCAATACTCCAGCCAGTCCAGGTCGTTTAAGCGCCAAAGGCCTAACCGTCAGAGGATGTCCTTCTGCCATGATCAACCTCAATCAACTCAGGGTCTTTTATCATGATTTGCCTGAGAATTGCAGTAAATGTCCCTGTTAAGGGGACCTTTTACTATTCAGTCCCTGAGGGTCTCGTGTCGAGGGCCAAGGTGGGATGCAGTGCCCTTGTGCCTTTCAAAAGCAGAAAGGTCACAGGTTATATATTGGAGGGCATAGAGGGGGACTACGACAAAGAACTGAGAGAGATATTGGACGTGATTGACCCTGAGCCGCTTTTCCCGGAGACCCTGGTCCCGTTTCTTGAATGGATGGCCAGGTACTATGTCCATCCCATAGGCCGGGTCATCCAGTCGGCCCTCCCGGGCGGCCTTAACCTGATATCTTATAAGGCGGCCTCTCTGACAGAAGAGGGAATCCGCGCCCTCAACAGACTCGATTCTCAATCAGAAGAAAAGAGGCTCCTTTCCTGGGTCAAAGATCACCCGCACAGACGCCTTACCTGGCCCATTCATAAGGCCTACGGGTTACAAAAAAAGGGCTGGTTGGTCATCGAAGACCGGATCAGCAATAGACGAGCAGGTCCCCTTATCAGGAAGTTGGTAAGGCCAAGGGAGGGCATCGATCTTCAGGGCTATATCTCAGAGAAGGCCGAGTCGTTAAGGGCGACGAATGAGCTTCAGTTCCTGGAGACCGTCTTCAACTCCAAGGGCATTCTCTTGAGTAAGCTGACAGGCATGTTCGCCAATGGTTCATATCTGGTAGATAAGTGGGTAAAGAAGGGGGTCCTGGAATGTTACAGGGGGAGGGTCTATAGAAATCCCGCAGGAGAGATCATCTTTCCCTCTCCAGTCCCACATAGCCTCTACGGGCAGCAGGAGCTTGTATTAGACCACATCAAGGCCTCCCTTGACAAACGAGGCTTCTCTTCCTGTCTCCTTTACGGCGTGACAGGAAGCGGCAAGACAGAGGTATACTGCAGGGCCACGGAGCACGCTATAGGTTCGGGACGACAGGCCATCGTAATGGCCCCTGAAATATCCCTTGCGGTCTACCTGGAAGGGATCTTCAGGTCAAGACTCGGAGACCGGATTGCCATTTATCATAGCGGCCTCAGCCTGGGGGAGAGGTATGATCAATGGATGCGGATGGCTAGGGGGGAGGTGGACGTGGTCGTTGGGGCCCGTTCAGCCCTTTTTTCGCCGCTTGCCAAGTTGGGGTTAATCATTGTGGACGAAGAACATGACTCGGCCTACAAGCAGGACAGGGACCCTCGCTATAATGCCCGAGATGCTGCCGTGGTGCGCGCGAAGATGGAGAAGGCCCTGGTCATCCTTGGGTCTGGCACCCCGTCTGTACAGTCCTTTCACAATGGGATTAGCGGAAGATATCATTTGCTCTCCATGCCTGAGCGAATCGAAAAGAGGCCTCTGCCTGATGTAGAAATCGTGGATATGAAGACCACGGGGGATACCCGGCCAAAGGGAGAAATGATAAGTCCCAGGCTCAAAGAGGCCCTCGAGCAGAATCTCACGGATAGAAACCAGAGCATGCTCTTTTTGAACAGGAGAGGGTTTAATCGTCTATACCTATGCCGATCGTGCGGCCAGTCGATCCGTTGCCCCAACTGCGATGTGGCCCTTGTCTTTCACCTTGAGGAAAATCGCCTGCAATGTCACTATTGCGGTTATTATTCTGAGGCCCGGACAAAATGTCCCTCATGCGGAAATGAGGGTCTAAGGGCCTACGGGTTTGGGACAGAGAAGCTGGAGCACGAGCTAAGGGATCTGTTCACAGAGGCAAGGATTGCCCGAATGGATGCCGACAGTACAAGGAGGAAAGGCAGCGCCTTACGTATCCTAAAAGGGTTCAGCGAACAGGAGATCGACATCCTGGTTGGCACCCAGATGATCACCAAAGGCTATGATTTCCCGAACGTTACGCTTGTGGGTGTCATTGCCGCTGACCTTTCGTTGGGGTTCCCGGATTTCAGAGCTGGAGAGCGGACCTTTCAGATCCTATCTCAGGTCTCGGGGAGGGCAGGCAGGGGGTACCAGAGAGGCAGGGTGATTATCCAGACCTTTAATCCTGATCATTACGCAATATGTACTGCCACAGCCCACGACTATGGTTCATTTTTTAAGGAAGAAAGGCAATTGAGAGAGCAGTTGGGGTACCCACCATTTTCCCATCTGGCGTGTCTGACCCTCAGGGGCAACGGGGAGGAGAAGACGGAAGAAGCGGCCCAGCAGCTAAATCAGGCAATCAGGGGCACCTTGGCTAAATGGCCCCGGAGGGGAAAAGAGATCCTCGTGCTGGGACCGGCAGAGGCGCCGGTCTACAGACTAAAGGGAAAATATCGATGGCAGATCTTGGTCAAGAGCAAAAGTATTTCACTCATACATCACCTCTTGAGCCGGGTGGAGCATCTCAAGAAAAAGGCATTCCAATCGAGAGGTGTGAGTCTCATTTTGGATGTGGACCCCTATCAGATGATTTGATCATGGGATTAAAATCCCTTCCCTTTTATGGGCTTGTGCGATAAGTATAGGATCAGTTCAAAGACGCTGAAACCCGAACCCCTGAACCGTTCCCTTAAAAGATCTAAGAAGGAACGTAACACTTTAGCGTCTTGAAAGAAACGAAGAGGACCGAGAGGGTCTTTTTTCCAAAGGACGTAAAGGACGGCATCACTTCAAAGAACGGCAGTGAGGTCTTGAACCTCGTTACGGAACAGCCCCATAAGAGGATGTCCCTATGAAGAGCCCTCTCCCCTGCCTGGCAGAAACTGTATTTAAAGGTAAAGGGGCGTGGTACAGGCTGTGAAGAATTTGGGTTACGTCCTTTGGAAAAAAGACCCTCACGGTCTGTCATCTTACTCCTCAGTGTTTTCAAAGCGCTAAAGTATTACGAATTTTGTAACAGCTTAAAGCTCTGAAAACGGGCCAATGGGGGTTAGGGAAGACCGCCGTTGGTGTTTGCGCTTTTGACTGCCGTGATTCTGGGTGGAATTGATAGGGGATATTTAAGATGACAGTTGAAATAAAGATACCGAAGATCGGGTTGACGATGACAGAGGCCCTAATTCTGGAGTGGCAAAAAAAGGAGGGGGATTCAGTCAAAACGGGCGATATTCTCTTTGTATTCGAAACGGAAAAAGTGACCTATGAGGTGGAAGCGCCTGAGGATGGGCTGCTCGCCAAAATCATGGTCCCGGAAAAAAAGACGGTGCCAGTGGGGACTGTCGTTGCCTACATCTTGACGGCAGGTGAGAGCATTTCTGATTTGGAGCAGCTCCTTGAGAGAGCGGCGAAACCTCCTAAAGGGATTCAAGGCTTGGAAAAAGAGGCCATGATTCCGATGGAAACCGTTCTTGGAGAACAAGCGGATGTCATGGGAGGGACGAGGATAAAGGCCTCGCCATTTGCAAAGAAGACAGCGAGGCTTCGCAATATGGATCTCAGGGCAATAACAGGTACGGGTCCTGGGGGTATGATTATCAAAGAAGATGTGGAGAACGCGTATGAAGCTGGAAGAAAAGAGGTCCCTCTCGTTCCCCTAGACACTGAAAGGGTGTCGGCCTACAGGGTTGTCGCGTTCACAGGCATGAGACGGGCCATTGCGAATAAGATGCTTGCGAGCAAGACCGGCACAGCCCAGACCTACATGACCAACTCGGTGGATGCCAGTAAGATCATCGAGTATCGTGAGGAAGCACTTTCTCGGATTCAGTAGGAGTTCGGGGTTCGGGTCACCATCACCGACATCCTGATGAAAATCGCAGGAACCGCGATACGAGAACACCCTATCATCAACACCCGATGGACGGACGAGGGGATCGTGTTTTTTGAAGATGTCCATATGGGAATGGCAATGGCCCTCGACGACGGCCTCATCGTGCCAGTCATACGAGACATAAACAAGAAGAGCCTCCCGCAAGTGGCCAAAGAACGCCAGGCACTTGTGCAGAAGGGGAGAAGTAATGAATTCCTCCCCGATGATATCTCGGGAAGCACTTTCACCTTGTCGGGCCTGGGCATGTTTGGCGTAGAACAATTCACCGCCAACATCAACCTGCCGGAAAATGCTATCCTTGCCGTGGGCGCCATTACGGACAAGCCTGTCTGCCTTGAAGGAGAGGTGGTCGTGAGGCCGATCATGAATCTTACTCTCTCCTACGACCACCGCACCATCGACGGTGCAGAGGCGGCCAAGTTCATGCGGACGCTCAAAGCCTATATCGAAGATCCCACGGCTGCTATCGAAGGCCCACACTTTACTGCTGTAAGGATGGGGAGGCGGGTGACTGTGATAGGCGGGGGCGTCGGAGGCTATCCGGCAGCCATCGTCGCTGCCAGATTGGGGGGCGAGGTCACCCTGATCGAGAAGGATCAGGTGGGGGGCACCTGCCTCAACTGGGGATGTATCCCTACGAAGTCGCTGCTTCAGTCATGTCAAGTGATAAAGACTATAGAAGATGCAGAGGTTTTCGGGGTTACGTGCGACGGGTACAACATTGACTTCAAGAAGATCATGAACCGGAAGGATTCGGTTGTTGGACAACTCCGAAAAGGGGTTGAGAAATTACTCGAAGCCAAGAAGGTGCGGATTGTCAAGGGAACGGCCACGGTCGTTGATCCGTCAACGGTCAAGATCCTCGATACCCAGGAAGAGATCAAGTCAGACAGCATCATAATAGCCACCGGCTCCACGCCACGGAAGCTGGAGATTGAGGGGGCCGAGGGACCTCACATCTGGGACAGCAATGATTTTTTCAAAATGGAAAAACTCCCAAAAAGCGTCGTAATCATTGGAGGTGGTTTCATTGGTGTTGAATTTGCGCAGATCCTGAACAGGTTGAATGTTGATGTCACTATCCTGGAAGTCATGGAAAACCTGGTTCCCGGAATAGACAAAGAGGTTGCGGTGGCTTTTCAAAGTAGCATCACGGAGGAAGGGATTAAGGTCTTTGCCAACGTACGAGTTGAAAAGATTGGGCATCATAGAGGAAAGAATACGGTCTCCTTTCACTGCCATGACAAAGCGCAAAAGTGCATAGCAGAGAAAGTCATCTATTCAGTGGGAAGGGAACCTGATCTTTCGTGGATAGATCTGAACAGGCTCGGGCTGGCACAAGTGAGGGGTGCCCTCATGGTAAACGAGCGCATGGAGACAAATATCCCGAACATATACGCAGTCGGTGATGTGGTAGGAGGAGTCATGCTGGCCCACGTTGCCATTGCTGAGGGCGAATGTGCGGCACGAAATGCAATGGGCCGGGAGAGTACAATCAGCTACAGGGCGATACCCTCTTGCATCTACACCTCCCCGGAAGTGGGCTCGGTGGGTCTCAGTGAAGAGGAGGCAGACAAGAAATTTGATATTCAGGTCGGCCGGTTTTCGTTCCATGGTTGCGGAAAGGCCCTGATTCTGAATCAGACCTACGGTATGGTAAAGGTTATTTCTGAAAGAAAGTCAGGTACAGTTTTAGGAGTTCACATCATTGGGCCCCATGCAACGGACATGATTGCCGAGGCGGTCCTTGGCATGTCCATGAAAATGACCGTTGAAGAACTCGCCCATACCGTTCATCCCCATCCAACCCTATCGGATGCAGTTATGGAATCGGCAATGTCACTGTGCGGAGGGGCAATCCATATGCCATAAGACATATAGCACAGTTGTGGAGTCAATAGGTTTCAACAAAAGAAATTCATAATTGATGGTTTCGTAAAAAGCCCCCAAGACCGTCACCCCCGCGGGGCCTGTCCTCGCGAAGGCGGGGAGCGGGAATGACGAAAAGGGGTCATTTCGGACTTTTCATGAGATTGTCATAATTGGGAAGAAGAAAATGAATTCTGATTTCAGACGTATTTTGTCCGAAGGGGCAAGAGTCGAAAGGCTTGGAAAGGGATTCCAGTTTACAGAAGGTCCTGTCTGGAATGTAAGGGGAGGTTATTTACTGTTTAGCGATATTCCCGCGAATCGAATAATCAAATGGTCGCCAAGAGATGGTTTTTCGGATTTTCGTGTCCCCAGTGGTAAGTCGAATGGTCTAACGCTTGACAAGAGAGGGAGGCTTATCGTCTGTGAGCATGCAAATCGTAGGGTGTCTCGCGTGGAGGAGGGTGGTGTGGTCACTATTGCTTCCCATTATGAAGGCAAAAGGCTAAATAGTCCTAATGATGTGGTCGTAAAATCCGATGGGAGCGTCTATTTCACAGATCCTCCGTACGGTTTGAATCCAGTATTCGGCACTCTAGAAGAGATGGAACTCAATTTTGGCTCCTCATAAGAATTTGTGGGTAACCATAAGGCCAAGTCAAAGGTAAGATATAGCCCA
>JAZDES010000227.1:0-8719 GCA_043808585.1 Pseudomonadota bacterium | reverse complement strand
TTGTTGCCGCCTACATGATAGCTGAACGGGGAGTAAATAGCCTTGTTTTAGTTCACCGTAGACAGTTACTCGATCAGTGGATTGATAGACTGAGCAGCTTTTTGGGACTTGATCCCAAAAGAATTGGTCAAATCGGAGGAGGCAAATGGAATCAATTGGGGGAAGTGGATGTGGCGATAATTCAGAGCCTTAGCAAAAAGGGCATCGTGGACGATATTGTGGGAGTTTATGGACATTTAATTGTGGACGAATGTCACCATATTTCAGCAAGAAGTTTTGAGATTGTAGTCAGGCAATGCCCGGCAAAGTATGTAACCGGTCTGTCAGCAACGGTGACTAGAAAGGATGGCCACCATCCAATCATTTTCATGCAGTGCGGGCCCGTGAGATATAGGGTTGATGAGCGAAAACAGGCCGCAAAAAGGCCGTTCATCCATAGAGTAATAGTCCGGAACACTGGCCTTAGACTAAAAGCTCACCTCAACAGCGATGATCCTTCGATCCATGAGATTTATTTATCGTTAATAAATGACGAAAAACGCAATGACATGATTATTAATGATGTCATAAGTGCTGTGGATAGGAAACGCTCACCTATTTTACTGACGGAACGTAGGGAACACCTCAAGTTATTGGCTGAACGTCTTTCCTCTTTTGTCAAAAATTTGATAGTGCTTAAAGGTGGTATGGGACAAAAACAGAGACAAGAACTGGCCGAGAAGATTGAAGGAATCCCGAAAGACGAGGAAAGACTGATTCTTGCTACTGGAAGGTATCTCGGTGAAGGATTTGATGATTCACGTCTAGATACTCTTTTTTTGGCACTGCCCGTTTCATGGCATGGCATCCTTGTCCAGTATGCCGGAAGACTTCATCGTTCGTACGACAGGAAGAATGAGGTTATTATTTATGATTACGCAGACCTGGAAATCCCGATGCTGGCCAAAATGTATGAGAAGCGACGTGCCGGTTACAAAAATATGGGCTACGAAATTGATGAATAGATGTTCGTGAACCCCTTCAGCTTGAACGACAATCTCCCCACAATTGCATCGGCTTGGAAAGAAACGTGATTCAGGCCCCTCCAGAAACCTTCCATGATCCTTTTTATTGGCTGATTTAATGTTATTTGCACCTTCGACCCGTTGCTTTCAAATTGCGGGATGGTGGTCGAAATAAGGGGATGATCTGGGAAAGTGAGAATGTTTCGCACCTCGTGTTTGGATGAGAGGCGAGCCGAGGGGATCCTAACGATTCCCGACTACAAATATTGCCATGGAAGGGCCATAATCGACTCTGTAAGCTTGGCCGGGCGAGGGCACCGGCAGATGACAAACCCTTTCTTTGCCCTGGGATTTTCTTTTAGGAAATAGGCTAGATGGGTCACGTCCCTCAAAGACGGTGTACGGCTCCATTTCACCTCCAGCGGGATAAGCTCTCCGTTGAATTCCACAATGAAATCTACCTCAGCGCCGTCCTTTGTCCGGAGATGATGCAATTGTCCTTCCCCTCTATAATGCAGGCGCTTCCAGATCTCTATGCCCACCCACTGTTCAAAGTATTTACCCGGGTCTGCCCGAACCAGGTTACGATCGGGCGTGACACCGCTGGCTGCATGGCGGATGCCGAGGTCGAAAAAGAAGAAACGTGGCGTCGAGAGGAGGTTCTTTCTAGGGCTCTTCGAGTAAGCCGGTACCTGAAAGCCGATGAACATATCCTCCAGTAGCTGATAATATGACTTAACGGTTGGTTGAGATAACCCCACCTCTCTCGAAATCGCCGCGAAATTCACCATCTGCCCGGATTCACGGGCCGCAAGACGAAGGAAGTTGACGAATGCGCCCCAGTCCTTCACGAGCGCTTCCCTTCTAATCTCTTCTTCCAGGTGGAGGCTCGCAAAAGATCGCAATACGAGTTTTCGGTCTTCCTCGCTGAGAAGGACAACTCCGGGGAGTTCACCATAGGCCAGTCTCTCTTCGATGTCCGCAGGCGGAAATGTGGAGTGCAGGGAGCCTCCACCACCCAACGAGATCAAAGCCTTTTCTACTGAGGGATTATCCGAACCAAGGGGCGGTCTTTCCGGCAGTATCAGTGGGTACAGGCGGTACAGAATGGCCCTACCGGGCAGGAGATTAGCGCCTGTCCTGCGCAGTTTCCGGGCGGAACTCCCGCAGATCACAAACTTCCACCGGGACTTATGCTGGTCATAGAGGGTCTGAACTGCATCAAAAATCGCCGGGACGGCCTGCGCCTCATCGACAAGCACGACGTGCGGCTCTTTCCTTTCGGGAAGGGCTTCACACTCCCTGCGGAAGAGGGCCGGTTCAGCGAGAAGCCTGGTTCTTTCCTCGGGGTCCGCAAGGTTATAATTGAGCGATGCGTTCGGCAGCAAGGTATTGAGGAGGGTGGTCTTCCCGGTCTGTCGAGCGCCGAAAAGGATATGTACAAAGGGCTTGGTAAGCTGTTTCAGTAGAAATGTTCGTATCCAACGATCTATCATGTCTACTTTATAATTCTCGCCCATTTATAAAGTCAACTGAAAACCCTTCAATATTTCCCCGTTCCTTTCTGTTCTGCAAAAGGGATGGAAAGGTTACCGAAAAGGGGGATGTAGGTTCCAATGGAGCATGGTGGTCGAGCCAAGGGGATGATCTGGGAAAGAGAGTATGGTTCCGCACGAAAATCTTGCTAGAAATCAAGGGTTTATTGATTGTGGCAGCAGCGCTGAAGGGTGCTGACGGTGGATTGACATCTGCATGTTCACAGCATATACTATGCCATAAACAATAAAATGGAGGTTATCCTATGGCCACAAATAAGACAGCTACTGCAAGGGCGCTGATAGACCCAAAAATCAAGAAAGAAGCAGAGGCACTCCTTAAGGAAATGGGGCTGTCCGTGTCGAAATCATTTGAATTGTTCTACCGGCAGATTATTGCCCAAGGCGGGTTGCCTTTTGAGATTCGGGTCCCGAACCAGAAAACTATGAGGGCAATTGAAAATTCCAGGGAAGGGAAAGGAAAGACTTTTTCAACCCCCCAAGACCTCTTTGAGGACCTTGGAATTTAGCACGATGAGACCAATCAGGCGTGACACTCAATTCAAAAGGGACGTCAAGAGGGTTATGAAACGCGGTAAAGAAATGGATAAATTGAAAGACGTAATCCTTGGATTGGCAAACGCTGAGAAACTGCCACAGAGATACCAGGATCATCCTCTCAAAGGGACCTTGAAGGATTGCCGTGAATGTCACATTGAACCTGATTGGCTGCTTGTCTATCGCATCGAAGGCAGTGAACTCTGTCTTGTACGGACAGGGACGCATGCAGATCTTTTTGAGTGACAACAAAAACCGAATATATGCATGTGGTCTTGGATGAGAAAGGTGTTCCCATTATTGCAGGGACAAACATGAAAGTAATCGAGATCGTCTTAGAGAAAACCGCCTACGGCTGGAGCCCGGAAGAGCTGCATTTCCAACATCCTTAATCTTACCCTGGGTCAAATATACTCGACATTGGCTTATTACTGGGATCATCAGGATGAACTTGATCGGGACATTGAGCGAAGGCTTGCGTTTGTAAGTCAAGCCCGTAGAATACCGAGTTTTAGTAAGCTCCTTCCCAGACAAGCTCCTTAACTGGCGAGGCCTTTTTTATGAGTCTCCGGGCCAACATGAATTTTTGAAACTCCTCCCAGCGAAGGGCCTCCTGCCTGGGGCTTCCCTTGAAGAAGGGCAGGGTCGCCTCAAATGATCTGCGGTTCAGCTCGTTGTTGAGGTCAGCATGCTGTTTCAAGAAGATCTCAAAGGCCTTTTCAGGCTGCTCCAGGGTCAACTGGATCCCTTTTGATAGTCCCCGCATAAAGCCCTCGACAGAGGCCCGATCTTCCTCGATGTTTTTGGAATTGGTTATGATTACGAGCTCGTAGAAGTCCGGTACGCCATTTTCCTCCAGGGGAAAGATGCCAACCTCTTTTCCCTCGAGTTGGATCTGGATGGCCTCGTAGTTTCTGAATGCCCCGATCACCGCATCCATCTGTCCGCTCAAGAGGGGCGGCACCAGGTTGAACCCGACCCGGTAGAGCTTATAATCGGAGGGCTTGAGCCCGGCGTGCTCCGCCACCGCCTCGAAGAGGACCTCATAGAGGGGGGCTATCGAATAACCGATCTTACACCCTTTGAGATCCGCAGGGGTCTTGAATCCCCTGGACTTGAGAAACAATATGGTACTCAGGGGGTGTTGCACCAGGGCGCCGATAGATGTTACCGGCAGGCCCTCGGAGCGGGCAATTATGACACTGGGCTGGTAGCTGACGGCGAATTCAACCTTCCGGACCGCCACAAGCTTGAGTGCATCATGGGGGTCAGCGGGCACCATCAGGTCCACTTCCAGGCCCTCTTTCGAAAAATACCCCTTTCCCTTGGCCACATAGAGGGGCACATGATCCGGATTAGGGAACCAATCGAGCATACAGCGCACCTCTTTGGCGGCTGCAGACGGGCTGAAAGACCAACTGAGGGTGACGGCCAGACACAGGCAAAAAATTTTAATTTTTGTGAAAAGCTTCATGATTCCACCTCCTTAATCAGAAATTTGGAAGCTAAGAAATCTACGACCCATCCCTGTTTTATAACAAATCCTCTATCGGTTATTCGTTATTCGGTTGCGCTGCTCGTCTCGGTTGCCGTCATTCGGCCGCGTAACCGCAACCGCTTTACCGAAACCCGGATCTTACTACCCTATGCACCTCGCCAGCGAACCACATGACGTTCCAGCAATCCGATAAGGGCATAGAGGGTTACGCCCATTACGGACAGACAAAAGATGGCCGCAAAGACCAGGTCCACCTGAAGCTGGGCGTTGGCATGAATCATCAGGTAACCGAGTCCCTCACGGGCCCCCACCCATTCACCGATTACGGCGCCTATGACACTCACCGCCACACCGATCTTGAGACCTGAAAATACAAAGGGAAGGGCCTGAGGTATTCTTACCTTGAGCATAATCTGCCGCGGGGTTGCCTCCAGGACTTTCAGGAGGGAGATGGTGTCCGGATCTGTTGCCCTAAGCCCTTCTACGGTGTTGATCACTATGGGGAAAAATACAATTATGGCAGCCATGACCACCTTTGAGCCCATCCCGTAGCCGAACCACAAGATAAGCAACGGGGCAATGGCAAAGACCGGGATGGTCTGCGAGGCGATGACCAGAGGGAGCAGGGCGCGCTCAACGATGCGGGAGGAGTGGATGGCAAGGGCCAACGCCACACCGCCGATAAGGGCTACAACAAACCCGACGCTGATTTCTCCCAGTGTAACCAGGGAATTAACAAGAAGGAGGTTCCACCGTTCCGCCATCACCAGGATAATCCTGCCTGGCGAAGGCAGTATGTAGGGGGGAAGATCCCAGATACGCACTGAGACCTGCCAGAGGACCCCGATGGTCACCAGCAGGAGCAAGGGGAGGAGACTATCCATCCAAAACCGCTTCATTATCCTGCCTTTGAAATCTCTTCCTCAAGGAGCCTTAGGAGCTCGGCCTTCCGTTCTATCACGGCCTCGTGGGTGGCAATCCGTGGCCGATCCAGCTCAACCGACATAACCTTTTTTACGGTTGCCGGTCGGGAAGACATCACATAGATCCGGTCTGCAAGGAGAAGGGCCTCGTCCACGTCGTGGGTAATCAACACGATCGATGGCCTAAAACGCATCCATACCCTGAGCAGCCACTGCTGCATCATCATCCGGGTGATGGCATCAAGGGCCCCGAAGGGCTCATCCAGCAACAAGATCTCTTTATGGCACAGGATGGTCCTCATGAGGGCTACCCGCTGGCGCATACCGCCGGAGAGTTGAGCAGGATAACGGTCCTCGAACCCCTCCAATCCAAAAAACTTGAGGATTTCCATTGCCTCTTTCCGGGCCTTGGATCTTGTGGCCCCCTGGATCTCCATCCCCAGTATTGCATTATCCAGGGCCGTCCTCCAGGGGAGAAGGAGGTCCTTTTGCTGCATATAGGCTGCTCGCCCTCTAATATGAGGAACTGCCTGTCCGTTTAGCCGGATCTTCCCACGGTCTATCGGTATAAGACCTGCAATGGCGTTAAAAAGCGTGCTCTTCCCACACCCGCTCGGCCCTATAAGACCGATAATTTCCCCTGCTCCCACCTCAAGGAATACATTGCGAAGGACCTCCAGGGTTCCGTCCCCTTGGTAAAACCCTTTACAAAGCCCCTCCACCTCCAGGATTGGGGCCTGAGGCTTTTCTCCCGAGGGCATGACGATTTAGGTCTCCCTGTCTTTGAGTGCCTTCCCGATGCGGATCACCTTTTCCACCACCTCGTGAGGATCTCTCCCCAGAACCCGGATCATAGGCTCCTTACCCACGTCCCCCTCGTCAAAGACCAGATCAGGCATGGCCTCTTGACCTCTAAGGGCCTGACGGGTCCCCCACTCCAGGCTGAGGCCCTCCTGTTCCTTTACCTCCCTGGACTCCTCCCGCCGGTCAAAGGATGCCACCCGAAAATTCAGGTCCCTGCAGGCGGCCAGTATGGCCCTGCTGTAACGGATGTTCATTGCGGATCGGAAGCTCGGGTCCTGCTGCATGGCCGAAAGGACTACCCTGGCGACGTGACGGCTGGCCCCGAAGGCCGGTTCCCTGCAAACAATCACCTGATCACCAACCTGGCTGATACGGCCTGGAAATGCGGCAACCTCCTGATATCCCAGGGCCCCTGAAAGTGCGTAGGCAAGATTGGATCGGACCTCAGGGATCAGTCCTCCCATGGGATGACCAACCAATCGATCCAGTGCCCTTTTCAGCCCCTGGAGAACGGCTTCACGCTCTTTCAAGACCATAATATGGGCATAGGGGTTTGTTGGGCCGTGTCCTGAGCCGATCTCAAGACCCATGGAGATGGCCCTGGTGGTAAATTGCTTTGCCTCTCCTACGGCATCTGCCACGGAAAGCCCTTGTGACAGGAAGGTGGCGAGGGCCGCCGAAAGGGTGCATCCCGTGCCGTGGGTGGTTCTCTTATCGATGCGTCTTGCCTTGAAGGTCTGAAAGGACTGGCCGTCGAACAGGAGATCCACTGCCTCTCCCTCTGTGTGCCCACCCTTGATAAGGACATTCTGGGGTCCCATGGCGAGAATCCGCTTCGCCGCCTCTCGCATCTCTTCTATGTCTCTCACAGGGAATCCGCACAGGAGGCACGCCTCCGACAGGTTGGGTGTTACCACGTGGGCAAGGGGGAGGAGAGTCTGCTTCAGGGTCTCAACAGCGTCTTCTGAAAGAAGGGGATCTCCACTGGTTGCAACCATGACCGGATCCACCACCAGCGGCTGAACATGATGTCTCTTTATCCCCTCTGCCACGGCATCTACGATCTCCGCATTGGCCAGCATGCCGGTCTTTGCAGCATCTGCGCCGATGTCTGAGAGGACTGAGTCCATCTGCTGCCCTATGAAAGCGACCGGAACAGGGTGTACCCCTTGTACTCCGATGGTGTTTTGAGCTGTCAGGGCCGTAATAACGCTCATGCCATAGCTCCCCAGGATCGTGATGGTCTTAAGATCTGCCTGGATTCCGGCGCCGCCTCCTGAGTCGGACCCTGCAATGGTCAAAACTCGTTTCATGTCTCCTCCTTAATCATTAGGCTCCCAGATTTTCGCCTTTCTCAATAGGTGAAGGGCAATAAGGCCGATGATTGTCCCGCCCAGTGTGCTGATGCTGAAGGCTATCATCAGGGTGATAAGGCCTGCCTTCCTGCTTAACATGAGGGGGGCAACAATCCAGACACTGGCCAGGGAGCCTAAGAGGCCGGTCCCGATAACCTCACCCAGCCCGGCCACGTATATGTTTTTGGACATCCGATATGCCAGCCCCGCCAAGAGGGCGCCGATCATCCCGCCCGGAAAGGCGAGAGGCGTCCCCAGCCCCAGGATATTGCGGATGATGGCAGACACAAATGCGATCCCCACGGCGTAGGCCGGCCCGAGCATAACTGCACTGAGTACGTTGACCATATGCTGGGCCGGGAAGCATTTGGAAATGCCCACCGGAATGAAAAAGGGTGATAAGGCCACCGCGATGGCCACCAGGATAACAGCCCTAGCCACATCTCGTGTCTTCATAATACTTCCTCTTATGCTTCTTCTTTGTTCTCAGTAAATAACCGCCTAATTCTCATTTGCATAATGACCAAAGAAAAAAGCCGTTTCCAGCAGGAAACGGCCTTTTAATGAACCAACCCAACATCCGATCTTGTTTCCCTACGCTGGAATTACCCAGATCAGGTTCAAAGGGTATGATCTCAGGCTAAGAAAGCCACCCCGAAAAAATATATAAATCACTTTAATATTAATAAGGTATCTTTCTCACTGTGTCAACCCCCAAATTCCCCTTCCTTCCGCCGCTGAGATGGCCGTCATAGGAGACAGGTTTCTCCCTTGACAGGTAGCCGGTTTCCATCCATAATCCCTCTCGCCCAAGGCGACTCACTCCAGTTGCTATCCCGAGCACTTGGTGGGCGGAAAAGAACATGAACAAATCGGCATCTGTTTAGATTGTCTGACCCCCTCAACCCCTAAATCTTCCGGCTAAGGACAAGTAATGGAAATACAAAGGTAGGGTAGCTTTAGTTTTATACTGGTATCGGATTCCAGGTTTTGGCGTGAATCTGCCATAAGGCAGTTATAACCACATCCAAAAAGGAGGAAG
>JAZDES010000226.1:0-2038 GCA_043808585.1 Pseudomonadota bacterium | reverse complement strand
GAAGGAGCGGTCTGCGCTCCTTTAGAGGATGTAATTCTTCTCTCATTCTGCCCGTTGGCGTTCATGAGATATAGATGGTAGGCCCCGTCCCTGTTTGAGCTGAACACAATGTATCTGCCATCGGCTGACCAGCATGGGTCTTCGTTATCACCTTGATTTTCTGTTAGTTTCCTCAGGTTGCTCCCATCGGAATTTAGGGTATAGATATCGAAACGGCCATCCGCTTGCCCAGAATAGGCAATCCTATCTAAGCGGGACCAGACAGCAGACGTGTTATATTTACCCTCAAAGGTGAGCCTTTCCTCTCTTCCGTCCCCAAGATCTTTCAGATAGATCTGGGGAGATCCCGACCTATTTGAGACAAAGGCAATTTTTTTTCCGTCCGGGGAAAAGGAGGGAGAGACATTGATGCCCCAGTGATTTGTCAGACGACTGACGATCTTCCCGCTAAGATCAATGGTATATATGTCAGGATTATCCCCAATGCTCAGAGTCAATGCCACCGTATTCCCATCCGGGGCCCAGGCCGCACCTGTATTCAGGCCCTTCCTTGCTGAAACCCTGGTGGTCTTGCCGGAAACCATATCCTTCAGGTACAGCATAGGCCCCTCCCCATCCTTGTAAGAGTTATAGAAGAACTGATCCCCTTTAGGGGACCAGCGTGGCAGGAGGGCAATGCTCTTGTCAGAGGTCATCTGCTCTATGTTTTGCCCGTCATAATCGCATACGTAAATCTCTTTGTGCCCTGTCGCAGTGCCAACAAAGGCCAGTTTTGATAGAAACATCCCTTTGTAGCCGGTGATTGCATAGATGATCTCGTTTGAGATTCGATGCATCAGGGACCTGTAATCCTTCACCTTGCCAAGGACCCTTTTTGCTAGAATCTCACGGCCCCGGAAGACGTCGAATAGTCTAAACTCCACCTCCAGGCTCTGCCCTATACATGTATAGCCACCCTTCAAGAGGAGATCGGCGCCAATGACACTCCAGTCTCTGAATCGGGTCTCTTCCAGCGTGAATCCCGAACTCTCCTCGGCCAGGAAGGCGCTCTTTTCCATGGGGCTAAAGTAGCCACTTAGATCAAGATCGTTGGCGACCACCCCGGGTAGTGATGCAGCCAGTTCCGGATATGCCTTATCTCGAGTGAGGGTTCTAAAATCCGGAATGGCGATCTTGAGCCTTTGGATGGAGGGGGCATTGATATCAACATAAATTCTGCCCAGTCCGGGCCTCGGGAGGCAAAGCTGCACCAAAAGGAGGATCCCAAGCAGATATAAGGGACTAACGATCTTGGAGGTCTTTAAGATTGAAGTTGATCTCAATTTCATCTTTATCATAGAGCTTGCTGTAACTTTCTGGGAAAGGAGGTAGGGGATTAGACCGCTCGATAGCCTTGGAAACAGACTCGTCGAATATGGCGCTTGAGGAGCGCTTGTCAAATCGGGTCTTCAGGATGGCGCCGTCACTCTTCACCGTGAGGACCACCACCGCCACCAAATCCCTTGCATTATCCATCGCGACCGGATATGACCACTTGCTTTTGATCCAGCTTTCCACCTCCATCTGGTATAATTGAATAGCTGTCCCCCCCATGGCTTTCCCACTCCCCTCTGGCCCCGGGGACCCTGGGAGCGTTTCCTTTTGGTCCCCCACCTTGGTCTGCAATCTCGAGATGACCATGTCTACATGCTCTTCCGACTGCTCTTCGGATTCCACCTTTTTTTCGATCCTCGAAATGGCCTTATCAATCAGTTCCGAAGGAGAAACCTCTGGCTTCTTAATCGGCACTGCAGGCTTCTCGACCGTCTTTTTGGAAATCACAAGAGGTTTTTCTTCCTTTTTTGTCGTCTCGATCCTCTTCGCCTTGGGTTCAATCTTCACCGGAGTATCAGTGGTCCTCGCCTTGGAGACCGTACCGCCTTCAGATTTCGCGGCCCCTCGGGTCGGCATTTCAACCAGATCGACCTCATATACAATAGCACCGTATGGTCTCCTTGTAATGGATAGCGATTCGGGCACAAAGAAAAGTGTGGAGAAA
>JAZDES010000225.1:0-31145 GCA_043808585.1 Pseudomonadota bacterium | reverse complement strand
GAGTATGATTCATATGTAGAGGAAGGAGTGGCATTAGGTAGTCAGCCTGTGTTGGTCGGTGGAGGGTTGATTCGGAGTTTAGGGGGCTGGGAAGAGGTCAAGAAGATGAGGATTGATGGCCAGGAAAGAGTGAAGGGTGATCAGAGGATATTGGGGGATAGTGGTTTTGTATCGAACGTGTTGAAAGAAGCGGATGAAAAGTTCGAACGCTATTATGAGATGAAACGGTTGGGGTATGATCTCAATACGATTGAAGATCGCGTATGCGAGATATATAAAATAGAAAAAGAAGACATTTTTTCCAGGAGCAGAGAAAAAGTGAAGTCCGACGCCAGAGCCCTTTTTTGCTTTTGGGCAGTTAGAGAACTTGGCTATGGGCAAAGAGAATTGGCGAGAAGGCTGGGGATGACCCAGCCCGGAGTGGGGTATGCTGTTATCAAGGGCGAAGCAATCTTGAAGTCAAATAATTATCGGATCAAAACGGAGTTAGTTATTTAGCTATGACCGTCCCCCAACCGCCCTACTGGAAAGAAAAATAGCCAAGTGCTGGAACATCGGTAAAGCGGTCAAGAACAGAGTTAGGGATTAGGTGGGGAGAGATGATGGGGGAGAATTTTCCATAGGATCAACCGTTCGCTTAGAGAAGTCCTTTGGATTCAAGAAAGGCCCTAGCTACCTCCGATGGCGTTTTCTTCTCTCCATCAACCTCCAAATTCAGGCGCTGCATTGTGGTATCGTCAATGATACCTTCAAGAGAAGAAAGGATCTGGACCAATTTCGGGTGCTCTTCCAGGACTTTTTCGCTGATCACTGGCGCCGCCTGGTAAGGAGGGAAAAACTTTTGATCATCTTCTAACGGCTTGAGACGGTATGCGGCGATGCGACCGTCTGTGGCAAAGGCACAGATCACATCCACTTCCCCATTTGATAGGGCCGCGTACATCAGCGACGGGTCAAGATCCAGGATCTCCTTAAACGATAAATCGTAGACCCGCCTGAGGCCCGGATAACCATCGGGCCTTTCGGCAAACTCGGCTGTAAACCCTGCTCTGAGGTTTGCCGCAGCCTCTTTCAAATCAGAGATCTTGTCCCACCCTTTTCTTTCTGCTTCGGCAGAGCGCACGGTGATGGTATAGGTATTGTTGAATCCGAAAGGCCCGAGCCATTTCAGACCAAGGTCTTTGAGGTAGGCCTCCGAAACTGAGCGAAATGCCCTGTTGGAGTCTGGTATGACCGGGCGTTTAAGGATTGCTGTTAGCGCGGTCCCAGTATACTCCGCATATAGATCAATCTCACCATTCACCAGGGCGCCGTGACAGATCATGGTCCCTCCCAGGTTAAAGCGCCGTTCCACGGTCAATTCGCTTCTGGCCTCAATCAGCTGGGCCATTATTTGCCCTAGGATCAGTTGTTCAGTGAAATTCTTGGTTCCGATCCGGATTGTCCCGGTCTCGAGATTTGAAAATGCCGTCTGTCCAAGATCTGAGGATGGCTTTGTGAAATATGTAGTGATCCCAAAAAAGACTAATATGAATGGCATTGCCAGCGCAACAGGCCTTAGGATCTTATCAGATCTCTTGCGAGCTAGCTTTCTCTCAGGCCTCAGTCCCCATTCAAAGGCCCCTATGGAAAAATCCACGATAAGGGCGAGCAGTGCTGCCGGTATCGCTCCAAGCAATATCAAATTCGTATTAGAAAGGGCGAGACCCCGGTTGATAAATTGACCTAATCCTCCGGCCCCGATGAAGGCGGAAAGGGTGGCAATACCCACCCCTACCACAGCGGCTGTTCGAACGCCGGCCACGATGACCGGTGTTGCCAGAGGGATTCGGATCATTCCGAGCTGCTGATATTCGGTCATGCCAATCCCCCGGGCGGCCTCCATGACCTCAGCCGATACCCCCAAGAGCCCGGTAAGGGTGTTGCGAACAATGGGCAGGAGGGCGTAAAGGGTCAAAGCAACAAGGGCAGGCAGGACCCCGATCTTCTTGAGTAAGGCCAGCAGCAACACCAGCATGGCCAGACTCGGTATGGTCTGGAGAATCCCAACCACACCCATGGCAGGGTTACGAAGCCAGCGGATTTTGAAGAGAAGGATCCCTAAAGGCACACCGATGAATATCGCTGCAATTGTGGAGGAGCCGGTCAACATGAGGTGTTCACCTGTTCGCAGCCACAGCTCCGGCAGACGTTGGGAGACATACCCGATAAAGGCCTCTATGCCGGTCATAGTATCCCCTTAACAGAAGCTAGTTGTCTCGCCGGCTTGGCAAAGAGGTCGCTCACGAATTCGCTGGCAGGGGAACCCAAGATCTCCTTCTTGGTCCCCATTTGTTCGAGATTGGCTTGGTGCAGAACCGCGATTCGATCCCCAATTAGGAGCGCTTCAAAGATGTCGTGTGTTACAAAAATAATGGTCTTCTTGAGCCGGTTTTTGAGCGTCAACAGTTCTTGCTGGAGGGTCTCGCGGGTCAAAGCGTCGAGGGCGCCGAATGGTTCGTCCATGAGAAGATAGGCGGGATCCGATGCGAGAGCTCGGGCGACCCCGACTCTCTGCTGCTGTCCTCCGGATAGCTCATCCGGAAATCGATGGGCATACTCTTCCGGCCGGAGCCCCACCAGCGTCAAAAGCTCTTCGGTACGCTCCTTTCTTCTCTTGCCTGGCCACCCGAGGAGTCGAGGTATCACCGAAACATTTTGTTCAACGGTCATATGGGGGAATAGGCCAATCCCCTGAAAAACATATCCTATGCTACGACGCAGGCTCACAGGGTCTTGAGCCATCACGTCCTTGCCATTGACCTCGATGACACCCTTAGTGGGTTCAATCAACCGATTAACCATCTTGAGAGTAGTCGTTTTTCCGCATCCAGAGGACCCCAGCAGAACAACGGTCTCTCCGTGTTCTACCTCAAAGGAAAGCCCCTTGATTGCGTAAGAAAGTCCTCCATCGAATGTCTTGGTTACATCAGTAAATCGGATCATGGTATTCGCTCTTATTCATGTGCTGGATCTGCATAAATGTCTCTGCGGCCAGTAGTGTTTTTTTTTGTTGCCTTTAATATTTCAGCTATGATAATATATATACAAAATTGTTTCAATTCAAAGTTTTTCCGACAGGCAGACTTAAGGAGGTTGATTCCATGTTGCACGAGGATCGTTTGGATATGATTCAGACTGAAAATCAAGAATTCGTGCGAGACCATACCAAAGAGATCATCTTTGCTATCCGCAGGTTGATCCAAGCAGCAGAGATGTACACAAAAGAGTTGAACAAGAAATATAAAATAAGTGCAGCCCAGCTCAATTGCCTCCTGGCCCTGAAAGAAAACGGACCTTTGCCTCCATCCCAGATCGCGTGGCATATGATGGTCCAGTCGAGTACTGTGACCGGGGTCGTCGACCGCCTTGAACAGAAGGGCCTCGTATCGCGATCCAGAAATTCTCTGGATAGAAGAGTGATTACCATTAATTTGACAGAGGCTGGCTTGCATCTTGCCAGAAATGCCCCCCCACCGATCCAGAAGAAGATCGTCAATGGACTAAAAAGGCTCTCCGAAGCGGATAAAGAGCATATTTTTGCCTCCCTCACCACGTTGACCAACATGCTGGACGTCCAAGATCTTGAGGTCGACACGCCCTAAAAAAAAGAATGTCTCTGGTCCTTTGCTCTCTTCATGGCCGAATTTGGGTTAGATTACAACGTGTTTTATGAATATTTGAGTTAAACCAATTTGTCAAAAAAAAACTTGACAAGGAATTAATTGGAATGTAATTATTTGATATGAAAATATCTGTTCTGAAGCTAGAAAAAGAAATAATTTAGTTGCAATGCCCAGGGTCACTAAGATTTTGAGAGGTCGCAGAATTCCAAAATGAAGAGATTAAATCAAGAACAGGTGTCTAAATCTAGCGATCTGCTAGGTAAAGACACTGTCGACATGCTTTTACAGGTACACCAGGACGCCCTGTGGATGCTTGAAAACCTTGGCGTTGGATGTAAGCAGCCGGAAATACAGCAGGTATTCCAGAACTTTGAGGCCGAAGGGCTGGCCGTGGTCTATGAAGATCGGATTTATGTGATGTCAGATTTGGTTGAGAAGTGTCTTCAAACCGTTCCGGGTGTGGAAGACTTCTTTGTGCCATTGGACAGTTTCTTCATCGGCGGTACTGCCCCCTATGTCTATGACGACCAGTCTGGAAACGGCGGTCTTATGCCTACACCAGAACACGTAATACAGATCGCCCAGATTGCCCAACAAAACGATGTGGTGGCCGGTATGGGCAGAGGCGTGAAGCTCAAAGATGAGGTCCAGCAGATGACGATCATGGATGAGTATTGCGCCAAGCCTATTTATTTTGCGGTAACGTCGGACAGGGCTCTGGCCAAGGCTGAAGAGATCTATGAAAAGAGACCGAACCTTATGATCGTCTTCTGCTTAACCCGGCCTCCCCTGGAGGTCAATGAGAATTTTTCAGAACACTTTGTCAAAGTGGTCAGGGCCGGCCTGCCGGTATTCATCTCAGCCATGCCCATGGCGGGGATCAGCGCCCCATATTGTTACAATGGGGTTCTGGCCATGACCCATGCTGAGGTGCTTTTCGGCATCTGTGCGGCGCAATTAATCAATCCAGGTGTAACCTGCATTCATGCGGGATATCCCACTATTGCGGATCCCAGGATTGAATACAACCCCAACTATGGCCTTGTCAGCCATAACCTCTTAAACGTACTCATGGCCCACCTGAATTTAATGCTGGATTTCCCCACCTTTCAGAGCGCCGGGACCACCCACGAGGAACATCCAACTGAAAGGGCCTATGCGGATGCGAAGATGGGGCAGGCCTTGTGCCTCAAATATGGGGTGCACATGATCCGACACCCCTTTGCCTTTCTTCGCTACCTGATTGATTTCTCCATGGCGAAACTGGAGAAGGCAATCCGGATCGCGGAAGAAGTGGCACCGGAGGATGCCCCGGAGGTAGATATGCCGGTATACGATGAGGGGGGAATGGAGTCGATCCAGCGTACGGGTCTGGGGATGTACATGGAAGACCAGCTCACCACGGCAAATCTCGGGAAAATTTTTGTTACCTAACATAAGAAATACTTTGGAAAAAGGAGAAAAACCATGTGCGGTATTGCAGGGTGTATCGGCACCAGAGATATCGAGACCATTGATAAAATGCTGGACGCACTCCCCCACCGGGGGCCCGATGACAGAGGTCTCCACGTTAACGGGAACAGCGTTTTCGGCCATACCCGTCTGTCCATCGTGGACGTGGCCGGAGGCCATCAGCCAATCCTGGCCAATGGGGGCAGCACGGGAATTATCTGCAACGGCGAAATCTACAATTTCCGCAAAATCAGACAAAAGCTGGCCAATAAATACCCCTTTAAGACCCAATCGGACACAGAGGTTATTCTGAACCTTTACAAGGAAAAAGGGCCACAATGTGTCGAGGATCTGGACGGCATGTTCGCCTTCGCCATCTTTGATGGGGACGACTTTATGATGGCCCGCGATCCCATCGGGATTAAGCCGCTCTATTATGGCTACCAGCAAGACAACCTCTATTTTACTTCAGAGCTGGGAGCCATGACCCTTGCTGGGGTGGATGAGGTGCATGAGTTCCCTGCCGGGCACTATTACACGCCCAAAGAAGGTTTCGTAGAGTATTACCAGGTCCCCGAGATCGAAGACCATATCTTAACAGAGGTTGAAGAAACTGGACGGATGATCCGGGAGACATTCATCCAGGCGGTCAAGAAGCGGTTGCTGGCAGACCCGGAGGTACCGGTGGGATCTTTCTGCAGCGGGGGTATCGACAGCAGTCTGGTTGCGGCCATTGCGGCTGAGGAGATCCCCCATCTTCACACATTTGTTGTGGGCATGAGGGATGAAAAGGGTGATTTGAGTGACGACATCAAGGCCGCCCGCATCGCAGCGCAACACATCGGATCAACACACCATGAACTGGTCTTTACCGAACAGGAATATTACGAGGCCTTACCTACAGTCATAAAAAAACTGGAAAGTTACGATCCTTCACTGGTCCGCTGCGCTGTCCCCTGCTATTTCACCTGCAAATTGGCCGCCGAGTATGTGACGGTGGTCCTTACCGGTGAAGGGGCTGACGAGCTATTCACGGGCTACCACTACATGAAGCACTTCCCATTTGACAAACTGAACCTGGAAGCGAGGCGATGTATCGGCAACCTTCATAATATTAATCTGCAAAGGGCCGACCGCATGGGGATGCTCTTCAGCCTAGAGCTGAGGGTCCCCTATTTGGATGTGGCCTTGGTGGACCTTTCCATGAAAATTCCGCCTGAACTCAAGATCCGCGAGCACCGTGGGGCCAAGATCGAGAAATGGATCCTGAGAAAGGCCTTTGAAGATACTCATTATCTGCCTGACGAGATCCTGTGGCGGTACAAGGTACAGTATACCCAGGGGGCCGGTTGCGAGAGCCTGGGGGAAAAGTTGGCCCATCAAGAGATGAGTGAAGAAGAATATGAGCGCATCAAGGCAGAGAATCCCGATGCGACCATTAACAGCAGGGAGGCCGCATACTACTTCAAGATCTTTCGAAAGTTCCACCCCCAAGACTCCATCTTGGGGTCAATCGGGATCTGGACGGGATTTGACTTTGCCGAAGAGAGAGAGCGAGTCAAGGGTACCGTTGATGGGGATCTCAAACATGATTACGCAGATGAGGATACCGAGGCAAGGGAGCCCAAGGCGGCGTAAAGAGCATTTTGTTGGAAACGTGAATCCATGAGTGATTACTAAGAGTTATTAAGACATAATTGTTTTATTGTAACACTTTAGCGCTCTGAAACCGGGGCAATGGGGGTTTCCCTTTTTCGGGTGTAAAACTCGCCCATAAGAGAGCGTAAAGTAATCACGCGCCACAGCTGAAAATAAGGAACTGTGCCAATGCCAAGATCATCCCGTTTTTGAGAGAGCGCTCTCCGTGATTTCTTAACGCTCTCTAACGAGCTCAGACAGGGTTACACCTTTCAAAAAGAAAACCCCCATTGCCCCGGATAAACGCCTGATCGGAAAAGGGCTAAAATGATACGTTTTATTGAATCTTGCGAAATTACGTTCAGACATCAAGGAGGTTAAATTATGTCACTTCCAGCCTATTATAAATATATCATTGTTGGCACCGGGATCCACGGGCTGAGTACTGCCTATCATTTGGCAAAAGAGTTAAAGTTCAGGCAGCGTGGCTCTGGAAAGGATATCCTGGTCATAGACAAAGCAGCCATAGGGGCAGGGGCATCGGGAATTGCCTGCGGGGTCATCCGCAATAACTACTACCAACCGGCCATGCAGGAACTGATTGCCCACAGTGTGGATGTCTGGGAAGAGGACGCCGAGGGATACGGCTACCTGCCTGTGGGTTACATGCAGATATCGCCGGAATCCATGCGCGAAGATGTGACTGAAATCTGTGAGCGCCAGAAAGACATCAGCTATGAATCCACCTTTATCGAGGGAGAGAAAGACTGTCTCAGGTACATGAAGGAGAATGTCTTTGAGGACTGGCAGGCCGAAAATATCACCTCCATCCTGCACGAGAAAAGGGGGGGATATGCCCACAACGCCAGGGCCTTATACCGTCTGGCCGATAAGGCCGAGGCTGAGGGGGTTCGCATTATCACCGGGCTCGAAGTCAAGGGATTCATTTTGAACGGCATCGTTAGCGGGGTCGAAACACCCAGAGGCCCTATCCGTTGCGACTATGTGGTTGTCGGCGCCGGGCCCTGGGCCAAGAGCTTCTGGGATATGCTGGAAATGCCGGATCGGATTGACGTAAAAGACAGCGACGGGAACCTCCATAGGGGTCTCAAAATGTGGACATTCATGTGCCTCCAAGAAGGGACCCTCGGTGTCGAACCCAGATATGGCATGTCCAAGAATGGAAATATGCCCCCGGTCATCCACGTGGACACCGATGCGCCTCTTTATTCCAGCGAAGATGGTTCTTTGATAACTGATGAGATGTGGGGCATCTATTACAAACCTGACTTTAATTTCCGGGGCATACAAGGCGGCTCTACCCCCTATGTGGTGGAGAAGGAAGAAGTACAGGTGGACCCCTACGGTATTGATTCCCCTGAATTCGTCTCAGGACCGGAATTTGCCCACATGTGGACCTCTGCCCTGGCCCATTGCCAGCAACGCTATGAGGACAAATACCATCGTTACAGAAATGAGCCCTCCGGAGGCCTCGGGGCGTTTACTCCGGACAATTTTCCCATCTTTGATGTCATAAGAGAGAACTGCTATCTGATCGCAGACTCCAGTCACGGTTATAAGATGATCGGTGTCGGCCAACTCGTGGCAAAGGAGATCATGGGGGAGGGACAGGCCCTTCTCGATCCCTTCCGGTTTGATCGTTATGAAAAGGGCGATTTACTTCCTGTCTCCAATAGCCCCTTTCCTTGGAGCTGATCGCAGGAGTTGAGCGGTTGAGTATATCTCATATTTGACCGTTTAACAGGCGGGCCGGAAAAAATGGAATTGACGATCCTGGGGTCAGGGGGGTGCATGGTGATCCCTAAGGCGCTCTGCCGGTGCCGTGTCTGTAAGGAGGCCAGGGAAAAGGGCGTTCCGTATGAAAGGTCTGGACCCTCTGCATTCATCCATGATGAGCACCTCTTGATAGACACGCCGGCCGAGATCGCCTCTCAGCTAAACCGCTGCAGAATAGACCGTATCGAATATCTCATGCTGACGCACCTGGATCCCGACCATATAGAGGGGTTACGGATTTTGGAGCAGATCACCCTGGATTTCCGGACATGGCGGGCCTATCCGGAAAAGAGTATTAGGTTGATTATCCCCGAGCCTCTTTACCACAGACTCCGGGATATTCGATCCGCGCACGGCAATCTGATTGATTTCTATGAAAACCAGGGATTTGTTCAATGCACGCCTTTTGAAGAGAGAATAACCCTGGGCGAACTGGAGGTTACGGCCGTTTCTGTCGATCGAGGGGACCAGGAGGCATTCATATATGTCTATGAAAGGCTCGGGAAAAGGATGGTGTACGCGCCTTGCGATATCAAACCATTTCCTGAGCATAGGCAAGAGGTCCAGCAACCGGATCTCCTGGTTATCCAGCCGGGCATCTTCGAGGATGGTCTCAAACACGCTTTCACATATCCCCGTGATCACGTCTCCCGGACAACGCTTTATACCTTTGAACAGACGGTGGATTTGGCCCAACGCATTGGAGCCAGAAAGACGCTGTTTGTGCACCTGGAGGAATACTGGAACAGAAGTCATGACGATTACTTGTCCTTGGAGATGGAATTCGACATCATCCGCTTTGCCTATGACGGGATGCGTACAAGAATCTGATAAGAGGTACGAGAATGGCGTTAATCGATAATGGCTATCTGGATAAGATACACCGGGACGCTCTGAGGGTCCTGGAAGAAGTGGGGGTGCGGTGTTCATCTCCCGAGATCCGTCGGATCTTTGAGGATACGGGCTTGGCCGCCTTTGATGATACCACGGGGCATCTCCATGTCCTCGAACCTTTGGTTGAGCAGGCCCTCAAAACAGCGCCCAAACGGGACCAGTTCTGGATACCGGAAAATGCCTTTGGTGTGGGGGGAACCGCCCCCTTTGTATATGATGACCGGACCGGCGAGCTGGTGGAGCCTACCTTTGATCATCTGGCCAGGATAGCAAAGATCGTCGATGAATCGGATGTGGTCCAGTTTATGGCACGAGGTGTCCTCATAAAAAAGCAGGAGGTGAAGGTCATGGATACCATTGTGGACAACTGCCAAAAGCCGATCTATGTGGCCGCTATTACCGAAGCGGGTATTTCCCGAGCCAAAGAGATCCACGAAACAAGAGGAAACATTACCATCCAGTTCTCCATCATCAATAGCCCGCTAAACGTCATTGAAAGTATGATCGATCCCTTCCTGTCGTGCGTAAGGAAAGGTCTGCCGGTATATGTGTCCACCATGCCCATGGCTGGGCTTTCCGCCCCCTACTGCACATCGGGCCTCTTGACCTTGACCCACGCCGAGGCCTTGTTCGGGATTACCCTAGTTCAGCTGGTGAATCCGGGCCTCATGGTTGTGCATGCAGGGCTCCCCTCTATTGCCAGCATCCAGAACAACTACGCCGTCGATTTGGGCCTCGTCTCACACAATGTCGCCAACCTCCTCATGGAGAAGGTCAACAAGAAGCTAGCAATCCCCTCTATTCAAACCGCCTGTACAACCAGTCAGGATTCCCCCAACAATCAGGCCGAAGAAGATGCCATCAGAGGCTACGCCCTCATGAAGCGGCACGGTTTTCATCAGATGCGACATGCCTTCGGGTTCCTGAGGGAACTGATCTCTTTTTCTATAGCCAAGCTGGAGAGGCATATAGCGCTTTGCCGGGAGACAGGCCCTGACCAAACGCCTGAATTGGATATTGAACCCTATGACCCAGAAGGGCTTGAGGCCATCATGCGCAACGGCAGTCAGGCAAATTATATGCGCGATGATCACACCCTGAAAAATACGGGCAGGGTCTTCCTCTATTAATGAACTTTTCATCTCAGTCCAATTAGTCAAACAAAACCCTTTCCGGCCTTGACATTTCCCACCAATTTAATCTTATTATTGCGAATCACTTTAAACGAGAGCACGGAGGTCCCGTAAATGAATGTTGGCGTCTATCAAACCAATCCGGTGTTGCTGGACCTAAAGACCAATCTGGAACAGGTAATCTCAAGAATCCATGAGGGGCGAGAAAAGGGGGTTCAACTGATTGTTTTTCCTGAGCTGGCCCTGACCGGTTATTTTGTTGGACAGAGATATCACGAGGTGGCGCTAAGGTTGGATTCAAAAGAGATTAAGCAATTGGCATCAGCCACACAAGGAACGGCTGCCGTCGTGGGTTTTATTGAGGAGTCTCCATCAATGAATTTTTACAACTCCGCACTTGTAGCAGTAGATGGGGAGATCCTTTTCGCCTATCGCAAACTCAACCTCCCCAATTATGGCGTCTTTGAAGAAAGGAAATACTTCTCACCCGGCAAGCGGGTCCCTGTCTTCAAACTGCACGATCTAACCATTGCGGTTTTTATCTGTAATGACCTATGGCACCCATCCCTCCCCTATCTGGGGGTGGCGCAGAAAGCGGATGTCTTCGTCACCATCTTTAGTTCCTCCCAGGGGTCCATGGGCACCGAATTCAGCAACATTGAAACCTGGGGAATCATCAATACCTTTTACGCCCGTGTATTCGGTATTTACAATATCTGCGCCAACCGGGTGGGAGAAGAGGCGTGGGAGGGGAAAAGGTCTATAACAGTAGCAGAAACGGCCCAGACTGCTTCGGGCGAAAATGCGAGCGTACCCATAGACGACCAGATCTTCCGGTTCTGGGGCGGAAGCGAGATTATCAACCCTTTTGGCCTTCAGATTGCCAAGGCCGCCTACTATGAGCCGGACCAAATATTCTGTGACATCTCAAGGGAAATTCTACGTCGCAAGAAGATCCTGCTGCCTTACCTGAGAAACGATGACCCCTATTTCACGCACCGCGAACTCAATAGCATCTTGTATAGGAGGAAACAATCCACCATTTCTTGATTGGATTGCCCCCTTTGAGTCCACCCGTCCAGCCTTCTGGGATGAATTATATTTTGGGCCTCAGCCAATTCCTGAATCGCTCCCACCCTCCTGGAGTGATTCCATATTCCCGGCCGGCGTCCATGAAGACATTCAACAGAAATTGTCCATATCCCCGGACCGCTGAGACGATTAGACCAGGGGTCTTGCACTCTCCTTCAAGGCGCAGAACAAGGCAGGGAATGTCTTCGACAGGGGCCTGGGCTGCTGAGGGTAGCACAAGGTAAGGCGATTCTAAGTCCACGGGGCTCAGTTTGCTCAGGACTTCCAGGCATTGAGGGCCTACCACTGCAAAGACCGCATAGGCGTCTGCCAACTCTATATATCCAGGACTTGTAAATTCATGGGTTTGGTCATCGAAAACCATGATCCGGCATTCATTCGGTGTAAGCCGGACAATGAGTATACCACGGTCAAAGATCGCTTCACCCGGTCTGACAGGAATCTTAAGGCCAGCCGGTTGAAAAGCGACCAGGTCACTACCCTGTAAACTCCACTTGGGGATGTGACTCAAATCCGTAATAAAGAGGGAGCAAGGACTCTTTTCTTGCTTATAGCTTAGTGTGATTGGCCAGCCGTTATGCACGAGCTCTTGATGCGGCTCCAATCCCATATCCAAGGGTGAAACGCGCTTAATCATCCTGAAAACCTTTTTGGGCCTAGCCACGAATTCGTTTCCCTTTTGGATCGTAAAATGGCATGGGCACAATCGTGGCCCTCTTTGTCCTCATTTCTGGTAAACCCTTCTTCCCCGGTTTCCTGTCAGAATAGATCTCCAGATCTCCACCCAAAATTGCCAGGTCCCGCTCGACCAGAGCCATTCCGATAGACTGCTCTAGCGTGGGGCTATAGCGGGACGTGCATACTCGTCCTCTTACCATTTCCTTTTCTACGACTATGGAGCCGTCCGGTGGGGTGTCCTTCGGGTCTTCCATCATGAATCCCACCAGTTTTTCCCGATGGGTCTGGTTTTCGGCAAACCTGAGGGCAGGTACACCAACAGTCTTTGCATCTGTCTTGTGCCGGGCCCAAACTCTTGCCAGCCCTATCTCGTGAAGGGTCGTGTGATTGTCCGTGTCCACGACAATGATCACATGCCCCTTTTCAAGGCGAAGCACCGACTGGGCCTCCAATCCGAAAGGCTTAATTCCCAAAGGCGTTCCTGCGTCCAGGACAGCACCATGAAGGGCTGGGCCATACGAGGCCGGCACATGGATTTCATAGCAAATCTCACCCACGAATCCGATTCGGGCGACCATGGCCGGGATCTCGTCGCACAGGGTCATCCTGCGAAACCCCATGTAAGGAAAGGCATCATTGCTCACATCCTGATGTGTCAGTTTTTCGAGGACTTCCCGGGCGCGGGGACCTGCCAGGTTTATGGCTGCCAGGGCATCGGTGAGGTTGACCACATAGGCCTGCCACCTTTCTCCCCTGCTATGGAATCTGAGCCATTCCGGCGTATATGCTGCACGGGCAGTGCTGGTGGTAAAGAAATAATCATCTCGCCCGAGCTTCGTAATCACCCCATCATCCACCACGACACTCTCTTCATTGCACATAACCGAATAGGTCAGCTTGCCCTCAGTTACTTTTTTCATGTCATTGACATAGACCCTTTGAAGCAGCTTGAGCGCATCCGGTCCATGAACGCAAAATTTCCCCAAGGTGGAAATGTCGATAAACCCCACGTTGTTTCTAACGCTAAGGACTTCATCCAGGGCACGCTCATCGCCGAAATGACGCGCCCGCTGCCACTCGCCCACCAACCGGAAATGGGCCCCCAATGCTTTCTGCTGTTCGTGGATGGGTGTGCGTTTGACAGGATGATGCCTTGTTCCCGCCAAGACAGCCAGGCTTGTGGGCACCACAGGGGGGCGTACAGTGGTGGACATGAGATCACCGGGTTTCAACCCCCTCATTTCCGCAACGAGCACGGCGAGATTGTGGCCGCTGAGATAACTCTGGCTGGGACCGGTCCCTGCTGCGGTGTAGCGCTTGATCAGTTCCGGCTGGTCGAAGCCCTCTTCAATGGCCTGTTCTATCTGTTCAATCGTCACATCCTCGTCGAAACTCACAAATCTCTTGTACCCTTTTCCCGGCGTGTTCACCATTCCTAGCCCGGCTTTGGGCCTGGGTAGAGTGGACAGCTTATCCCTGGCAGCCTTGAGTCTTGCGGTCACATCTTTCCTCAAATCATCTAAGGCCTCCAGGCCCGCCACCATGCCTTGGGTCTCAATGGACTCCAGGTCGTTCAGGGCCAAGACACGGCCAGCAGCGTGTATGCCGGGAGGGAATTCCTTGGGTAGGAATTGCCCTGTATGAAGATCGTAGGCCATTGTTGTGCCGGCCACCTGAAGAAGCTGTGAAAGGGGTGCATCTCCAGCCGAGGCCACCAACAGGTCGCACGGAAATCTTAACCTCCTAGAACCGTATAAGGATCGCAGAGCAGCACCCCTCAGTGTACGAAACTGCTCGGCCTTGGTGACCACATACCCGGGGTAGAAGGGGATGGCCAGGCCATGCAGTCGGTCCACTGCCTTCGTATCAAAGCCCTCCCTGCGGGCATCAGCCACTGCCGCAACACGGATGCCCGCCTGCGCGAGATCCGCTGCAACCTCCAGCAAGAAGTCATGACCCCCACTAAACACCGCCTGTCTTCCGGGTCTGATACCGTAAATTTGGGCCAGTTGTTGGGCGCAACTTGCCTGCATGATGCCGGGGCAATCGTTATTTTCGAAGACAAGAGGCCGCTCGACAGCCCCTGTGGCAACCACAACGCTCCTGGCCCTGATCTCATAATAGCGCTGGTGGAAGTGATCGCTTGGCCCGCCCCTCTGAAAGGCAGTGACAAGGTTTGACTGGTAAATGCTGGTGGCTGAAGTGGAAAACAATACCTGGATGTTTTCCTGGGCCTTTACTTCGTTCGCCAGCTTGGCTCCATGAAGGTAGGTCGGAACCTGATCGTGTGCAGGGACAAGGCGATAGCAAAGGAATCCTCCCAGGTGATCCCTCATTTCCAGCAATACCACACGGACCCCGGCCTTGGCCGCCTCCAGCGCCGCCCCCATTCCGGCTGGTCCGCCGCCGATGACACAGACCTCTGCATTCAAATACCTGCTGTCACATAGGGTATCAGGCATACGGGGATCGATTTTTCCGGGACCTGCCACCTGGCGCAAAAACCTTTGGGCCATAGGCCATATCCCGGCAGGTTTGTGGAACCTCTTGTAATAGAACCCCGCCGGCATGGCAAAGTGAAACCACTGAAAAAGCGACATGAGGTCCCACTCGGGTGAGCCGATGACATTCTGTGGTCTCACAATCATATTGGGCTCAAGGGGCCTGACACAGGCCCTGACATTCGGCTCCGAGTTGACCGACATGAGACAGTGGGTGCTATAGCCGTCTAGGCTGTAGAGGCCCCTGGGTCGGTGATATTTCAAACTGCGGGAGAATATGCGTATCCCACTGGCAAAAAGAGCGGTGGCAACCGTGTCACCCTTAAGCCCTTTCATGGACCTGCCGCGGTAAAAAAATGGAATTACTTTTTCGCGATTGATGCGCTGGACGGGACTTGGCAGAAGACGATCTTTCATGGGCCTTCTCCCGGGCTAACAACGGGTAGGTTCGTGCGCGTATCCCTCGTGAGTGCAAACCAACAGCCGCACCCTTTGGTATGGTACCACCACTCCTGTCGGGGTCCATAGACATTCTCGGAAAGGTAGACATAGTCCGCCCATTGTTTATCGGTCACCGCATTCTCATCAGGCCGGGACTTCGACTCGCCTCCGAACCGGAACTCATAGACATTTCTTGGGCCGCAATTTGGGCAGGGGAGCAAAAAAGACATAGATCGTCTCCTAATTCCAGGGCGTATAGAACATGGTGGAGGCCGTCTCCTTTTGTAAGTTGTAGTCTCGAAAACGTCTCAGGTTGAAAGATCTGATCATTTCAGGGCACACCTTCGTGGCCATCCATCGGGCCATATAGCGTCCGGTGACCGGGCCGGATTTGAACCCGAAGTACCCCCAGCCGCAATCCATAAAATACCCCTCTATTTCGCTGTCACTCAGGATGGGCGCCATATCGGGTGTCATATCTGTAAGACCTCCCCAGATCCTCATGAATTTTGCACCCTTTAGAGAAGGGAAAAGGTCGATGAGGGCCTCTCCCTGGTGCTTCATGTACCTGGCTGTGGTCTGGGTGGCATAGCTGGGCCAGGGGTCCATATGGGCGCCGGTGATGATTTCTGCCTTAAGGCCCTGATAGGCGTAAGCATGGTACGTTCCGGAGGAAATAACATGGTGGAGAAGGGGTTTCAGCGGTTCGGATACCAGGGCCTGTAAGGGAAGAACCGTAACGGGGAGTTTAATCCCCACCATGGCAGACACAAGCGGGCTGTATCCGCCGGCAGCATTGAGCACCAGATAAGTTTTAATATTTCCCCGGTCGGTGATGACCCCTGTGACCTTTCCCTTGTCCACGCGGATGCCCTCAACGCGGATTCCCTGATGGACGTGCACCCCCAGACGATCCGCCCCTCGAGCCAGGGCCCAGACCACTGCATCATGACGGACAGTACCCCCGGGCGGATGATACATTCCCCCCATAACGGGAAAGCGAGGTCTGTCGGTGATGTCCAGGGCCGGTACGAGCCGCTTACATTCATTTGGTTTCAAAAACTCGGACTGTACACCCATATACTGGGCGGTAGCGGTGTTCATTCTTAGGGCTGCCACATCTGCTTCGGAGTGGGCCAGGCCCAGGTGACCGATATTGGAAAACATGAGGTTAAAATCCAGTTCTCGAGTCAACCAGGGCCACATCCTTAGGCCTTCGTCATAAAGGGGGAGATTTTCCTTGCTGCGCTGATTGGACCTGGCGATGGCCGTATTGCGGCCGCTGCCGCCGTAGCCGATATACCGCTGCTCTACCACCGCAACGTTGTTAATGCTGTGGTCTCGTGCCATAAAATAGGCTGCGGCGAGGCCATGCACCCCTCCGCCGATAATGACCGCATCATACGAGGTCTTGAGGGGTCTCTTACTCAGCAAACGTTTGTCTTTTCGCGAGACGCGCCTCTTTATGAAATCTAATCTCATGGGATCATCGGCCCTCTGAATCCGAGCTCAGTCTGGCGCGGTTCCAGCCTATGCCTATTGTGATTCAACGGTTTTTTGAATTTGTGCTATCATGACACACGGTCGATAACTCAGCGACCCGTATCGCTCTTTGCAACTCGGATTTCCTGCTGAACATAGTCCAGAAGAGCTTTTACGACCTTTTCAGCGTCTCGATGGCGCAACTGCTCAAAACGCAGGGCCCATGCGTGGTCGGGATACGCAAGGTTACGGAGTTCCAATAGTACCTTTAGTCCAGCGGGGTTATTCCTGAGTACACCTAGAGACTGCCCCCGTGCGTAGGCTCCAGCACCTAAGGCCGGCAGGAGAGCCTGAGCGAAATTTTTTGAGGCAACATCTACATAACGGCCATTCCTGCTCTGATAGTACAAGACCAGCGGGGCCTCCGGAGACTCTGGATCTATGTCTGCGTGAAATGACAAGAATATTCGGCGATTTTTCGGGGTTTTTTTGAAAAACTCGCGGGCTATCCGTACACGGTGCAAAAGGTTGCCGTCACGACCCCCGCTCGGCCAATCCCGCCACCGGTTGTTCTTGTTGAACTGATAACTGTTATACACTTCATTCTTCTCATTTACAAATGTCCTCGTCGGAGGGCTAGAGTGGCGGATCAGATGATTTGGACCTAGCAAGGTCATGGTGACTTCTGCACCGTGCAGTCGCAGCAATACGTATACCCGCAGGGCAATGTCGTATACATACTCGTCCTCTACCACATAGACTCGGTTGCCCTTGCCATCCAAGACTTCCACGATAGCCCCGGGATCTAGTCCCCCGTGACCCGGATCCAATACAAAGTACCAGCCGTTCAGGGCATCACTCACGCGCCCAAGTCGCGCAATTTCCCTTTCGAACACCTCCCAGAGTTCTTGCGCTTCCCTGTAGCTCTGTAACGGTGTTTGACGGGGATTCTCATAATAGCCCGCGTGCCTCTGGTAGGCTGCTATGGGACGCATATGGTAGTAGGGGCCGTTGTTGGCATCAATTTTTCTCGTTTTGTCGGAGGAGACCATCAGATCGTCCCAGTTGATTTCACTGATTTTGGACCATTCCCGGCCTCTACTTAACAGAGGATTCACCTTCAGTTCGTCTCCAGGATATATGACTGAGGTACGGAGGTTGTTCACCTTCTTCAGATCTGCAACACTCATTTGGTGGAGACGTGCAATCCTACCCAGATAGTCCCCTTCTTTAACAATATAGACATCGAGAGGATCAGATTGCGTTCCACTAAGCTGCAACTCCTGCCCAGGATAAATTCGGTGCGAGCTTAACCCATTCAGTCGCATTAGGTCCTCCACCGACATTCCGTAAGCTCGGGCGATTTCCCACAGAGCATCACCGCGCTCAACGATATGAGTGGCAGTAGGTGTCTTCTTGACCCTCAATTTGTCTCCGATCAGGATCTCACTGCCTTCAATATCATTCATTTCCCTCAATTGAGATATTTCAATATTGTATTTGAGGGAGATGGAGGATAACGTTTCCCCGGGACGAACGATGTGTACCGCTTCATCCAGCGACGACGGGCGCACCTGTAGCCTTTGTCCAGGATAAATGTGGTCGCCCTGTAGGTGGTTTAGTTGGCGCAGGAGGTTAAGCCCGACATTAAAACGCTGAGCGATTGTCGACAAATTATCTCCTCTTTTCACAACATACTCAAATTCCTCTTCCACAATCTCTTCTTCCTTCGAAGCCTTACTGAGTTTGAGAGACATGCCTGGAATGATCGTTTCATTTCTAAGATCGTTTATTTCTTTGATCTCAGGAACGCTGAGCCCATAGAGTCGCGCGATATCCCACAGAGTATCACCTTTCCTGACAACATGGGTTCCCGGCACAGGGGTAATGCCGCTAGGCCGGCACAGTCTGAGCTTCTGTCCTGGATATATCTTGTCCCTGTAAATATGATTTAAATTGCGAATCGACGATAAGGACATGCCAAATTGAGAGGCAATCTCCGACAGCGTATCGCCACTTCGCACAACATAAGTTTCAAACCCAGAAGACGGCCGGATTTCAAGGTGCTGTCCTTCGAATATCTTGTCTCCCCGAAACCTGCTCCAATCCTTCAATTGTTCGACGGAAACCCGGTATTTCAAGGCGATCTCACTGAGGGTATCACCTCGTTTTACAACATGAACGACCCGTGGACATTTGTTCGTTGCGTAACTCATATGAGGCGGGCTATACACAAGGAGCAAGAGCGCAATGACGGCGTAAAGAAAAGACTTACCGAACTGGAATAGACATCTAGAGGGTTCGATAGTGATCTTTAGATGATAAGGGTTCATATCTGGCGTGAGAGGTAGGGAATTTCATGAACTATAAAATTAATATTCAAAAGGTTCTAAGTCGCTATTCAAATCCAATTAAGGGGAGATAGCTATCCAAGAGACGTTGTTACTGTCGCTTCAAAAGGCGAATCAATGTATTAATACCAAAGATTAAGAGATCGAGCAAGTTAGATTGGAAGGCCTTAATCCAGTTCTCTAACTCTCTGCTTTTATCAGTTAACCGGGGCTAGCATATTCACGGAATATAGGCGTAAAGCGGAACATTTCATGCCTATGCTCGATCTTAAGAGAGCCAAGATTTCCAGCGGCAATCACACTTTCTCGGTGTCACGCCAAAGAATGTATGTGGTTCGCTTAAATACCCTGTCCTAATTGGCCTGATTACCATTGCTGGGGATGAGACTTGAGCCTATCGCTTGCGGCCGTGTCCTCTGTCCTCACATGGCAGGATTCAATTCATTCCGCTTTTTTCCCACCAGGGCAATGTAGAAAATAGATACCCCAGATGTCGATAGCCTATGCTGATATCGATGGTTGACTCTCACCTCAATTGATCCTTCATCAATCATCTGTTTGATTAGGAAAGAAAAGCCGCTTCTGTCGCCCCCTTGCATAAATTTTTCATTAATGTTGAAGGCTATCCAGCCTTGATCGATAATGAGTTTATAGGCCTGGACAAATGCACTGGACGGAATATCTCCAAACCCCAGTGCACCGACAGAAACCATGCAGTTGAAGTCCCGGGCTCTCAACTTCTTTTTGGTATCCGGGGATAGGTTCTGAAGATCCTCCACATAGTATTCGTCGTAGGTCCCTGGTCGATCACGCTGTGCCGCCCAGGCGGCTTCCGGGACGATATCGATCCCGACGATGTGCTTTACACCGCGCCATCTTAGGGCTTCGCCCACGATTCCATTGCCAGCGCCTACGTCCAATACGGAGAGATCAGAGATAAGGCTTGATGATTTGCTAATCTGATCAAGCAGCAGAGAGATGACCACCTCTGGAGATCGGTATTCGAGTCTTTCACAGAATAGATACTCATACAACCCCGGAATCCCATAGATCGTAGGGTAGTCGTGAAGCCGGATACACTTCTCTTCCCCATTCTGATTGAGAATACAGAATTCCTCATCCTGAGATTTTCTATCCGGCTCAGACGGCGGAAATCGAATCGAGAATCTATCCTTTAGCACCTTTCTGGCCCATCCCTCTCATTATCCACTGACTTGGACTGTCTGCTCTTACAATCACGGGTCCTTATCGCCGGATTACCGTTTGATCCCGACGGGTGACAATTCCAGATCAGCTAGGCCAGGTAGGGATAAAAGACATCGTAGACCAGGAGGTCTTCTTGGATATCGTGGGGATGGTGTAGGACACCCTTCGGAATCCTGATAAAGGCACCCGGTACCATGGGCACTTCACCGACCTTGTCGATCCACATCTTTGCCTTGCCCTTCACCACATATACGATGTCATCTGAATTCTCATGGATGTGTTTTTCCACCTCAGTTCCTGCAGGCAGACGCACCAGGAGACAAGTGAGATCTGCTTTCTCATCCCTGTTGGACAATAGATAACATACTCTTGCGTTTGCCAGCTGCGGGTGGGGCTCCCACTTGATCTCCTCCGGTTGAACGACCTTGCTTTTCTTCATCGGCTGACCTCCTTCAAGATATGGATGTTGACGCGTCTTATTACAATAGACACCAGCAATCAGTAAGTCAACTGCAAGTTGGGCCTTATTTGGGTTTGATCTCTTCCCCCTCATACTGTGACTCTTCTCACATTAAAAAAGGGTTGACATGATTCATTGTCTGTTCTAATATGTTAGTAAGTACTAACTAATAAGCCGGAAGGTAATGAGATGGCCAAAAAGAGACTCCCTGCAAAAGAGCGAAAGAGAGAGATCCTTGTTTCAGCTGTAAAGGTCTTTGCTCGCTCCAATTATCGTGCCGCGAGGATGGCCGATATCGCAGCTGAGATCGATATTACAGAAGCTGCGATCTATCGACATTTTCCCTCCAAGAAATCCATCTATCTACAGATTCTGCAGCACATGTCCGATAGGATTACTGCCTTTTGGCAAGAGGAGGTAGACAAAGAGCCCGATGCACTGAAGGCCCTCCGGAATATGGGGTTGACCTACTTCAAACGAATGATCAGGCATCCGGATGAACTCAAGGTCCAGTTCCAGGCCATTTCTGAAGTCAGCGACCCGGAGATTGCCGAACGCCTCCGAAAGGACCATGCCAGCTACATGAAGTTCATAGGGCGGGTCATCCAGAAGGGAAAGGAACAGGGGCGAATCAGAAAAGACGTGGACGTGGAAACCATGTCCTGGCTTCTAAACGGTGTGGGTATCCTTATGAATATTACCAAGCTCATATTTGCCAGAAAACTGCTAAACCAAAAATCGGTTGAGAGATTAATCGACCATATTCTGGATTCAATCTCTATTCAAGACAATTAGGGTCAGTCTGCTGGAGTCGATTGAAGTCGATCGAAGGAATCCCAATATTGACGTCTATGAGGAGATGCACATGATGGTTTTCTTCAGGTTTAGGAAAGCTCCATTAGGTTTGAAAGGAGGAGCGTCATGGGCCGACTAGCCGGTGAGTTGAGAGAGAAAAGGATAGGATGGTTATGTTCTTTTGTGCCGGAAGAGCTGATACTTGCCGCCGGTTTGCAACCGATCAGGCTCAAGGGTCAGGCCGATAGGGTAAGAGAAGCGGATGGATATGTCTTTTCCAATCTCTGTCCTTATGTGAAAAACCTTCTGGACTCCGGCCTAAGGCTCAAGTTCAACGATTTGGACGGGATCGTCTTTGCAAACTCCTGTGATGGAATGCGCCGGCTATACGACCTATGGACGAACTATGTGAGTACGCCTTTTACCTATATGCTGGAAATACCCAGGAACACCAACGAATATGCATTGCTCTATTTTGAAGAATGCCTTGTCGATCTGAAGAATAGGCTTGAAGGCACTTTCGGAGTAAAAATAACGGACAAGAAAATAGGCCAAGCTATCTCGCTGATGAATGACCACCGTAAATGGGTCGCGCAGATCTTTGAGAACCAGAAAGAGGCCCCGCCTCGTTATTACGGGAGCGAACTGCTATCGATCTTATCCAGTGAAGGAAACAGGCCAAAGAATGAAACCACTGCCCTACTAAAGGATTTTGCCGATCGTCCAGCAGGGGCCCTTCCCAACTTGAAGGGACAGCCACGAATACTGGTAATGGGCAATGTATTGGATAGACCTGCCCTGTTTGAAATAATCGAGAAGGTCAAGTGTTCGATTGTGCTTTTTGATTCATGCAATGGACTAAGACATTACGCCGATTTAGTTGAGGATTCCTCCAGCCCGCTTAAGGCCTTGGCCAGGAGATATTTGCTTAAGCCGTCTTGCGACAGGATGCCTGGCTTCGAGGCCAGGCTGGAGAGGATTGGGAACCTAATCAGAGAATATGACGTTCAGGGAGTCATTTGCAGCGGTCTCAAGTTCTGCGATTACACCCTGTTCGAAACGCCAGAGGTTGAAAAGCTCCTGAAAGATATGGGGCTTCCCTTTTTGGTTCTGGAAAACGATTATGTGCTGGGTGACATCGAGCGCATAAGAACAAGGGTCGAGGCCTTTCAGGAAATGATACGAAGTTCGATGGACTAGCCTTCCCTTTACTTACGGAGATGGACAAAAATGAAGAGTGAATATCAGAAAACCTTGGCTTTCATAGAGCAAAAATTCTCTACCAAGCCGCGCGGGTTTGATCTATTCCTCAGAGAACTCTTCTCCACCTGTTTGCGCGGGTTCGACGATGATATCAAGACTGTTTATGTCTCCGGATACGCCTTCCCCACGGAATTGCTCTGGGCGTTTGACGTAGTGCCCTTTGATTTTGAAATTGCCTGCAACAACCTGCCCATCGCAACAAGTGGCCATGGTTCGACCCTCATGAAAATATCCGAGAATCGTGGTTACTCCCGTGATATCTGTTCATTTGACAGGCTGATTATCGGCTGCCAGCTTGAGGGCATGCTTCCCAAGGGGGATCTATATCTGACTTCCAGCTATTACTGCCACGGCAAGGCCAGGGCCAACGAAATCGTGGCCCGCAATGAAGGCCGAGAGAGTGTACTCTTTGACGTGCCCAATGAGATCAGTCAGGCATCATTAAGATATGTGATGGCTCAACTGAAAGGCATCTCCGCGAGACTTGAGGAAGTGACCGGACAAAGGCTAGATCTCGACCGGTTGAAAGAGGCCATCCGGAGTTCAAACCGGGCTCGGGCCTCCCTGTTACAGATAAACGATCTGATGAAGTCTAAACCATGTCCCTGGGATGGAACCAGGGCCTGCCTGCTTGCCCTGGGCGGGGCCATTTTCTGGGGCAGTCCCACGAGAGAGAAGATTCATGAAATGCTCATAGAGGAATTGAGGGAACGGATCGAAAAGGGGACAGCCTTACCGGAGGAGTTCAGGGTCTTGTGGTTTCCTTGGGTCCCTGTCCAGCAAACCAATATCTTCAAAATCCTCAAGGAAAACGGGGCCAGCGTGCCAATGGCCGAAGCGGCTTACGTCTGGTGGTCCGAACTTGATGAAGACCATCCTTTTGAGGCCATGGCTCACAAGGCTCTCGAAAACTACATGGTAGGACCAGCTGATCGAAGGGTGAAAAGCCTGAGCAAAATGACCGAAGAGTATGAGGTCGACGGCGTAATCCATTTTGCAACGCCGGCCTGCTATCACGAAAACACGGCCTTCCCGCTTATCAGGGAGGCAATGAAGCTGAAAGGTCTCCCCACCTTGTACCTTGAAGGGGATATGACCGACGAGCGAAATTATTCTCCCGAGCACACGGCCAGCAGACTGACCTCATTTTTGGAAATTATCAAAAAACGGAGCTGATGCTGGCCTTGGCCGAAGGCTTTGGAGACAAAGGAGACCTGGCGCATGAATTTGATTGATCAACTGGATAAGAGGGGGCTTGTTGAACTCCTGGGCAAATGTTGGATGACACACGATGGGATGTGGTTTTTCAATACCTTTTCTCAATTTGGAATCGAATCGGCCAATAAGGTAAACAAGCTGGCAATTCAGTCTTTGGCCCCGATTGAGGTCAAGAGGTTCAAGAAGGCCATGGGTTTGTCAAAGAAGGCAATTGAATCATTTGAAGAGCTAAAATCATTTTTTTCAAACGTTGCTGACCTGCTGATTCCGGATTTTATGAACGTTAAATGGACCTTCCCGGATCAGAACATCCTCCATTGGGAATTTAGTGAAAAAGGGTGCTTTGCATATAACGGCGTGAAGATGCTGGGCGTGATTGATGAGTATGAATGTGGCCCCCTTTTTAGAATAGGGTGCTGGTTGAAGGAGATCGGCGTTAATTACCGCATGAATCCAGAAATAGACAGGTGCATATTCCCCTCCAGACGGAAATGTGCCGGATATTTTGAGATATCTCTTGGCATGCAAATGTAACTAAACAGTCCAAAGTTCTGTCAATTCTGCGAAGAACCTGCTCCTGGCTTGAACAGGGGGTAGAAATCCATAACCCATTGATTTTTATGGATTCCCGCTTTCGCGGGAATGACAGGTACTTAGCTTATTTCGTCATTTCCGCGTAGAGCCTGCCCCTGGCTTGAACAGGGGCGGGAATCCAGGGGCCAAATGATTTTCAAACAAACCCTGGAGGTCTTTTGGGACAAGTTCAACCCCGAACACCGTTTCTATGTGTCGTTTAACTCCCCGGCGTACCTGATCCATCGATAGCCTTCGTCCAAGTTCTTGCTCCAGAGAGGTCATGCCGATGCCCGGAAGCCCGCAGGGGTTTATCCAGCTAAAGGGCCTGAGAGACAGATTGACATTGAGTGCGGCGCCATGAAAGGAGATCCCCTTGCGTATGGCTATTCCGATACTACCGAGTTTCTTATTGGCCACCCATACGCCGCGGTTGAGAGGATTCCTTTGACACCTAATCCCCCAGTCCGCAGCCACAAGAATCATGACCTCCTCCAGGTGGTCAACATAATCGGTCACGCCCAGCCGTGCGTCATTAAGGTCTATTATGGGATAGACAACAAGCTGGCCCGGACCGTGAAAGGTGATGTTCCCACCCCGCTCCACCTGGAAAACAGAAATGCCTTCCTTTTCCAGAAAGTCCTCTGAGACCGAGAGGTTTTCTATCCCTCCCCTCCGGCCAAGCGTAAAAACCGGCGGGTGTTCCAACAAGAGGACGATATCCTTGTCAATGTCCCTGTCTTTTCTCGCAGATACGAGTCTGGCCTGGAGATCCCACGCCTCCGTATACTCTATCATAGGGATCTCGGTAATAAACCATCTCTTAAGGGCCGATTTACGCGTCAAACGTTATTCCCCCATGCCTTGGCCCGGCTTCTCCCCCTTCATCCTGGGAAAGAAGGCGTTTTTGCATTCCCTGGGCGGAAGCCCGAGCCTCTTCAGGGCTACCTCGGCTAACTGCGAGACTGGGTCGTACATCTGGGAGACAGGCGGGTTATAGGAGAGCTCTGCGTCCATGAGATCATAAAGGGTCATGCCGCCGTGTATGGCCAGGGCAAAGAGATTGATCCTCCATCCGGCCCCTTCTTCTCCAACGGCCTGGGCCCCCAAGATCTTCCCGTCACTTGCATTCACCACGACCCTCAGGTTTATATCCTTTGAGGCTGGCATATAGTGAGGCCTTATCTCTCGTTTGGTGGAAATGGCCTTGACATCATAACCCAATCTCATGGCGCTCTCCGAGGTATATCCTGTCGAGGCTATTTCCAGACCGCCCACCACAGTAAGAAACGTGTTGAGAGCTCCCGGGTAGGAGGTATTCCCGCCGGCGGCGTTAATCCCTGCCGTCATGCCCTGTCGGTAGGCGGAGGTGGCGAGTTGCATAACTGTAGGAGTCCCATCTATTCGGGAATAGGTTTGAACCAGATCTCCTACGGCATAGACATTCTCGACCGTGGTTTCCATCCTGTTATTGACTAGGACCATTCCTCTTGCTGTTCTTGCCCCTATGATTTCGGCCAGTTTGACGTTGGCCTCCATCCCAACTGCCATGACCACGATGTCAGAGTCGATAGTCTCACCGGCGATCTCCACGGATTCAACGCCCCTGACCCCGTTTATGCGGTCTATTCCCCTGCCAAATAAGACCCTTATTCCCAGGCCTTCCAGATGTTCAACGATAACCTTTCCCATCTCAGGGTCCAGGTTTCGAGGCAATGGGGGCTCAGTCCTTTTGGTTGCCACTACGTCAAGCCCCAGTTTCCTCAGTCCCACCGCCACCTCAAGACCCGTGGCCCCGCCACCTACCACAACGGCCCTTTTCATCTTCGATGATTTCGCCTCTGCCAGGAGGGCCATGCTGTTCTGGATGTCTGATACAAAATGGACCCCTTTCCCCTCAAGCTCCTTTGCCCCTGGAATAGTGAGATTGATGGGAGATGCACCCGTTGCAAGTATCAGTGAATCATAATTGATCTCTCTTGGCTCTGAGGTGGATAGATTCACGGCCCTGACATTCTTGGCCTCCCTGTCAATGGAGGTCACCTCACGGCCGAGGAGCTTGGTAAGCTTGTTTCTTATCTCAGGGACGTCGTACTTGAGGTCATCGAAGTCCTTTACCACCCCCTCGATTACAAAGGGGAGACCGCAAGGAGAGAACTGGTCAAAATCTCTCTTTTCAATGATTGTGACATGGCACTTGCGGTTGTAGCTAAGGGCGCTCTTTGAGGCATAGAGCCCGCCCGCTCCGAGTCCAACGACCACTATTTTTAGGGGTTGATCCGCCACTTGAGATATCCCTTGCCTAGCCATGAAAGGAAGGCTATGGCCTTAAGGAAGTTGTCTGGTGATTTTCCCCGACGGGTCGGGATTTCCGCTTCGCTCCAACAATCGCCAATCCCATGGCATTTTACCCGGCAAGACAAGGCTTGCGGGCCGCTGCTGTCTCGTCCAGCCTCCTTACCTTGCACTTACTCGGGGCCCCGCGAAGGAGATCAGGTGCCTCCTCGGCCTCTCTTGCTATGGCCTTTAAGGCCTCAATAAACTGGTCCAGGTCTTCTTTACACTCCGTCTCAGTAGGTTCCACCATGATTGCGCCATGAACCACCAGGGGAAAATAGACGGTGGGGGGGTGAAAACCGTAGTCCATAAGCCTCTTGGCCATGTCCAGGGTCGTAATCTTCCAGGCCATCTGATTCGCGTCCGAAAACACGCATTCATGCATGCACGGCCTGTCGTAAGGGAGATGCAAAACCCCTTTCAGCTTCTCCTTTACATAGTTTGCATTTAGGACGGCAAGCTGACTTGCCTTCTTGAGATTCTCCGGCCCCATGCTCAGGATATAACTGTATGCCTTTATCATGACCCCAAAGTTCCCATGAAAGGCCTGAATCTTTCCAATTGATTCAGGGTAATCTTGAGAAAGGACATATACCTCGTCCTCTTTTGCAACGCGCGGGACAGGGAGGAATGGCACAAGGTCCTTTTTCACACACACGGGACCAGATCCTGGGCCTCCTCCGCCGTGGGGCGTGGAGAAGGTCTTGTGCAGGTTCAGATGCATCACATCGACCCCGATCTCTCCCATCTTGACCACGCCCATAACCGCATTTAGGTTTGCACCGTCACAGTAGACCAACCCCCCTTTCGCATGGACGATGTCGGCAATCCCTCGAATATTTTCCTCGAAGAGCCCGAGGGTGTTGGGGTTGGTTATCATGATTCCGGCAATTTCCTCGTCCATGACCTCAGAAATGGCCTCCAATGAAAGTATCCCCTTTTCGTTGGAGCCTACGGGTACGGGGCTGTACCCGCAGAGGGCCGCGCTGGCAGGATTTGTCCCGTGGGCCGTATCCGGGACGATGATCTTTGAACGCCTTGCCCCTTTAGACTTGTGGAAGGCGTATATAAGGCGCATCCCGGTCATTTCTCCCTGGGCACCCGCAGCTGGCTGAAGGGTTGTGGCATCCATCCCCGTAATCTCGGCAAGGTATTTTTCCAGTTCAAACATCAACCTCAATGCACCCTGGCTCAGCCTTTCCGGGAGGAGTGGGTGTGCCCCTGAAAAGCCTGAAAGTGCGGCCTGTCTTTCGTTGGTCTTGGGACTGTACTTCATGGTGCATGAACCCAAAGGGTACATTCCAGTATCAACCCCGAAATTCCACTGGGAGAGCCTTGTGTAATGGCGTACCACCTCAACCTCGCTCAGGTCAGGAAAGTCCGGTCCCTCACCTGTGAGTTCCTGCTCAAGGGGGAAGGAGCCCACATCACGCGGGGGGAGAGAAAATCCGAGCCTCCCCTTTTTGCCCTTTTCCCACAGCAGTGGTTCATTCAGCACAAGGCCTCGAGTGCCCAAGAGCTCTTTCATGATATCACCTCCCTGACCAGGGCGTCCAAGTCGTCCCTCGAGAATACCTCCGTTACGCACAAGAGGTAGTGACCGGCAAGCTCAGGATAATAGGGGGCCAGGGGAAGCCCTGCCAGAATCCCTTTCTCCATGAGACGGTCGTATCTCTCCCCAAAACCTGGGGGGAATTCCACCACGAATTCGTTAAAACCTGGGCGCTGGAAGCTGATATTAAGTCCCGCTTTCCCTAATTCAGCCTTGAGGTATTCGGCCTTGTCGTGGTTGAGGCAGGCAAGTTCCCGCATGCCCGTACCCCCCAAAGAGGCCATATACATGGCTGCTGCCAGGGCGCAAAGGCTGTTGTTGGTGCATATATTAGAAGTGGCCTTTTCCCGGCGAATATGCTGTTCCCTGGTGCCGAGGGTCAGGACAAACCCCCTTTTCCCGTCCAGGTCTTGGGTCTGCCCTACCAGACGGCCCGGGAGGTTACGCATGAACTTCGTTCCGCTGGCGAGAACTCCAAGTCCGGGGCCGCCAAAGGAGCGGGGAATGCCAAGGCCCTGACCTTCTCCAGAGGCTATGTCGGCCCCCTGACTCCCCGGGCTCCTAAGGAGACCGTAGGCGAGGGCTTCGGTAAAGGAGACCGCAAGAATGGCCCCCCTGTCATGAACCTCTCTGGCAGCCTCCCCCAAGTCCTCGATGCATCCAAAGAAATTTGGCGACTGGATCGCAACCGCAGCAAGATCATCCATCCCCTTAAGTTCTGAAAGATCGGTCACACCCTCTTTAAGGTAAGGGAGTTCAATGACCTCGTAGCCGGTTGGCTCAAGGTAGGTCTTAACTACTCGGCGATATAAGGGATGAATAAGGTTCGAGACGGCCACCTTTGTCCGCCTGGTTACCCTGATGGCCATCAGCAGTGATTCGGCCAAGGCACTGGCGCCATCATAGTGGGACGCGGTGGCCAGTTCCATGCCCAGGAGTCGGGCGATAAGGGTCTGGTACTCATAGATGGCCTGGAGCGTCCCCTGGCTCATCTCCGGTTGGTAGGGGGTATAAGATGTCACGAACTCGGATCGGCCCAGAAGGTAAGAGACCGAGGCAGGGATAAAGTGCTCATAGCTTCCGGCCCCCACATAGACCTTATACCCGGGGCTCACTGCCATCATAGAAGCCAGGGTCTGCATATGTTTGTCCAGTTCCCATTCGCTCAAAGGTCTTGGCAGATCCAGATCTCCTTTCAAACGGCAATCTCCAGGGACTGTTGAAAAGAGGGCGTTGAGATCCCTGGCCCCCACAGCCTCAAGCATTGAGGCTATGTCCTCGTCAGTATGGGGCAAATAGCGCATTTAATTTGCTCCTTTCAGCCTTTCCAGACACTCGGTGTTTGTCATAAGGGTGTCCATTTCGGAGAGGTCTCTGGGCGCGACCTCTACCATCCAGCCGTCGCCGTAAGGGCTTTCATTCATCAGTTGCGGGGATTCCTCAAGCTTTTTGTTTACAGCGAGAATTTCGCCACTGACAGGAAGGTAGCATTCCACAACGGCCTTTACCGATTCCACGGTTGCGAATTCCTGTCCCTTTTTAAAGGTATCACCCACCCCGGGTAACTCTACAAAGACGATGTCCCCTAACTGATCCTGTGCATAATCGTCAATTCCGACCCTAACCCTCTCGCCCTCTACACGGACCCATTCGTGATCGTTTGCATAGCGGAGGTCTTCGGGTAGGATTAATTCACTGATTTCTTTCATAAGCATTTCTCCTTAGCAAGAATTCTTTGAAATTTATCTCCCTCAAAGGAAGACGCCCAGTAGACCTACAGAGTATAGCTGAATGGCAATTAACTAGCACATCGTAGATGTGAATGCAATTGTCTCAACGCCGTTTTCCAGGATCCTAGGTCCTCAATGAACTGGATGTTTAAGAATTTCTACCGAGGGATGTATGGAAACGTCTTTAATGGTTCAGTGTTTTTCAAAGGCCTGGGAACTTGGGAGTAGATGGAACTCCATTTTTATTGAGTTGACGAAGATCGGCGCGCCTGATAATAGAAAAACCCGTAATTGTTCACGGGTGCCGGTCTGCGGGTAGACCATTGCCATGCGGCCGGGAAGCCTCCTGGGCCGGCCTCCAGCTCGGAGCAAAGCAGGGCAGGGGCCCAAACCCCGTGGAGAGTTACCAAATGGGAAAGGAGATGATTTATGGGCGAACTGAAAAGAACTATTTTTTACGACAGGCACCTGGCCCTGGGCGCCAAGATGGCTGAATTTGGCGGCTGGGAGATGCCGATATTTTATCCCGCTGGAATCGTAGAGGAACATCTGGCCACCCGCAAGAAGGCTGGGCTTTTTGATGTATCGCATATGGGAAGATTCATCCTCAAAGGAAAAGGGGCACTCCGGTTTCTCCAACATGTCTTGAGCAATAACGCCGAGGCCTTGGATATTAGGGTGACGGGTGCCCAGTACACGATTATTCCGAATGAAACCGGTGGGGCTGTAGATGATGTCTACCTCTATCGTTTTGTCGAAAAGGAGTATTTGCTGGTGGTGAATGCCGCCAACCGTGAAAAAGACTGGAATCATTTCCAGGGTTTAATAAAGGGGTTCGAGGACGTGGAGTTGTTGGACCATTCCCAAGAGATAGCCATGCTTTCGCT